>JAISJD010000027.1 GCA_031261705.1 Lactobacillales bacterium
TTCGCGTTCTTTTTGTCGTTAATTAACAGAAATAGGGTGTGGATAACATTTTCCAAGTTTCATCGGAAGTTATCCACACCCTATTTCTTATTGAGAAGCTAGTTTTGTCCCAGCCTCAAAACAGGTTTGGTTGTCTTTTTTCTATAAAATCGTTTCTTTTAATGTTTCTTTAATTTCTTCAGGGTCAATCACAAGCGTATGCCGGACTTCTTTCGTAAATAGTTTTGCCACCTGCTCAGGAACAGGCACTCCAGAAATCAGCGCAAGCTGATCAAGTGCAACGCGTTCGTGTTTTGCAGATTCCCCTAAAACTTCTAGCACTGTTTGTGGGAATTTAAACGGACTTGCTGTCGAAGCAATTAATTGCACCGTTCCGTCATCAAAGCTTGGAGCAACAAATCTAGCAACTGCGGTATGTGGATCAAGAAGATAGTGAGTGTCCTCAAACACTTCCTTAATCGTAGCTGCTACTTCTTCATTACTCGCAAATCCAGCTTTGAATTTTGCTAAATTTTCACGAACTTCTGGACTAACTGTGTAACTTCCCTTTTCAGTTAAATCCTCCATGTAATTTGCCACCTCAGTCGCATCACTCGCAAAATAAAGCAACCGTTCCAAATTACTAGAAACTAAAATATCCATAGCTGGAGAGGTAGAAACCGTAAATGGACGTTTTCTATCATAAACTCCTGTATTAAAGAAATCTGTCAATACATTATTTTCATTAGAAGCGACAATAAACTCTCGAACAGGTAAGCCAATTCTTGAAGCATAGTAGCTCGCCATGATATTGCCAAAGTTTCCAGTTGGCACCACAATATCAATTTCATCTCCAGCTTTAATAGCCCCAGATTTTACTAATTGCGCATAACCATAAATGTAGTAAACGATTTGTGGAATCAGACGCCCAATGTTAATTGAATTAGCCGAAGAAAATTGAAACTTCCCTGCTGCTAATTCTTTGCCTAGTTCATCATCTGCAAATAAGGTTTTTACAGCGGTTTGTGCATCATCAAAATTTCCTGTAATCGCAATGACATGAGCGTTTTTCGCCGCTTCCGTAATCATTTGTTGCTTTTGAATTTCACTAACGCCGACTTCTGGATAGAAAACGACGATTTCCGTTCCAGGAACATCGCCAAACCCAGCCATTGCCGCCGTTCCAGTATCTCCAGAGGTTGCTGCTAATATTAATAATTTAGACTTTAATCCATGTTTTTTGGCAGCAGTAGAAAGAAGTCTAGGCAATGCCTGTAAAGCAATATCTTTAAAAGCAATGGTCGGTCCATGAAAGAGTTCTAAATAGAATTTATTTCCCTCTTGATGAATCGGGACAATCGTATCATCGTCCCACTGTTCCCCGTAAGAACCCGCAACAATCGCTGCAATCTCTTCTTCTGTATAATCTGTAAAAAAAGCGGAAAAAATTTCATTAGCAATTTCTTGATAGCTCAAGTCTTTTAATCGGTCAAAATCTAAATCAAGTGCTGGAAAACTTTCTGGCACATAAAGTCCACCATCTGGGGCAATTCCATTAATCACCGCTTGACTTGCACTCACACTTTGCGCATTGCCACGTGTACTAATATAATTCATAGAGAAACTACTCCTTTATTCTTTTTTTCTAAGTATAAACGATTTTCAAAGGCTTGTCATAAAAAAGTGAATTTTCAGAAAGCTTTATTTCACAATCCTTAAACAAAATAAAAAATCACGCGAAAGCAAAGATGAACCTCCACGCAATTTGTATTTCTTATAATTTAACTGGCTTCAACTTACGACTTAAAATCATCAAAACAAAAGCGAGAAGATAAAGCACGAAAATAACCACGATAACAATTCCATAAGATAATTGTAGTTTATTCACAATAAGGGAAGAAAGTTGATTGCCCGAAAGTCCCGCAAATGCCCAAGCCGACAACGCCAACCCGTGAATCATAGAAATATTGCTCATACCAAAATATTGTTCAAGTAAAACTGGAAGGGTTGAAAATCCACCCCCATAGCTTGCATTCACCACAAACAACATCAATAAAATAATCGGTATAAATCCATTATCAATCGCCCCTGTCACAACCACAAGTAAGGTTACTAGAACCTCTGCCGCCAGTAAAATACGATAAGAGGTATCACGATTTTTCAACTTATCAGAAAGACTCGAGTATCCAAGGCGACCAAACGCGTTAAACAACGCATCCAAAGAAAGAACAACGGCAATCCAACCGATAATTGTTGTTTCACTATATCCTTTTTGCTCAAGCACCACGTGTAGAATATCCTTTTCTTGGGAAATTAACGCCAACCCACAAGTGATGTTTAAGTAAAAAATAAACCAAATAGAAATAAATAGAGGTTGCTTTAAAATCGTTGCTTTCTTTATTTGACTAGATTCTGGACTCGGCTTGTAATCTGCGGGACGTTGTATCAATAAATAAGCGATAAACATGAGCACCGCATAAAAGCAAGCAAGAATATAAAACATTTTCACCAAACCAACTGAGAGCAATAGTTTTTCCATAAGCGGTGTCGCTACAACTTTTGCTAAGCCAAACCCTGCCACAGCAAGTCCAGTCCCTAACCCCTTATGTTTAGAAAACCATAACATGAGATTCTTCACTGGCGTAAGATAGCCAATCCCTAAGCCAATCCCCATAATCACGCCATAAGAAAGATAAATTCCTAATAAAGATTTAAAGTGAATGCTAAGCCCTGTACCAAGCAAACCTGCCACGAAAAAAATCATCGAAGCGAAAGAAGCCTTTTTTATATTTTTTTCAACAAAACGACCGCCAAATGCTGCCGACATTCCTAAAAAGAAAATAGCGATACTAAATCCCCATTCTACTTTTGCAGGTGACGAGTTGATTTGTGTCGCAATTGTTGCTTTGAAAACCGACCAGCAATAAACAGTACCAATACTCATGTGTATCAATAATGCTGGGATTGCAGCTCTCACCCATTTGTTTTCCAATTCCATTTCCTCCATTTCATTTTCAAAAAAATAATTTATAAATGGAATTCAGTATATCAATAAATGAATGATATAGATAGAAATTCGATTTATTGTTCGTATTTTTTGTAAATAACTTCAATTTTCAATAAAATTCGTTTTAAAATATGCTTAAAAAAGAACTTTAGCGAACAGTCGTTAATAATTTCTCGAGTAAAACAAAAAGCCGATTAAAAATCAGCTTTCAAAATTTTCTCCAATAATCCGAACCTCAGGCTGTAACTCCACATCAAATTTTTCTTTCACCACTTTGATGATATGCCCAATCAATTCTTCATAGTCTGTCCCAGTAGCATTATCAACATTCACAATAAAGCCCGCATGTTTTTCTGAGATTTGAGCACCACCCCATTTTAATCCTTGAAGTCCTGCATCTTGAATCAATTTTCCAGTAAAGTAGCCCACTGGACGTTTGAATACCGAGCCACAAGACGGATATTCTAAGGGCTGTTTTAACTTTCTAAGCGTTGTTAACTCATCCATTTGTGCTTTAATCACTTCATGGTCGCCGGTCGTTAAAGAGAATTTTGCGCTTAATACGATAGCCAATTTATCCTGAACTGCGCTATGACGATAGCCAAACTTCATCGCTTCTCTTCCCCAAGTTTCAATCGTTCCATCTTCAAGTAAAATCTTAGCACTGGCGAAAATATCACTGATTTCCCCACCATATGCTCCAGCATTCATATAAACTGCACCACCCACGGAACCTGGAATGCCACAAGCAAACTCAAAACCTGCTAACGAATGATCTAAAGCGATATAGGTTGTATCAACTAGCTTTGCTCCTGCTTGCGCCTCGATAGTATACCCTTCCACCTTAACCTCGGTCATATCGGTCAACATTAGCACAAAACCACGAATTCCACCGTCACGAACAATAAGATTACTCGCATTGCCCAGTACAAGCCATGGAATATTTTTTTCTTTTGCATAGGAAACCACCCGACGAACTTCTCCCGCATTTTTCGGGAAGATTAAGGCATCTGCTGGCCCACCGACTTTTGTAAAGGTGAAATGTTTTAATGGTTCATCAAATAAAATTTTTATTCCATCTAAAGCATTGGTCACTTCTTCTTTTAATAAACTCTTTTGAGCCATGACTGGCACTCCTTTTTTCATCAATTTCAACGTTGTCTATTTTATCATTACTACCTAAAAATTTCTAGTTTACAACTGATGTCTAATATGTGTTCTTAACATTTGCTCACAAAGCTCATGACTTTGGTGCACTTTTTCTTGGCGTAAGATTTTTTCAAACATTTCAAGCGAGGAATTTTCTTCCTCCTCAAATGTGTCAACTGCTTGTAAGAAAGTCTTAACCATTGGTGAAAAGCCACGTTTTTCAAGAGTTGGCGTCCAATCGTCAAATTCTGTCACGGCTGTTTTTCCATTTTCAAATGAAGTGAGTCGGTTTAAATTTTCCACACGATACGTGCCTCCGCCCGCTTGTACTTCAAACGTTTCCTGATTTGCACCCGCCTTTAAATTCATGGAGACAATTGCAGTCGTAGTCGCCGTTTCCAGATGAATCATTGCTCGTTGTAATTTTCCTGCCTTTTCAACAATCGAGGATTTCACCCTCACTACCTCATCATCTAGCAAATAAAACGCCGTATCTAGCGGATGAATGAACAGGTCATAAATCACCCAATCTGTCGTATGTTCGTCATTCACTCGATTTTTTGAAAGAAATAAGGTATTCTTCCCTTCAATTTTTTTCAATTGTTCCGTCATTGGCGCAAACCGTCGATTAAATCCCGTCATAAACAATTTATTTTGTTTTTTCGCTAATGTCTGTAACTCTTCCACCTCTAGTAAATTTTGACTAATTGGCTTATCTACAAAAACGTGGATGCCAGCATTTAACAACTCTTTACACGTTTCAAAATGGGCTTGTGTGGCATTATGCACGAAAGCAATCTCTATCCCCTCGTGAAGCAACCCTTTGATTCCCTCCACTGCTTTAGAAAATTTGTATTGGGAACGAATCCTTTCCGCCTTTTCTAAGCTCCGAGAACTGATAATAAAATCAAATTTATCCTGATATTCGGTATAAATAGGTAAATAGGCTTTTTGTGAAATATTTCCAACACCAATCACTCCGACTTTCCGCTTCATGTGAACACACCTCTTTCTTTATTTGTTGCTTCTGTCCTATTTTATTAAAGCCTTTTTCTATAACTAGAAAAACTAGGGGGATAACTTCTCATTTATTCTACCATGTAGAACCTTATGTTTGGGAATAAATCTATTTCGCGATAAAATTAAGACATTAAGATTCAGACGGGTTGTAGACATTTTATAGCTTTGTCATTAAGGAGAAATTATCAATATGTTAAAAATGATTTCATGGAATGTTAACGGTTTACGTGCCGTGCAGAAAAAGGGATTTGAAGAGATTTTTAAAGAATTAGATGCAGACTTCTTCTGTGTTCAAGAAACAAAATTACAAGAGGGACAAATTGAAATTGATTTCCCCAGTTACACGGAATATTGGAATTATGCTGAGAAAAAAGGCTACTCTGGCACGGCAATTTGGGCGAAAAAGCCTGCCTTAAACGTGACTTACGGTATGGGCAAAAAAGAGCACGACAATGAAGGACGTCTCATTACCCTTGAATATGAGGACTTCTACTTCATCACCTGCTACACCCCTAACTCAAAGCGTGACTTAACTCGTCTTTCTTACCGCGAAGAATGGGAAGATGATTTCCGCACCTATCTATCTGAGCTGAAAAAAAAGAAACCAGTCATTATGTGCGGTGATTTAAACGTTGCTCATGAAAATATTGATTTAAAAAACTGGAAAACAAATCAAAAAAATTCTGGCTTCACACCAGAAGAACGGGCAAAGTTCAGCGAGCTATTAGCAGCTGGCTTTATTGATACTTTCCGCTACAAATATCCCGAAGTAGAAGGTGCTTATTCCTGGTGGAGCTATCAATTCAACGCTCGTAAGAACAACGCTGGGTGGCGGATTGACTACTTTGTAGTGAGTGAGGATATAAAAGACAAAATCATCGATGCAAAAATCTTACCAGAGATTATGGGAAGTGACCATTGTCCTGTTGAATTAGATATTAATTTCGCCTAAGCAGATTCATTTACTTTTTTTGTGGAAGTCTTTATACTTACTTTTAGTAAGTTATATAAAAAATAATTCACATAAATTTGGAGGGAATACCATGGATTTTGAAATTAACCAAGATTACGCACTAAAAGGGCTACACCACGTAACAGCTATTACATCGAGCGCACAAAAGATTTATGATTTCTTCACGAATATCTTAGGTCTACGCCTTGCGAAAAAAACAGTCAACCAAGATGATTATGAAACCTTCCATTTGTATTTTACAGATGAAAATGGGGTGGCTGGGACAGACATGACGTTCTTTGATTTCCCCGGTATTCCAAAGGGCACAAAGGGAACAAACAATATCGACCGTGTTTCTTTCCGTGTACCAACAGATACTTCTGTTGATTACTGGATTGCTCGTTTTGATAAATACGGTGTAAAGCATGGAGAAATTCATGAATTTTTCGGTAAGAAATCGTTTGAATTTGTCGATTTTGACGATCAACACTACCGCATTATTTCCGATGAAAAAAACGTTGGGGTGGCTGGAGGAACTCCTTGGTCTAAGTCAAATGTGGATAAACAACATGCGATTTTCGGCTTAGGGGCAGTGACCGTAGTAGTTAATAACTTAGAACACATGAACCTCGTATTATCTGATGTATTGGGCTTCCGAAAAACAGATGAAGAGGGTAGTTTAACCCTTTATGAAATCGGTGAAGGAGGAACGGGTGCTTCAATCATCGTTGATTATCAACCAGATGAACCTGTTGCTTGGCAAGGATACGGAAATATCCACCACTTAGCCTTACGTGTCGGTAGTAAAGAGGGATTGAGCTATTGGATTGAACGTTTAGAAAAATTCCGCTTCCCAGATTCTGGGTTAGTTGACCGTTTCTACTTCGCTTCTGAATATTTCCAAGTCGCTCCTCAAGTTCTATTTGAAATTGCGACAGACGGCCCTGGTTTCTGGGTAGATGAACCTGAAGCAACAGCGGGCGAAGAATTAAGCCTCCCACCACATTTATTCCCTGGTGATGAAGCGGTCAAAGCCGCAACTGCTGCAAAACTTCGTCCACTAGATACAAGTGATGCAAACAAAGTACGTAAATAATTTTTCGATAAAAAGGCGGCAGGCGTTTGTCTGTCGTCTTCATTTATCACTAGAAATTGAGCATGAGGAATAGAAAGCTAGTTCTGAATCCTTCCTCTTAGCTCTGTAAAGAAGTCGAGCACGAGGGAATAAAAATCAATGGAAAAACAAAAATCAATCAAAGGCAGAAAGCACCTTCAATTGATTTTCTTATTTTCCATCATTTCTGAAGCATTCCTCTTAGCTCTGTAAAGAAGGAGAAAATTATATGATTCATTTTTCAGCTAACGAGCTACACCCTATGCAAGCCTATAAGTTTTTGACAGGTTCCATTGTCCCTCGACCTATCGCTTGGGTTACTACGCAAAATACTGACGGAAGTGTGATAAATGCCGCACCTTTCTCATTTTTTAATATTATTGCTCCGGGATTTATTTCTCTTTCTATTTTAAGTGGAGGCAATGGTCCAAAAGATACCGCTAGAAACATTTTAGAAACTGGAGAAGCCGTTATTCACATTGTCAATGATAAAAATGTTTTAGAAATGAATCAAACGGCAGCAAGTTTGCCTCCACAATTATCAGAGATTGACTTAACTGGCATAGAAACCACCGAAAGTAAACATGTCGCTGTTCCCGCAATTAAAAATGCGCCGATTCGTTTTGAAGCCAAGTTACACCAACACATTCCCGTTACTACACAGGGTTATGTTGTTTCTGACCTACTTATTTTAGAAATTACGGATTATTATTTTGATAAGGAAGTATTTAATGAAGATAAACAATATATCATTCCTGAAAAGTTAAAACCAGTCGCACGTCTTGCGGGAATGACCTATGCAGATCTTGGAAAGTTATATGATATAGAACGTCCATTTTAATTTTGAATAAAAAAAGTAAACGAGAGCGGATGGGAAGACCGCTCTCGTTTGAGGAAGAAGAGATATATGAAAAGTTTATGTCATTATATTACCCCATAGAAAATAGTTTTTCAACTATTTTATCATTATTTTATAATCGATTGCTCATTTAATAAATATATCTGAAAAAATTTGATTATCTAGTTTACCTTTCGTTCTCTAAATGAAATCATACATCTACAAATAAGCAAAATGAAACATAGACCAATTAAAATAATTGTAGAAAATTCTAGTGTACTCCCATCCATCAATGGAAAAGAACTTGTGTGAAAGCTTACTAATATTTGTCTTGCTTCACTCGCTTTTTTCCCGTTTATCTCCTCATAATCCGTTGAACCCGCACTTTGTTCATAGGTGCCCTGATTCGCTTCAAAAGGAATTCCTGTTTCCATTAATAGATACTCATGCGGAGAAGAAAGCTCCACTAATTCATAATTTCCAGACAACCCTGTGATCTCAAATTTTCCTTGCTGCATTTTATTATCAGGAGAAAAAAGTGTAATCTGCTCATCATGTATATCTTCCAACCACCTCATTTGCTGCGCTTTTTCATCATAAAATAAATATTTTTCAAAGTTTTTGGAATTGATATTCATATTCTTCACGACAAATGTAGATTGCTTTTCATTAATAATTTTATTTGTTGAACCATCTACTGTGACAAATTTACGTCCAAAAGTAGTCAATGCCTCTGTATCCATACTTAATACTTGTTCTACTCCATTGAAAGTTTGCTGTACATAATTCAACTCCCCGCTATACGCTATATCTGACTGCGCCTTTTGCGTAAGCTTTACCTCTCCAGTAAGACATAAAAAACTTCCCTCCAGTTCCTTTAAACCAGCCTCCGTTTGAGAGGAAAAAGATTTCGACAATATCGAAAGAGAAAGCCCTTCTTTTGTTCCTTTGATTTTTATCGGAACATTCGATAATGTCTTGACACTAGAAAGCATAGAAAAATTAGCAACACTTTCCTCAAAAAGCATTTGATTCTCTTTAACTATTTCTATTTTGTTAATTGAAATAAGCTCTAATGCCGACTCGTTTTTTAATTTCAACTCCAATGCTTGATAAAAAAACGTGCGATTGCCTTGCTGATTTGTTTGTATTTCCGCAAAATTCTCCGGTAAATGAACGTTCCACTGAAAACTTACTGTTTCACCAATGTTTGTTGCAAAAGCATCTATTTGCTCTTCAGGAACCCTTGAGGACTGAATATAATGTATGTGTTTTAAGTTCTCGTTTTCTATAAATTGCCAACTCATTTCTTCTGCAGTTGCTCTTTCTGATATTGCCACAGTCAAAAAAAGCACGACAACACAAAAAATCGCCCTATTTCTCAAATCCCACTTCATCAAAATCCCCCCAATTTTCGATAAATGAAAACTTATGCTCTAACTTTCCCCTAACGAAAGTGTCTTTACCTATAAGTATAACCAAAAGCCTCTATTTTTTCGCTTAATTATCAAGGGTTTGCTGTAATTCTTCTTTAATTTTCTCCACCATGAAAAAAGCCGACAAAAAGCATGCCCTCTTTATCGACCAATTCATTTAATTTAAATTTCTTCTTTCACAAACACACCGCGGTCAATCATCCCGTCCATTAGAAAATAAAATTTTTCTTGATTTAATTCATGGTTTGCGTCTTTAAAAATATTCACAGAGCGTAATCCATTCGCCGTTGTGATAGACATTTTTAATGTTTTAATATCTTTAGAAACCGTAATTTTCAGTTTAAACCCTTCATTACTTTGCGGTGTTGCTTCTAACGGGCGAATTAATTGAAAGTTCCCTGATTGTGTTTCTGTGAACCCGTTATCACGTAATGTGTAGCGCTTTGCACTTGGGTTTAGTTTGTATTTGTATTTACTTCCTGAAATCGTTGCGCTTGTTTCAAATGCCATAGTTTTCACCTTTTTCGTCTAAATTTATTCCTCACTTCATTATACTAAGCAGGCTTTCTTTTTTCTAGTTATTTTTTCAAGCGTTGAATCGCTGTAACTAGCTCTCCTGTAAATGTCGTGATAGCTTCTTCAGTATTTCCATAGCCAAAGCTAATGCGAATGCTTTCCTTAATCGCTGGGTGATTTTCTCCGTACAATGCGATTAAAACATGACTTGGGTCAACCGTTCCAGCCGTACATGCTGAACCAGTCGATAAAGCAATCCCCTTTAAATCCATACTCATCAGCAGTAAATCACTATTCACTCCAGGAAGATAGAGATTCAAGACGTGAGGTAATTTATTCTTCACATCACCATTGATATGATACTCAATCTCCGCTTTTTCTAAGCTATCGAGAATAATCGCTTGATAGTTTGCGTAGTGAGCGGCACGTGCGTGTTTTTCATCATCTGTTAATAGCTCTACAGCTTTTCCCATGCCTGTAATGCCAATCAGATTTTCTGTTCCTGCACGTCGTTTTTCCTCTTGTTCGCCTCCGTGCATAAATTCAGGCAATAAAATCGCATCATTTTTATATAAGAAACCAACACCTTTAGGGCCGTTCAGCTTATGCGCAGAAACACTCAATAAATCAATCCCTAGCTCATGTGGACGAATATCCACTAATCCATATGCTTGGACGGCATCGGTATGAAAATAGGCCGGATGATTTTCTAATAGCTCCCCGATTTCCTTTATCGGCATTAAGTTCCCAATTTCATTATTTCCATACATGATAGAAACCAAGATGGTATCCTCACGTAATGATTTATTGAAATCTTCTATATTCAAATTTCCATGCTCATCTACTGGAAGATAAGTCACTTCAAAACCAAAATTCTTTTCAAGATATTCCATTGAATGAAGAACAGCATGATGTTCTATTGCCGTTGTGATAATATGCTTGCCAAGATCTTTGCGAAACAATGCCGTCGAAATAATCGCAGTATTGTCGCTCTCTGTTCCACCAGAATTAAAAATAATTTCATGTTCCTTTACAGATAAGCTGTTTGCAATGATTTTTCGCATCTCTGTCAGTTGTTTATGTGCTTTGCGCCCAAAACTATGGATACTTGAGGGATTGCCAAAATTATGTTTCATCACATCTGTCATTACATCTATAACTTCTGGACGTATGGGCGTAGTTGCCGCATGATCCAGATAAATTTTTTCATTCATTTCTATTCCCCCACTTTTTTCATGTATTCTAACTCTCAATTGTACTAAAAATAAGAAAAAAGGAGAAAAGAATGAACTTTTCCCCTACTTTTGATTAATCCGCATCTTTTTCATAATGGAAGAGTGGACTGATTGGTTCATTATTTTGTAAACGGCAAATGGTTTCCGCTAGAAGTTTTGCAGTCGTTACAACATGCAAATTCTTAGGACGATGTTCTTCTGAAATAGCGACAGAATCTGTCACAGTAACTTCTTTAATATTTGAACGATTCATTAAATCAGTGGCATTTGATGAGAAGATTCCGTGTGAAGCACACGCATAAATTTCAGAAGCACCGGCTTTTTCTAAGACATAGGCACCGGCATAGAAAGTGGTTCCAGAATTTAAAATATCATCTACCATGATGACCTTCTTATTCTTCACTTCCCCGATGACATAGCCACGTGCACGGCCCACGTCATCTTCTTCATGGTCAATAATTGCAAGCGAAGCATCCAAATATTCTGCTAAAGAACGTGCACGTTTCACTCCTGAATTTTTTGGAGATACCACGACAACCTCATCGCCTTTTAAGCCAATCGAACGATAGTATTTTGCAAAGAGAGGCATTGTAAACAAGTTATCTTCTGGAATATCGAAGAATCCTTGTACTTGAACAGTGTGCAAATCAAGTGTCACTAAGCGTGTTGCGCCAGCTTTTACAATCATATCCGCAACGAGTTTCGCAGTGATTGGTTCACGCGGTGCGGCCGTACGGTCTTGTCTAGCATAACCATAGTAAGGCATAATCACATTGACGGTACGTGCGCTCGCGCGTTTCATTGCATCAATCATGATAAGTAACTCCCATAAATGGTCGTTTACCGGATAATTCGTTGCTTGAACAAGGTAAACATCTCGTCCACGAACACTTTCTTCGATATTGATTTGAATTTCACCGTCAGAAAATTGTCGAGAGGATAGCTTTCCTAAGTTAATTCCCATCTCATCAGCAATCTTTTGCCCTAATTCTTTTGACGCATTCAACACAAACAATCGTAGCTGATCATCAGCCCATTTTTCCATGAGTTTCGTCCCCTCGTATTTATATTTATTTAATTTTTATTTTACCACTGTCTCGTAAATTTCACAAAAGCAACGGTAAGCATTAAAAGGAAAAATGCTTAATTTTTAAATTTTTTTCACTTGTCATGCCTTATACCGCTTACAAAATTCATATATTAAGCCTTTACAAATAGACTTGTTATTATATAATAGATAGTGTAAGTTAATGATGTATCAATGGAAAAGGAGATTTTATTCATGAAAAACGTGAAATTAGTAACTTTAGCAGCGACTGTCCTTCTTGCTGGCGGTCTTTTAACAGCTTGTGGTGCAGATAAAAAAGAAGACACAGCTTCTTCCTCTTCTACCACTGAACAAAGTTCTTCAACAAAATCATCAAAAGCAGACGCATTCACAGGAGCAACTGCTGGTACTGATAACGCAGAAACTTTAGCAAAAGGTCTTGCTGCAAACGGTGCTTGGTTAAACGCTCTTACAAAAGACACGACTTCATCTGAAGACATCACTGTTGATGGTACTTTCAAAAATGAAGAAGGTAAGGAAGCTCGTGAATTGGCGCTTTACTTATCTGACCCTGACACTCACAAACCAACTGAAACTTATACATTAACCGTTCCAAAACTTATCGTAAATTCACCTAATTTCGGTATTGCGCAAGGAACTGTTAAGGGAGATGTAGAAGTGAACGCAGAAGGTTTCCATATGGAAGGTACTGGTAAAGTAGAGGGAAATGTCACTTTCAAAACACAAGAATTGAAAGACGCTTACGACAAATTACCTGCTGACCAAAAAGGAACAATCACTGGCTCTGTAGAAGTAGCTAAATAATTTTAACAGAAATCCAAAAATGTAGGAGATTGGTCACATACCTTTCTCTTACGCTTTTTTCTTTATGAAGAAAAAAATGCCAATGACAACCTGCTTTAGTCTGTCATTGACACCATTTTTTTAGTTATTTAGGAATTTCATCCTTCACCGGACAAGAGCTATGACAATCCCCACAGCCACAGTCGCGTCCCTTTCTTACACGGTTGACAACTAATGCAATCGCCGAACCAAAAATAAGCACTGATAAAATAATTGTTGCCATCTAAACTTCCCCCTTAATCCAAACCAAAAACTTCATTCTATACATCCCCACAATAAAACTTTAAGCTTTTTCAAATGTTGCAAGTGATAAAACTTCTTTTTCTTTCTTCACAGGTTTCTTGAATATCGCATATAAAATAAATAGAACAACAAACGCTGCTAAACCAGTGCCAATATTCAAATGTCTACCTTCCACAAGCACTGAACCAAATTGATAAATGACAAAGCTGACAAGATAGGCTAACCCACATTGATAGGAAATTGCCATGACAGTCCACTTAATATCATTCATTTCCCGATGAATTGCTCCAATTGCTGCAAAACAAGGAGCACATAATAAGTTAAACACTAGGAATGAATAGGCTGATACCGCAGTAAAGGTTGCTTGTAAAGAGCCCCAAACTTCTGAACCATTTTCTGAAACTTCATCTAATCCCTTAAACAAGACACCGAACGTTCCAACAACGGTTTCCTTAGCGACAAGCCCAGTAATCGTTGCGACAGTTCCTTGCCAATTTCCCCAGCCAAGTGGTGCAAAGATTGGTGCCACTGCCCGACCTAGATGAGCTAAAATACTATCATTTGTTTCTACGGCTTGTAATGTAAAGCTATAAGAACTTAGGAACCAGATGACAATATTCATGACGAAAATAATTGTTCCCGCTTTTTTCGCAAAAGATTTACTTCTTTCAAAGGAGTAGCGGAACACATTTTTCCAACCGGGCATATGATAGCTTGGTAGCTCCATAATAAATGGAGAAGTATCTCCCGCAAACAGCTTCGTCTTTTTCAAGGCAATCCCTGAAAGAATAATCGCACTAATCCCCACGAGGTAAGCAGACGGTGCGACCCAGCTTGAATGTGGGAAGAAAGCTCCTGCAATCAAGGCGATAATTGGAAGTTTGGCTGAACAAGGCATAAACGTCGTAACCATAATGGTAATCTTACGGTCTTTTTCATTTTCAATTGTCCGACTTGCCATAACACCTGGGACCCCACAGCCAGTCGCAATCAGCATAGGAATAAAGGATTTTCCAGATAAACCAAATTTACGGAATAATCTATCCATGACAAACGCCACACGACTCATGTATCCACAATCTTCTAAAATTCCTAAGCAGAGGAACAAGACGGCAATCTGTGGTAAAAATCCCAGAACTGCCCCACACCCGGCAATAATTCCATCTAAAATTAGGCTTTGCATCCAAGGCGCTACTTGCCACACCTCTAACCAATGAGAAACCGTGTCCGGAATTAATGAACCAAACAATTCATCATTTACCCAGTCGGTGCCCATTGTCCCCACCGTTTGAATGGAAACGTAATAAACGAGCCACATCACCAAAGCAAAAATTGGTAAGGCTAAAAAACGATTGGTAACAATTCGGTCAATCTTATCCGAAATGGTAAATCGAATTTCTTGTTTTTCACTGGAACAGAGCGCAACTAATTGCGTAATAAATTCATAACGTTGATTTACCACAATAGATTCTGCATCATCATTAAATACTTTTTCAGTAATTTTGATGATTTCTTCAATTTCTTTCTTTTGAAGTGAGCTTAAATCTAAGGTTTGCAGTACCTGCTCATCTCGTTCAAATAGTTTAATTGCAAACCAACGTGCCTGACGAGTGGGAACGGTACTACCTAAGACGTCTAACATCTCTGCAAGAGCTGCTTCCAAACGATTATCATAGGTTGGGTATTGTGGTTCACTTTCATAGTCTTGTGCCACCTTGATTGCCTTGGTGACCGCTTGATTCAACCCTCGACCCTTTAAAGCACTAGTTGCAATGACAGGAATACCTAGCCCATAACTTAGCTTTTCAATGTTTAAGGTACGCTTTTGTTTTTCTAAAATATCAATCATGTTTAAAGCAATGACAACAGGTATCCCCGTTTCCATTAATTGCGTCGTTAGATAAAGGTTCCGCTCAAGGTTTGTCGCATCTACTACGTCTAAAATGACATTTGGGCGTTGAACCAATAGATAATCCCGAGCAACGATTTCCTCTGGTGTATAGGGCGACATGGAATAAATCCCTGGTAAGTCATGTAGTTCAACATTTTTGTTTTTCTTCAAAAAACCACTTTTACGCTCAACGGTTACTCCAGGCCAATTCCCAACAAACTGATTAGAGCCCGTCAACGAATTAAACGTACTTGTTTTCCCACTATTCGGATTTCCTGCTAGAGCAATTTCAATTTTTGTCATGCTTTTTCCTCCACTCGTATCGGACTAACTAAGATTAACTCTGCCTCAGATTTCCGAAGAGTCAACTCATATCCACGTAAATTGATTTCAATAGGGTCTCCTAGTGGTGCTGTTTTACGAATATGTACCTGTACACCACGAGTAATACCCATATCCATCAGTCTGCGCTTCACTTCTCCTGTACCATGAATCCCAACGACTTTCCCTGATTCCCCCACTCTTAAAACATTTAAAGGTTCCCAAGTTTCTTCGTCTTCTTCGGTATCCATAATTTCGATTAAACGTAAAATTTCTCGATCGAGTGCAAGACGACTGTTATGAAGTAAAACAATTCCGTTATCTTTATTTATCGTAATTAATGCAATCTTTGCTCCGACAATCAAGCCCAAATCATCTAAATGCTTGTGTAAACTTCCCGTTGCTTCCACAGATTTAATCAAATATGTTTGTTTAATCTTCGCTTTCTCTAGTGTCTGCATATTCTCTCATCCAATCTTTTTTCTTTTCCAACCATTCATTGAGAATGATTCTCAACCATGTGAATATTCTATCATTTTTGCCGTGGATTATCAAAGGAATTTTTAGAAAAGTCTAGAAATTTTTTATTTGTTCTATGAGAAAATTTTTATTTTATGGATGTTTCACAGAAAAATTCACTATTTCCAACGGTTTCACATTTCAAAAAAGCACAACATTTGGTTGCTTGGAGAAAATTAGACACAAGATATTGTGCTAATGAATTGACTTTTCGCTTTGAATTTCATATGCTAGTAACATACTCAAACAACGAAAATTCTTGTTTGAAATTTTACGGATAAAAGAGGGACTAATAATGAAAGATATAAAAGTATTTTCTCGTAATAACTGCATGCAATGTAAAATGGTGAAACGCTTCCTAGATGAACATCATGTAGCTTATCAAGAATTAAACATAGACGAACAACCCGAGTACATCGATTATCTACGTGAAAAAGGATTTCAAGCTGTACCAGTTGTTGAATCCATTGCTGCAACCTTTGCTGGTTTCCGTCCAGATCAATTAAAAGCATTTGTTGCTTAGTTTGCGAGGGAAATGATGAAACTTGTTTATTTTTCTTTAACAGGTCAGACACGTCGTTTTGTTAAAAAGATTGGTATGGAAAGTGTCGAAATCACTCCTACCAATCCTTTTTTGACTGTTGATGAACCTTACCTGTTAATTGTGCCAACTTATGAACGTGAGATTACCGAGCCAGTCAATGATTTTTTAGAATACGAAACCAATCTAAAGCAATGTAAAGGAGTTATCGGTGGAGGAAATCGCAACTTTGCGGATTTATTCATCTATACGGCAAAGGACATCTGTCGTGATTATGATTTACCACTTTTATACGCCTTTGAATTTAATGGAACGATGGAAGATGTAGAATTTATGAAGAAAGTAGTGAGTGAACTTGAGTCTTAAAAATTTAAAAGATGTTACCTATTTTAAATTAAACAACGAAATCAACCGACCCGTTGATGGTCAAATTCCTTTGCACAAAGACAAGGAAGCCCTAGAAGCATTTTATAAAGAAAATGTTTTGCCAAATTTAAAACAATTTGCTTCAGTAACAGATAAAATTCACTATTTAATAGAAGAAGATTATATCGAGGAAGAATTTATTCATAAATATTCTCCAGCATTTATCGAAAAATTATTTGCCTTTATCAAAGAACAAAACTTTACTTTCAAGTCATTCATGGCGGCTTATAAATTCTACTCACAATATGCGTTGAAAACAAATGACGGCGAGTATTATTTAGAAAGCTTGGAGGATCGTGTGGCTTTCAACGCTTTATATTTTGCGGACGGGAATGAACAATTAGCCCTTGATTTAGCCGATGAAATGATTCATCAACGCTACCAACCTGCTACACCTAGCTTTTTAAATGCGGGTCGGAAACGCCGTGGGGAACTTGTTTCTTGTTTCCTTATTCAAGTAACCGATGATATGAACTCAATTGGTCGTTCGATTAACTCAGCTTTACAGCTTTCTCGTATTGGTGGTGGTGTGGGTATTTCTCTCTCTAACTTGCGTGAAGCAGGTGCACCAATTAAAGGATATGAAGGTGCTGGGAGCGGGGTCGTTCCAGTCATGAAATTATTTGAAGATAGTTTCTCTTATTCAAACCAACTAGGACAACGTCAAGGAGCGGGGGTCGTTTATTTGAACGTTTTCCACCCAGACATTGTGAACTTCTTATCTGCTAAAAAAGAAAATGCAGATGAAAAAATTCGTGTCAAAACCTTATCACTTGGGGTTATGGTGCCGGATAAATTCTATGAATTGGTGCGTAAAAATGAAGATATGTACCTCTTCTCTCCCTTTTCAGTAGAAAAAGAATACGGCGTCCCTTTTAACTATCTAGACATTACCAAAGAATACGACCGTCTAGTCGCGAATCCTAAAATTCGGAAAACAAAAATCAAAGCACGCGACTTAGAAAATGAAATTTCTAAATTACAACAAGAATCTGGTTACCCATATATCATTAATGTTGACACCGCCAATAAAGACAATCCAATTGACGGAAAAATCGTGATGAGTAACCTATGTTCAGAAATCTTACAGGTACAAGAACCTTCAAAATTAAATGATCGTCAAGAATATGAAGTCTTAGGAACAGATGTTAGCTGTAACTTAGGCTCGACAAATGTGGTCAACTTAATGGACTCTCCAGACTTTGGAAAGTCTGTTAAAACAATGGTTCGTGCGTTAACCTTTGTTACGGACTCATCAAATATTGAAGCAGTCCCATCAATTGCTTACGGAAACTCGATTAATCATACCTTTGGACTTGGAGCAATGGGGTTACACACCTACTTTGCTAAAAATCATATGGTTTATGGTTCAAAGGAATCCATTGAATTTACCGATATTTACTTCATGCTGTTGAACTACTGGACGCTTGTAGAATCGAATAATATTGCTCGTGAGAAAAACCAAACCTTCCACAACTTTGAAAAATCAGCCTATGCGGACGGTTCTTATTTTGATGAATATGTGGCAGGGAAATTTATGCCAGAATCAAATAAAATTAAAGAAATTTTCAAGGATATTTTTGTTCCAACGAGAGAAGATTGGGTAGCTTTACGTGAAGCAATTAAAAAAGATGGGTTGTATCATCAAAACCGCTTGGCTGTAGCGCCAAATGGTTCAATTTCTTATATTAATGACACTTCTGCTTCGATTCACCCGATTACGCAACGAATCGAAGAACGGCAAGAAAAGAAAATCGGTAAAATATACTATCCAGCGCCTTTCTTAGCCAATGATACGATGCCTTATTATACCTCTGCTTATGATATGGATATGCGGAAAGTCATTGATGTCTATGCAGCTGCGACACGTCACGTTGACCAAGGCTTGAGCTTAACATTGTTTATGCGTAGTGATATTCCACGTGGTATTTACGAATGGAAAAAAGATACCAAACAGACAACTCGTGATTTGAACATTTTGAGAAATTACGCATTTTATAAGGGCGTAAAATCAATCTACTACGTTCGCACCTTTACAGATGATGCGGAAGAAATCGGTGCAAATCAATGTGAAAGCTGTGTAATTTAAGAGGGGGAAAACGAAAATGACGGAACCTTATTATAAGGCGATAAACTGGAATGAGTTAGAAGATGTAATTGATAAATCGACTTGGGAAAAATTGACCGAACAATTTTGGCTTGATACGCGGATTCCACTTTCTAATGATTTAGACGACTGGCGCAAGCTTTCAGAGGAAGAAAAAACACTCGTAGGGTATGTTTTTGGTGGGCTAACTCTCTTAGATACCGTGCAATCTGAAACGGGTATGGATTCTTTACGTAAAGATATTCGCACGCCACATGAAGAAGCAGTTTTAAATAATATTCAGTTTATGGAAAGTGTCCATGCGAAAAGCTATTCTTCTATCTTCTCGACACTGAATACCAAAACGGAAATTGAAGAAATTTTTGACTGGGTACATTCGAATGAATTTCTTCAAAAGAAAGCAAGAATGGTCAATGAAATTTATAAAAATGGCACCCCGCTTGAAAAGAAGGTGGCTTCTGTTTTCCTAGAAACTTTCCTATTCTACTCTGGTTTTTATACACCACTCTATTATCTAGGAAATAATAAACTAGCGAATGTGGCAGAAATCATTAAGCTAATCATTCGTGACGAATCAGTTCACGGAACTTATATTGGCTATAAATTCCAATTGGGCTTCAATGAACTTTCTGATGCAGAACAACAAGAATTAAAAGACTGGATGTACAATCTTCTTTATGAGTTGTATGAAAATGAAGAAAAATACACCGAGCTTTTATATGATGGTGTGGGTTGGACAGAGGAGGTCAAAACCTTCTTGCGTTACAACGCCAATAAAGCCTTGATGAATCTAGGAATGGATCCACTCTTCCCTGATACAGCAAATGATGTCAACCCTATCGTCATGAACGGTATCTCAACTGGAACAAGCAATCATGACTTCTTCTCACAAGTTGGAAACGGCTACTTACTTGGTGAAGTTGAAGCGATGAATGATGACGACTACTTGATTGGGTTAAACTAAATAGCAAAACACGGAGCAAATTCTGAGAATCGGCTCCGTGTTTTTTTATATTCTCTTATCTGAAATAGACAAGTACTGAAACGATAATCAATGCAATACTAAAAATATCTATCGGATGAAGCACTAGACCAAAAAGAATCACAGAAAAAACCGTTGAAAGCATAGGTTCAAAAGCGGCGGCTATACTCGCTACAAGCGTGTCAACATATTTTAATGAGCTTAAAAAAATCAGAAAGGCAAAAATTGTACCAAAAAGGATGACCCCAGCGACCAATAATAAGCTAGTCGGTGTTATTGAAAAATCTGGCAAAACAGTAGGATGAACAAATTGAAAGGCGATTCCACCAATAAGCATCGCCCAACCAGTTACCGAAAGCGCACCAAAATCTTGAATCATATAAATTGGAAACAAGGTAAAAATGCTAGCGCAAGCGCTGAAATAACTCCCGTAAAAATTGCTAAGGAACTTATCTGTAAATGTCCAAAATCTCCATGTGTCACTAATAAGACAATTCCCACCACTGTTAATAGCACCAGAAAAATTGTAAGTGGCTTAACTTTTTTCTTCAAAAAGAAAACTTGATAGAGAAGAATAAAGATGGGTGCAATAAATTGTAAGACAGTTCCTGTCGAAGCATTACTCAGCTCTATGGTTTTATAAAAAGTAAATTGCACACCAAGCATGCCGAAAATAGCGAATAAAATTAAATGAAAGACCGAAGTTTTTTCTCGCCAAATAGCAAAAAGTGCCTTCCCTTGTCGAATGTAACCATAAATTAATAGAATGATTCCTGAAAAAAGTAACCGAGTAGATGTTATCCATTCTGGACTTCCATGAAAATTCTCAAAAAAAGTTTGTCCCATAAGTCCTGCTAATGCCCATAACGCTCCTGATGAAATTGCCATAACTGACCCAATCAATTGATGATTTTTCTTTTTTTCCATGTACTCCCTCCGATCTCTTTTAGTTTATCATAAATGCTTCTTTTCCTTTCAATTATCACCCTATTGAAATTTTTCATAACTTTTCTCCTACCCAGTGAAAACTATTCAAATCTAGTTATTTTTTTGGTACAATGACTTAACGAGTGAATCAAACACGAGGAATAAGGTGAGGAGTTGAATCAATGAGTATTCCAATTATCGGTATCGCAGCAAATGAGAAGAAGGATGCGGGTGAAGGCATGGGACATATGTCTGTGAGCTATAATCCTTCTGGCTATATTAAAGCGGTACAGATTGCTGGTGGATTACCAATCATGATGCCAATTAGTGGCCCCGATATGGCAAAGCTTTATGTCAATCAAATTGATAAGCTAGTTCTAGCAGGTGGGCAAAATGTCGCTCCAGAATTTTATGGCGAGGTAAAGCTAACTGAAAGTACGGACTATTCTCGCGAACGAGATGCCTTCGAGTTTGCGCTTGTCGAAGAGGCGATAAAACAGAAAAAGCCCATTTTAGGCGTTTGTCGTGGAATGCAGCTAGTCAATGCCGCTCTTGGTGGAACCATTAATCAAAAAGTTAAAAATCATTGGCAAACGGAAGATTTTTACGTGCCGACACACCATGTTTTCACAAAGCATGGCAGCCACTTGCAAAAAATCTTTGGCACAAAGACACATGTCAATTCCTTTCATCATCAAGGGGTCAAGCGTGTCGCTCCAGATTTAACGGTAACCGCTTGGAGTGAGGGTGATAATGTTATAGAGGGATTGGAATCAGCCAACCCTAGCGTGCGCTTTCTTGGCGTTCAGTGGCATCCTGATTTTGCCTATCAACATTCAAAGAAAGAATTAGAATTTTTCCGCTACTTTGTCCAAATGGGGTAATTTTATACATAACCACTAAAAATCGCTTGCTTATTACAGCAAACGATTTTTTCTGCTTATTTATTTTTTCAATGCTTCATAAGCTTTTTTAGTGCTTTCCTCTTCTTTTGTGTTTACATAGTACATTTTTTCTTTCGTTTGGATTCTTACAGCATTTTTATTTCTGAGAGAAAGCATGACGTAGCTAGTTTTTCCTTCTACTGAAAATAGCCCTTGATTATAGTTTTCAGAGTTAAGTCCATTTATTTTTTCCGCTTGCTTTAATTTTGAGCTTGTCCATGTGACAGATTGAATCTCTTTTCGTTCAATCGTTTGCTCTCGTGCAAAGGGTGCTTTTAAGATGACCTCCTCTTTTGAAACGCTAATTTGAAAGGGATTGTTCGCAAAGTCATAGAAAAACATTGGAACGATAACAACAAAGCTAAGTCCAAGAACGAGGAGCATCGTGACTAACATCGTTATCTGCCCTTTTTTATTGCCAAAATTAACGGTAATATTCATTCCCTGACGCGTGGGAATCATCACACGGGGATCATTTGGATTGATATATACATCATACCGCCAATAATCATCTTCATTGGCATAAGAATACAGCTCTTTTCCACGAAGTAAGGTATTTATTTTCTTTCTCATGTGGATAAGCTGATAAACACTGATACCGGCTGCAAAAATAATAAAAATCGGATAAAAAATTATAAGCATTCGACTGATGAGCGGCGGTAATTTTTCTGATACTGCAATAATAATTGGCAGCATGCCCAAGGATAAAAATAGCCACAATAAGAAGGAAGACCAAGATTTTCTTGTAGCAGCTATTACTTCTTGATTCAAGTATCTATCGCTCGTATAGACTTTTGCTGGCATTCTTTTTACTAATAAATACAACCAAACAAATAAAACATCATCTAGCAAACCAATAAACAAAATGGAACCCGTTTGCGCGCCCCAACCATTCATCAGAAAACTTAGCAAAATACCGACAAAGGATAACCCTACCGAAAGAAATACCCAATTTTTAGAAAGTAGCTTTCTATTTTTATTGACGCTTATATTTGTATCAATCATTACTTTTTCTTTTTCGTGTGTTCTCCAGCCACGTGCCTCTTTCACTTCTGCCATTTTCCCAATATATTTGACCGAAATGTAGTACTCCACACCAAGAAAGCCAAATATAAAAGCAAATAGCAACATGAATGTAATCGAATCATAAACAGAGAAAAGAAGCCCTAAGCTAAGAACCATAAACAACAAAGTAACTAAATAAATTTCTTTTCTAAAGTTATTCAAAACATATTTTACTTCTTTATCTTTCAGCTGTTCTGTAGTAAACGTATTTTGTAAAACAATATTTTTATATGGCTTGTTCGTATAAATATTGATTGCCGAACAAATGACAATAATAGCGATTGTGACAAAAAATGTGATTAGATTCATTCCTATTCTTCTCCGTTCGTTTGTTTAAATTCTTCAAAATATCTTTGAACTAATCCTGAAAGCTCCTCACTGGTTTTTCCATGAATTTTTGCCTCAGCGACAAGTAAAAGAAGTGTTTCTTTCAATTGAATTTGATACTTTTCATTGATTTTTACCTTTACATTGACCTGCGTCCCATTTCTACGATTGGTGGTGATATAACCCTCATCCTTTAACAGAGAATAAGCTTTTGAAACCGTCATAGCATTCACCCCTGTGTCTTCGGCGAGTTGTCTAACAGACGGTAAATTTTCTCCCTCCTCAAATTCTTCTCTTGCAATCCCGACAACCACTTGATTACGAATCTGTAAATAAATGGGTGTCTCACTTTGAAAATCAATTTCCATTAACATTTTTTCACCCCACATTCAACTTATTTGCTCTACTTGTATTATATTACATAATACAAAAAAATCACAATAAAAAATACCGCTAAACATTTCTCTGCCTAGCGGTACTCAATTATTTAGCTTTTTCAGTTTGTTTTTTTTCTAATTTTTGGCGATATAGCTCAACTTCTTCATCTGTCGAATAGACAAAATGACCCGGTACGATTTGATTCAACCGGCGAAGTTTTCCGTCAAGCACTGGTTCATAGGGAATCCGTGTACGAGTGCGTTCATAATCTGGGTCAGGTAGTGGAATCGCTGAAAGAAGGGATTCCGTATACGGATGTAAGCCGTAATTATAAACCATATCTGCGGTTCCAACTTCAACCAATTTCCCCATATACATCACACCAATTCTATCTGAAATATATTTCACCATAGAAAGATCATGCGCAATAAAAAGATAGGTCAAGCCTTCTTTTTCTTGTAATTCTTGCATTAAGTTGACGACCTGCGCTTGAATAGACACATCCAAAGCTGAGATAGGTTCATCTGCAATGATGAATTTAGGTTTCACCGCAAGCGCACGAGCAATCCCAATCCGTTGACGTTGTCCCCCAGAAAATTCATGAGGGTAGCGTGTCGCATGACTTGGGTCAAGTCCTACTGTTTTCAATAGTTCCTCTACACGTGCATCTCGTTCTGCTTCACTATTCACCAGTCCGTTAATATCAATTCCCTCAGCGATAATATCCTTTACTTTCATCCGAGGATTAAGAGAGGCTGCTGGATCTTGGAAAATCATTTGAACATTTTGACGGAATTTTTTCATCTCCGCTTTATTTTTTAATTTTGCAATATTTGTTCCATCAAAGATAATTTCGCCATCTGTTGGATTGTATAGACGGATAACCGAGCGACCCGTTGTTGATTTCCCAGAGCCCGATTCTCCTACCAAGCCGAATGTTTCCCCTTCAAAAATTCGGAAAGAAATATCATCTACTGCTTTTACTTCATTTTTAGCTCCAACGTTAAAGTATTGTTTCAAATGACGAACGTCTAACAACACCTTTTCTTTTTTCGTTCCGCTCATTAGTTCTTCACCTCCGTTGTTGATTTATCTTCGGTGAATTTAACATCCCGAACATCTTTTTTGAAACGTCCCGCATAGATTTTATGACGACGAGCGATTTCAGGAGGGGGTGTCACTGCGGGTGCTTCTGGATGAAGTAACCATGTTGCAGCCTTATGTGTTGGTGAAACTTCAAAATAAGGTGGTTCTTCCTCAACGTCAATTTTTAGAGCGTATTGATTTCGTGGGTGAAACGCATCGCCAGTTGGTGGATCTAATAAATCTGGTGGTGTTCCCGGAATCGCATAAAGCTGTTTGCCGTCCGTATCAAGTGTCGGCATAGAGCTTAATAAGCCCCAAGTATACGGATGTTGCGGATTGTAGAAAATCTCATCACTCGTACCAACCTCGACAATTCGACCTCCATACATGACTGCGACACGATCCGCCACATTCGCCACAACTCCGAGATCATGTGTGATAAAAATAATAGACGTATCAATCGTTTTTTGAATCGATTTCAACAATTCAATAATCTGTGCTTGAATCGTCACATCCAGAGCAGTCGTTGGTTCGTCCGCAATGATAACCTCTGGATAAGTAATCAAGGCAATCGCAATGACAATCCGTTGACGTTGTCCACCTGAAAATTGGTGTGGATAATTATTTAACCGTTTTTCCGCATTTGGAATCCCAACTAGATTCAATAATTTTAACGCTTCTTCACGTGCATCTTTTTTCGATACCTTTTTGTGTTTTCGTAAGCTTTCTGCCACTTGTTTTCCAATCGTCATGGTTGGGTCAAGAGATGTCATTGGGTCTTGGAAAATCATTGAAATATCTTTTCCACGAATATCTTGATATTCTTTTTCTGTAATTTTTGTTAAATCTTTGCCTTTAAAAAGAATTTCCCCTTTATCTACATGTCCGTTATTGGCTAATAAACCCATGATTGTCCGAGTGGTTACAGATTTCCCAGAACCTGATTCCCCCACAATCGCTAAGGTTTCACCTTTTTTCAATTCAAAGCTTACTCCACGAATCGCTTTCACCTTTCCAGCAAAAGTGTCAAAAGAGATATGCAAATCTTTTACTTCTAAAACTTTTTTCGTCATTTCTCTTCCTCCTACTCTTTTGTTTTTGGATCGAATGCATCACGTAAGCCGTCAGCTAGTAAGTTAAAGCCAATCATGATGATTGAAAGGATTAACGCTGGAGACCACATTTGATAAGGTAAGAAACGGAAATTCTTAATTCCGTCATTAATTAGCGTCCCTAGTGAGGCGTTCGGTGGTGTGATTCCTAGACCGATTAAGCTCAAGAAAGCCTCGAAGAAAATCGCTGTCGGAATACTGAACATCATTTGCACGACTATTACAGAAGAGATATTTGGCAAGATATGCTTTAAAGCAATCTTCCAACGGGACTCACCAAGTGTCGTTGCCGCCATGACAAATTCTTGATCTTTAAATTTCAAGGTCTGCGCCCGTACAATCCGAGCCATAGAAATCCAGTTCGTTAATGCCATTGCTCCAACGATTGTTAAAATCCCCGGTTTAAATACGGTGATGAATAAAATCATAACAACCAGGTTTGGAATCCCTGACAAGATTTCAAGAATACGTTGCATAATTGTATCTACACGACCACCAAGTAAACCAGAAGTTAAGCCGTAAATTACACCAATGGTAATATCTAAAATCGCCGCACAGAAACCGATGATTAAGGAAATACGCATACCGACAAATAAACGAGACAATAAGTCACGACCAAGGTAGTCTGTTCCAAGTAAGAAGCTTGTACCCTTTGGAACGTCTAATTGTTGATACTTGTCGACTAAGTTTCCACCGACTAACATTTTTCCGTTCAATCCGTTAATATTCACCCCAGGTAATTTTGGTGGTAAGTTAACAAATTCTGTTTGTTTTGTTGGGTTATAAGGTGTTACCCAAATTGTAACAATCGAAACTAACACCAATAAAAGAATAATACACATTGAAAAGACTGCTGCTTTATTCTTTTTCAAACGACGCCATGAATCTTGTAAAAAAGTAAGAGAGGGTGCCGCAATGTGTTCACGAGTTTCTGTACTTTGTTTTCCAAGAAGTTCAAACTTCTCTTTTGGAATATTTTTGATGTTTTCCATTATTTTGAACCTCCTTGCACACGAATACGTGGGTCAATCAATCCGTAAAGAATATCCACGACCAAAATAATTGATACTAATAAGACAGAATAAAGAATGGTGACTGCCATAATTGTTGGATAGTCGTTGGTTGTAATTGATTTTACAAATTGTTCTCCAATTCCCGGTACAGCAAAAATATTTTCAATAACTAGCGAACCAGTCATCAGGTTTACCGCCATTGGGCCAAGTAAAGTAACCAGTGGAATCAACGAATTACGCAAGCCATGTCGTGCCACGATTTGCCCTTGAGAAAGTCCTTTTGCTTTTGCAAGCTCGATATAGTCCGAGTTTAACACTTCTACCATTTCCGTCCGAATGAACCGCGCGGAATCGGCAAGTGGGCTCATCGCCAGCGCCAAGGTTGGCAAAATAGTTGAAGCAAAGCCTTGATCCCATAACGCAATTGGTAACACTTTTAATTTCATTGCAAAAATATATTGAAGTAAAACGGCGAAAACGAAGTTAGGAATTGAACGCCCTAAAATCGCAATCAAGGTTGAAAGAGTATCAATCCATGTATTTTTCTTCATTGCGGCAACAGCTCCAAGGAAAATTCCCACAACCGTTCCGAAAATAACTGCTTGTAGCCCAAGCTGCATAGACGGCCCAATCCGATTAGAAAGTAAACTCCACACCGGTTGATTCTTAAATTGGAAGCTCGTCCCAAAATCTCCGTGAAGTAAATTCCACAAATATCTACCATATTGAACAATAACAGGCTTATCTAAACCGTACTGTTTATTTAATTGAACAATCTGTGTTTCGGATAACCGCTCGGCATTTGTATAGGGCGTACCCGGTAATAATTTCATTAAAAAGAATGTGATTGTCGCGATTAACCACAAAGTAAGAACCATGTATAATACTCTTTTTAAAAAGTATTTCACGAAATCTTTCAAAAAATCCACCTCCAAAAAATTTAGACAATTCCTCACATCCCTCTTTACAGTCTCTTAAACTACTGTTAAAGTAAGAAACAGAAAGCTTGAAAGGAATAAATTATGACTCGTGCAAAAAAAATTCTATTGACCATTCTTATACTACTCATTGTGATGTTTAGCATATTTTTCCTAAAAAAGAAAAGCCTTACGCCACAGCTTATTTCAGATACTAGCTTTTTAATATCGCTTCCTTTTCTTGTAATTGGCGGGTTCATGCGTGTCGTGAAGTCTGGTTCGTTTGATACATTTCATCAAAGCATGCAAGCCTTTTGGAAACGCAATGCAAAGACCGACGAAAATTTTGAAACACATCAACTCTCATCCATGATAGAAACTGGCTATTACTATTGGCTTGGTACAGGAGCATTCTTCTTAGTCCTAGCACTTTTATGCCTAGTATTCATCTGACAAGAAGAGGGTATGATTGTCGAAATAATCAGAATATTTTATAAAGTCTTAATGTTATTATGATAATAGAAATTGGCTGTCAAGTCAATAAAATCATTGCTTTGTTGTTTATTCTTTTTTATCTGGCGATTATATTTATTAAAATTCTTTTGTATTTAGGGAATATATTTATTGATTCTTCCCCTATTCAATATTATAATTCATAAAAATTAGTTATTTATAAGCAAAAAAGAACGAATGCCTCTTAGGAAAGTCCTAAAAGGTTCACTCGCTCTTTTTATTTCATCTTTTATAATTTGCTTGCTGCTGCTTCATCCACAATAACAACCACATTCACATGGTTTTGTAAGCTTGAAGCTGGCATTTCTTCAGTAACTGGTCCGTTCACCATTGCTTGAATCGCATCTGCTTTTGATTCACCATAAGCCATTAAGATGATTTCTTTTGCTGTATTGATTGAAGCAATCCCCATTGAAATCGCTTGAGTTGGCACATCTTCCACTTTATCAAAGAAACGTTTGTTAGCATTGATTGTTGATTCTGTTAATTCAACTAAGTGTGTATGTGAGTCAAAAGGTGTTCCTGGTTCGTTAAAACCGATATGACCATTTTGACCGATACCAAGAATTTGAATATCAATTGGATTTTCTGCAATGATTGTATCATAGCGTTTTGTTTCCGCATTAATATCTTCTGCTTTTCCGTTTGGTACATAAGATTCTTTGAACGGTTTTGCGTTAAATAGGTTTTCTTTCATGAATGTACGGTAGCTTTGTGCATCGTTTTCATCTAAACCAACATATTCATCTAGGTTGATTGAAGTCATGTTTGAAAAATCTAAATCTGACCCACGAAGTTCTGCGTAAAGAGTTTCTGGTGTACTTCCAGTTGCTAGACCAAGAACTTTTACTCCCTTTGTCATGCCTTCTTTGATAATTTCAAAAGCTTTCTTTCCACCCTCTTGAGCATTGGCAACACGAATGATTTCCATTTCTCTATCTCCCTTTTTCTGTTAAATTGTCATTTTGGTATATACCAATAATATCATATTTTGATTGTTCACGCTACCATTTACCTTATGATTTCAACAATATTAGAGCTTTCTTATCCATTATTTAAGAAAGCCCCGAAAAAGATTTTTCGGAGCGAAACTTTTATAAAATGGTTTTACTTAATGTCTCTTGTGAAAGCTCTGAAGCTGCGGCATTATCAAGAATAACCGTAAGATTTGGGTGCATTTTTAAAATCGAAGAAGGAATCTTTTCGGTAACTTCCCCTTCCATCATCGCCTTAATAATCGCCGCTTTCTTCTCACCTGTCGCAAATAAAATCAAGTGACGAGTATTCATCACACTTCTAGGTCCCATGGTCACAAAATAATCTGGAATATCTTCTGGATTTTCAAATTCTCCTGCTAACGTTTCTTTGTCCTCTACTTCTACACGAGAAGTGAAGTCCGTAAACCGTGTTGCACCGGGGATATTGCCACAAAAATGTCCGTCAAGACCAATCCCCATTAAAATACAATCTAGTCCGCCCTCTTCAGCCAAGCGTTCATCCTGTGTTTCCCAATTATCCACCGTCAATTTATGAATATTTTCTTCAGCAATCCCTGCTGGCGTAAGGTATAAATCACGTAAATTACTGATTGTCACTCCTTCACGTGTTTGATTATTAAAAGGAATCTCATCAAAATTATAATAATGTACCTGTGACAAATATTTTTTATTTTTTACTTTTGGAACTAAAAGCTCATAAGTTCTCACAGGGGTTCCGCCCGCTGTAATTGCTAAATTCACTCGTTTGGTTGTTTTCAACATTTCCGTAAGCAAGAGGTCACTTGCTACCTGACTCATTTCCTCATAATCTTCAACAACTATTAATTTCATTTTTCTCCTCCAATAATCATTTCTCCGTTGGTATGAATCACCTCTTTATACCAATCGAAAGAGTCTTTTCTTAGTCTATCACCTGTTCCATTGCCGTCATTATCAAGATCAACGTAGATAAATCCATAACGCTTGCTCATTTCCCCAGTGGAGGCAGAAACTAAGTCGATACAGCCCCAAGGAGTATAGCCCATTAAATCTACTCCATCAAGCACTGCTTCGTGCATTTCCTTTATATGCTTTTCCAAATAATCCATGCGGTAAGTATCATGAACCTTGCCGTCTTTCACTTCATCTACTGCACCAAGTCCATTTTCCACGATAAACAAAGGCACTTGGTATCTATCCCATAAGTCATTTAGCGCAATACGCAAGCCGATTGGATCAATTTGCCAGCCCCATTCACTAGCTTCTAAGAATGGATTTTTCACTCCGCCGAGTAGATTCCCCTGTACCGTTTCCGCATCTTTACGTGTCACATCTGTCACACCGCTCATATAGTAAGAAAAACCAATATAATCTACGGTGTGTTCCTTGAGTAGCTCTAAATCGCCGTCTAAAATCTCAATTTCTTTCACGCCATACTGTTCAAATAAACGTGCTTGGAAAGTTGGATATTCTCCTCGGACCTGTACATCAGAGGTATAGTAGTTAAACCCTTTGTTATGCAATTGATTAGCAAGCTGATTCACTGGGTTCGCATCAAAACTATACATCGTACCAAAAATTTGCATGCAACCGATTTGTAGCTCTGGATTTAATTCATGCCCAATTTTCACAGCTAAAGCACTCGCAACAAATTGATGATGTAGGGCTTGAAAAATGTTAGTATAATCTTTTGCCCCAGTAGCTGGAACCATTCCCATAGATAAGGCAGGAAGTTCAAACGCCGAGTTGATTTCGTTAAAGGTCATCCAGTATTTCACTTTTGTATGATAGCGTTCTAAAACAGTCCGTGCAAAACGTTCATACCATTCAACAAGCTGACGGTTTTTCCAGCCACCATATGCTTTGGCTAAATTCAAAGGCATTTCATAATGACTAATCGTAATCACTGGCTCAATCCCATGGTTGACACATTCATCAATCAACTGGTCATAAAATTTTAATCCCGCTTCATTTGGAGAAGTTTCATCTCCCTTTGGAAAAATACGTGACCAAGCAATTGAAAAACGGTAACATTTAAAGCCCATTTCCGCAAACAAAGCAATATCTTCTTTAAAACGGTGATAATGGTCAATTCCTGTATGATTAGGGTAAATGTATTTAGAAGTATCAATTTCCCAATCAAACTTTTCATCTTCAAGCGTTGCCCAACGAATTTTTCCACCCGGCATTGCATCTGCCACAGATAATCCTTTTCCGTCTACATCATAGGCACCCTCGAGCTGATTCGCAGCAGTTGCGCCACCCCATAAAAAATCTTTTTTAAAACTCATATGCTTCCTCCTATTTACAGAGCTAAGATTGTTTAAATAATCTTTACTCAATTTTTGGGATAGATTGGCTAATTTAGAACGAAAAAATACCGAACAAACACATGAAATTTTCATGCGTCCGCTCGGTTTAGCTTGTCTACCAATAACTACCCGTTATTCACTTTACAACAAAATCCTAACATTTATAGGAAGCGCTGTCAACAATTCTTTTAAAAAAGTGAGGAGTTAGTAGCATATTCCATCAAAAAGATTTGAGAAAAACTTGCGTGAATACTAGCGAAAAATAGTTCGTTGTAATTTTTTGATAGTAAAACAACTTCTATTATCTACTCCAATTGAATCATTCGTTTCATCTTATGCTTAGTGCTACAATAATTATAAAGGTGGTGAGAACCTATGAAACTAGCAATCCATTTACGTAATGAGGCAGACATTGTTATTGATGACTTTGAAAAAATTGAATATCAATACCAACAATCTCATATCATCAAAAGAGATAATTTTTCAGACCTAATCCTTACTCCAACAACAACGTATAATTTTCAAGGAAATCGTTTAATCTCTGTTCTTGGTAGCGATATTCTATACCTTGAATTACTTTCATAATTCATTTAAACCTCTGGAATAGTTTATGCTGTTCAGAGGTTTTTTGTACACAAAAAGCCCACCGTATCAGACTTTTTCAAGCGACACAGTGAGCTATAAAGGATGAAAATCCTAATTATTTTACTGTTACGGAAGCGCCAACTTCTTCAAGAGATGCTTTTAATGCTTCAGCTTCTTCTTTAGAAATACCTTCTTTAACTGCAGATGGAGCGCCATCTACAACAGCTTTAGCTTCTTTAAGACCTAAACCAGTTGCTTCACGAACTGCTTTGATAACTTTAACTTTTTGGTCGCCAGCAGCTGTTAATTCAACTGTAAATTCAGTTTGTTCTTCAGCAGCTACAGCAGGGCCAGCAGCTACAGCTACAGGAGCAGCAGCAGATACGCCAAATTCTTCTTCGATAGCTTTAACTAAGTCGTTTAATTCTAAGATAGTTGCTTCTTTTAATTCAGCAACGATGTTTTCAATGTTTAATGCCATTGTTATTTCCTCCGTTATGATTGTAATTTTTTAGTTTTTGGATAAATTAAATGTCAGTCGATACTAAGCAACTGATTGTTTGCTGCACTTTAGGCAACTTCTTCTTTGCTTTCGACCACTGCGTTGACAGCGTATGCCACGTTGCGGACTGGCGCTTGAAGAACAGATAGTAACATAGATAGTAAACCTTCGCGATTTGGAAGTTTTGCAAGAGCAATGATTTCATTAGCGTCAGATACTTTACCTTCGATAACTCCACCTTTGATTTCTAATGCTTTAGCTTCTTTCGTAAATTCGTCGATGATTTTAGCAGGTGCTACTGTATCTTCATTTGAAAATGCGACTGCAGTAGGTCCAGTAAATACTGTATCTAAACCTTCTAAACCAGCTTGTTCTGCTGCACGACGTAAGATTGAGTTTTTAATAACTTTCATCTCTACGTTTGCGTCACGTAATTGTTTACGTAAGTTTGTTACTTCTTCAACAGTTAAACCACGGTAGTCTACGACAACTACTGAAGAGGCTGCTGTAAATTTTTCAGTAACTTCATTTACTAGTTGCGCTTTTTTAGCGATTGTTGCTTCACTCATTATATTTTCACCTCCTGAATAGTGATGGTGAAGTTCCCCTTAAAAAAGAAAAACTCCATGCCACCGTTGACATAGAGGGACCATTGATTTCTTTCAATGTTGTCCTCGGTAGGTTTTTTAAAAGCTCAGCTTCCCTACTGTCTTCGGTACAGTTATTCATAACCTCAGCTAGAATACCACGTACTCTAGCCGATGTCAAGAAATTTATTCAAAATAATTCTCGAGATAATCTTTTTTTAGAAAATTATCCTAAAAATGTTTTTAGAATGATTGAGCATCTACATGAACACCAGGTCCAAATGTAGTTGTTACAGAAATGTTTTTAATGTAAGTTCCTTTTGCAGCAGATGGTTTTGCTTTAAGAACAACATCGTGGATTGTTTTGAAGTTTTCAACTAATTTGTCTGTATCAAATGATACTTTACCGATTGGTGCATGGATATTTCCTGCTTTGTCGACACGGTAAGTTACTTTACCAGCTTTCACTTCTTCGATTGCTTTTGTTACGTCCGCTGTAACTGTTCCTGTTTTAGGGTTAGGCATTAAACCTTTAGGACCTAAGACACGACCAAGACGACCAACAGTAGCCATCATGTCTGGAGTAGCGACAACAACGTCAAAATCAAACCATCCACCTTGGATTTTTTGAACTAATTCGTCTTCACCAACGAAATCAGCGCCAGCAGCTTCTGCTTCTTTTGCTTTTTCGCCTTTAGCGAATACTAAAACTTTTTGTGTTTTACCAGTTCCGTTTGGTAGTACAACGGCACCACGGATTTGTTGATCCGCTTTTTTAGGGTCTACGTTTAAACGGTAAGCAACTTCAACAGTTGCATCGAATTTTGCGTAGTTTGTTTCTTTTGCTAAAGCCACAGCTTCTTCAACTGAGTAGACTTTAGTAGTATCAACTTTAGTTAATGCTTCACGCATTTGTTTGCTCTTTTTAGCCATTAAAATTTCCTCCTAGTTTGTGGTTATAACGGTATTACCTCCCACGAATTTATACTTTTCAATATAAATCGGACTGAGAAGCATGTACCTGGGGTGTCAGCTGCTGAAATTATTCAGCGACAATAAATCCCATGCTTCGTGCAGTTCCTTCAATCATGCGCATTGCAGACTCAACGTTTGCAGCGTTTAGATCGGCCATTTTAGTTTCAGCGATTTCTTGAATTTGTGCTTTAGTTACAGTTGCAACTTTTTTAGTGTTTGGTTCGCCTGAACCTTTTTCAACATTTGCAGCTTTTTTAAGTAATACAGCAGCTGGTGGTGTTTTAGTTACGAATGTAAATGAACGATCTTCATATACAGAGATAACTACTGGAATGATTAATCCAGCTTGGTCAGCAGTACGAGCATTGAATTCTTTTGTGAATCCCATGATATTGATACCCGCTTGACCTAATGCAGGACCTACTGGTGGAGCTGGAGTTGCTTTACCTGCAGGAATTTGCAATTTAACGATTTTTTCTACTTTCTTTGCCACGAGACATACCTCCTTAAGTCCGTGATGTGGTTAATTGGGGATGAAGATTTCCCCTCCCACGTTAACAATATGCGTGCACGAAACACACATACTTTGACATTATATATGATAGCCCTCTTTTTTTCAACTAAAAGAGCATGATTTTCCCTTAAATTTTCCATCATGATTGTTGTAACACTTGCTAGCCTTTGTTAAAATGAAGAGTAAGACAAATTGGAAAAAAAGGTGGATTTATGGATAATTTACGTTATAAGAGCGTTTTTGATATTATCGGACCTGTAATGATTGGGCCAAGTAGCTCGCATACTGCTGGAGCTGCGCGAATTGGAAAGATTGTTCGCACAATTTTTGGAGAACTTCCTGACAGTGTAGACATCCACTTGTACGAATCTTTTGCGAAAACCTATCGCGGACATGGGACAGATATTGCACTGGTCGGTGGGATTTTAGGCATGGACCCAGATGATGAACGACTAGCGGATTCTTTAAAGCTGGCGCATGAACAAGGTGTGGAGGTTGCTTTTATCATTAATAAGACGGAGCGTGCGGATCATCCGAACACTGCACGTTTAATTGTGAAAAAAGGCAATCGCAAGTTAAGCGTTACTGGAATTTCTATCGGTGGGGGAAATATTCAAGTCACCGAGTTAAATGGCTTTGACATCGCACTAAGCATGGGAACCCCTACTTTTGTAATTGTTCATCAAGATGTTCCCGGTATGATTGCAAACGTCACAAATATCCTATCAGAAAACGATATTAATATTGCACAGATGAATGTTACACGGGAGGCGAAGGGAGATAAGGCGATTATGATTATCGAGGTGGACTCGCCACATGTAACGGGAATTGTCGAGAAAATCAAAGCAATTCCAAATCTATACAATGCAAGTTTTTTTGACTAATAGGGCGGTGAAATAAATGTTTTATTCTATACAAGAATTAGTAGAACAAACCAAGGAGTATGACGGTTCCGTTGCTGAACTGATGGTTCAAACGGAAATTGAGCTCACTGGACGAACAAGAGAACAAATTATCAAATTAATGGAACGAAATTTAGAAGTCATGTTGCATTCAATTGAAGAAGGGGTGGCGGGTGTGCATTCGGTCACCGGCTTAACTGGTGGCGACGCCTTGAGAATGAATCTTTATCTTGGAAGTGGTAATTTTCTCAGTGGGGAAACGATTTTAACAGCAGTCCGAAATGCGATTGCTGTAAACGAAGTCAATGCCAAAATGGGCTTAATTTGTGCCACGCCAACTGCCGGCTCTGCGGGATGCGTCCCAGCAGTGCTTTCAGCAGCCACGGAAAAATTACACCTCTCGCATAAAGAACAAATCGACTTTCTTTTCAGTGCGGGAGCATTTGGCTTAGTGATTGCTAACTGTGCATCGATTAGTGGGGCAGAGGGTGGTTGCCAAGCAGAAGTCGGTTCTGCCTCAGCTATGGCAAGTGCGGCGCTGGTTTTATCCAACGGTGGAACTCCTGAACAAGCTTCACAAGCGGTTGCTATCACTTTAAAAAACATGATGGGGCTTATCTGTGATCCAGTCGCTGGACTCGTTGAAGTTCCCTGTGTGAAACGAAATGCTATGGGTGCAAGCCAAGCCTTTATCTCGGCGGATATGGCGTTAGCAGGGATTCAAAGTGTCATTCCACCTGATGAAGTTGTCAATTGCATGTATCAGGTTGGACGAGCAATGCCTTCTGCTTTCCGAGAAACAGCGGAGGGTGGACTTGCGCAAACAACTACTGGCAAGCGAATTATGAAAGAAATTTTTGGATAGATAATAGAAAAAGCATGGTGTTTAAAAGAGAAAAAATTTCTTCTCAAACACCGTGCTTTTTTATTTTTCCCATAAAAATTGAGCGATTAGCCGATTCACTTCATTACTTTCATGTAACTCTGAATGCCCTGTTTTTTCAATAACCTTTGTCGTTACCTCGTTCCTATGTTCTCGAAGTAATGCTGCAGTCGCTACTGCACTTTCCACAGGTACCGTCCCGTCTGACTGACTTCCGTCTAATTTATCTCCAGCTAGCATTAACCAGCGAATCGTTGTTGGGACGTTTTCTATTCCATTAGCGAAATCAACATAGCGTTGTCCGTATACGATTGGTCCATTTTGAACAACCTCGTCAAAATCTCCTGCTTGACTATCTTCAATAAATTCATTTAATGGCGCGCCTATGAGCACCACTTTCTCTACTGTTGGTACATATGTTCCCCTATAAGTCGTCAGATAGCGCATGATATCCACACCACCCATTGAATGTCCGACAAGATTTACTTTCTCAATTCCTTTTTCTTTAAGTCCCGTTAAAATCTTTTTCATCCACTCTGTCTGGTTCCATTCATTATTTTTATTATCTTCAAAAATCACTTGAATCATTGGATTATCCTTTTGAATACTAAGTTCTCCCTCAAATGACACATTCCCAGTTGGCGACACCGAGACTAATGATTTTTTCTTAGCAATTCCGTCTCTTTGAAAAGCTTTTATCATACTTTTGAAAGAATAGGTGGTGCCACTGTATCCATGAATAAAAAGGGTTGGCGTGTTCGATTTCTGTGAAGGAGCTACACTATTTTCTGTTAATTTTGCTTTTGTCTCCCCGATTGAGCAGCCAACGAGAAGAAAAAGCAAGGCTAAAAATGGAATAATCTTTTTCATAGGTCTCCTCCTTCATCTATCCTTTATTGAGAATTTTCCTCCAAAAATTGTTATCAAACTTCTCCACACACTCTTGTAAAATTTACATCTGCATCAAAAAAAGACCGAAAAATCTCCTCGGTCTTAGTTTACGCTTATTTAATTTTTCTTTCAATTTTGCACTATTAAAGTAAGCTATCTACTTGATCAAAGTCAAGCTCTGCACTTGTTTCACGACCAAACATTTCGATATTTACTTTAATTTTTTGTCTTTCTTCGTCAAGCTCTGTTACTTCCCCCGTCATGTTTGCAAAAGCACCTTCAATGATTCTTACGGAGTCTCCAACTTCGACATCTAAATCGGTTGTGCGAATAGATTTACCCATTGATTTAAGAATTGCAGCGATTTCTTCTGGTAATAATGGGGCGGGCTTACTTCCTGCACCATGCGACCCAACAAAACCAGTAACATTTGGTGAGTTACGGACAATATACCAAGATTCATCTGTCATGACCATTTCAACTAAAACATACCCAGGAAAGACATTTTCATCAGATTCTTTAATTTTTCCATTTTTTTCTTCTGTCACATGTTCTGTTGGCACTTCAACACGAAAAATATAATCTTCCATCCCCATAGATTGTGCGCGCTGAATTAAGTCATTTTTCACTTTGTTTTCATAACCAGAATAAGTTTGCAATACATACCATTCTTTTTCAAAACTTTCTACCATTGTTTTTGCTCCTCTTCTTTTTGTATATTTTTTATTTAATAGCAAAATAAAAAAACCCCAGTCTACCCGAAGTTTTCTTCTTGTCTAAAAGTATAGCACCGAATTTATTAGAATACCAATAAAAAGGACACCAAAAACAGATTATCTCAAGCCTAAAATAGCATCCAAGCCTGTTTTGATCGCTGTATCAAAAATCCAGAACATAATCGCAAAGATAATAGACGTTTCAAAGACAACTAATGTATCTTTACGTAATTGTGTTTTTGAAGGCCAGCTAACTTTTTTCATTTCTTCAACGACGCTTTTCAAAAATTTCATCTTACTTCTCCTTACTTTCTATTTTGTTTCTCTGTGTATGGTATATTTTCCACAATGCTTGCAGAATTTTTTAACTTCTAATCTCTCGGCACGCTTATGGTCACCTGCTGTTATTGAATAATTACGTGAACCACAAACTGAACATGCTAACGCTGCTTTTCTCGTTGCCATGTTTCCTCACCTCACTTACTAAAACTCCATTATCATCATACCTAAAATAGTTTCCTCTGTCAACGGAAGAATCTATTCACATCCCAACCGCGTTATGATAAGATGAAAGTATCTAATAATAGTTAGGGGGATTACCATGTTACTAAAAACATTAGTACTAAAAAAAGAGAAGCTAACAACGGTTGAAGAAAATGTTTCTCTTGCAGAAGCTCTTGAAATTTTAGAAACTTCCGGTTATCGTTGTGTACCAGTCTTGGACGCCACTGGAAAAAAATTTCTTGGAAACATTTATAAAATGCACATCTACCGCCACAAAGCAAACGGCGGAGACATGAGTTTACCTGTCACTTATCTCATTAAAAATGTGACAAAATTTATCTACGTTAACAGCTCTTTCTTCAAAGTATTTTTTACTATCAAAGAATTGCCATACATTGCTGTTCTTGATGAAAACGATGATTTTTATGGAATTTTAACGCACTCATCCTTACTTAATATGCTTCAACAATCTTGGAATATTGAAGTTGGAAGCTATGTACTTACCATTGCTTCGACAGGCAAACAAGGCGACCTTGCTTTGATGTCAAAAATTATTTCTAAGTACACAAGTATTGCTAGTTGTATCACGCTAGATGTCGGAAAAGACGAATATATTCGCCGCACCTTGATGACTCTTCCGGCAGGGACTTCTGTGGAAACACGTGATAAAATTATTGAATCTTTAGAAAAGAAATCCTACAAGGTTGTAGATATTGAAGATTTGCAAAATCCAATGAATTAAAGAGAACAGTGTCACTTATTTATGAGTTTTCATAAATTCGTGGCACTTTTTCATTTAATCAAAAAATGAGAGCCACAAAACGCAACCCTCAACTTTTTTATTTGTTTAAATCAAGAACGCTTTCCCGCTGAACTAGCTCGTGTGGAATGATGACCTTTGTATGTGCCACATCTCCATCCCGAATCTCCGCTGTCAGCTTACGTAAAGCCACCTGTCCAAGCTCTGCCACATGAATGTCAAAACTGGATAAATATGGGTGAACCAACTCCGCAAAAATAGAGTTATTAAAGCTCAACACAGAAATATCATCTGGCACCTTATAGCCATACATATTTAATAATTGAGTCGCTCGTAAGCCCAGAATATCATCCATAACAATCACAGCTGTTGCATCAACTTCTTTTATCTGTTCTTGAAAACTAATCACCGTTTCCGGTAATTTTCGGTCAAGATAAATTTCCGAGTACATATTTAACCCTGCCGCGTGCATTCCTCGCTGATACCCAAAATACCGCTCGAACATCAAATAATCTTCTAACGTGTCCGTCAGAAAAACAATCCGTCGATGTCCTTTTGATACAAGATAATCCACCGCATTCTTCCCAAGAAGTTGATTATCATTATCCACATAACTAATTTCATTGGCATGTTGATTCGGCGTACCAATTAACACAAAAGGAATTTTTTGTTCCATCAGATAATCACGTACTGGGTCATTATCATAAGCGGATAATAGGATAAAACCGTCAACACGTCGCTGCTTAAACATCAACTTAACATTGTACAACAGTTCTTTTAGCGTTGAACCCGTGGCAATAGCTACCGTCACATCTGAAAGTCCCGCCTCCTGGTTAATCGCACTTAAAACCTTCATGAAGAATGGTTGCGCATGTCGTTCATCATCCATTGGTGGAAAAACCACCCCAATAGAGTTAGTCAAGCCGCGAACTAGATTTTGCGCCGCAATATTCGGTACATACCCTAGCTTTTTCATCGCTTTTCGCACTTTTTCCTTGGTTTCTTCAGAAATCGAGGGGCTATCTTGAATGACACGCGAAACCGTCGAAGGTGCCACACCCACTTCTTTTGCTACATCTTTGATTGTCACTGCCATAGATACACCCCTCTCTCATTTATTTTCTACTTTTTTATTTCGCTGTTTTCCTATTATTCCAAACTTCCGCCAAGAAGTCTAGCGTTAGGTAAGATGTTGACGGAACTAATGCAATATCATTCCCTAAATCTTCTGCTTTGCCCACACCGATTGGCAACATTTTTGCAGCTTTGATTGCTTGAATCCCTGCTTGAGCGTCTTCAATCCCAATACATTTTTCTGATGCCACACCAATTCCGCTCGCTGCGGCTAAGAAAATATCAGGGGCAGGTTTTCCTGCTGCCACTTTTGCTGGATCGGCAATTGCATCAAAATAGCTAGTTAATTCCATCCGTTCTAACAGAAATGGGCCATTTTTACTAGCGGAAGCCAGTGCAATTTTAATTCCGTTGGCTTTCAAGTCCCTTAATAATGTTAAAATTCCTGGATAAACATCTTTTGGTGAAACTGCTTGAATCATTTCTACATAATTCTCGTTTTTCCGTTTTGCTAATTCGGCAAATTCTTCTTCATTGTATTTTCCAACTTGCTTTCCATGCTCTAAAATACGATGAAGCGAATCTTCACGGCTAACTCCTTTTAGCTGTTCATTAAAGGCGCGGTCAATTGAAATTCCGATTTCTTCTCCCAATTTTTTCCAGGCACGGTAATGGTATTCAGCCGTATCGGTAATCACACCGTCTAAATCAAAGCAAACACCTTGAAACATTTCACTCATTTTATGCCCCTACTTTCTTTGTTGGTATGATAAATTCATCAGATAGCGTTATCTTTTCATCATAGACAGAAAGTTCTAAAGGTGCACCTGATACTAATTTCACAGTTACATTTTCATCCACACGAATTGAGAGTAATCTTTCACGATAATTAATGCGGAACTCATAGCCTGTCCAATCCTTTGGTAAGAATGGAGCAAAGCTTAGCTGTTCATCCCAAGTTTTCATTTGCGCAAAGCCTTGAACAATTGCTAACCAGCTACCTGTCATAGATGTAATGTGTAGTCCGTCATCTGTATCATTGTTGTAATTGTCTAAATCTAGGCGAGCCGTCCGGTGATACATTTCCACTGCCTTTTCTTCTTCTCCAATTTCTGCAGCTAAAATTGCATGAATAGACGGAGAAAGACTTGATTCATGAACAGTCATTGGTTCATAGAAGTCAAAATTTTTACGTTTTTCTTCCAATGTATATTCATTTCCAAAGAAATAAATTCCTTGAAGTACATCGGCTTGCTTGATGAAACAAGAACGTAAAATTTTATCCCAAGACCAATTTTGATTCAATGGTAGATCTTCTGATGAAAGGTCAGATACAGGTTTTAAATCTTTATCCAAGAAAGTATCTTGTTGAACGAAAATTCCTAATTCTTCATCTTTTGGATAGTACATGTTTTCAACAATGTCTTTCCATTTTGCTAATTCATCTGCGCTCACTTGAATTTTTTCATGACCGAATGTTTCATATTGTTCGGCAGTATAGCGAAGTACCCAAGCAGCAATCGTATTGGTATACCAGTTGTTATTGCTATTATTTTCATATTCATTTGGCCCAGTTACCCCATGAATCATGTATTTTTGCGCACGTTTGGAGTAATGGACACGATCCGCCCAGAAACGAGCCACTTCGATTAGAACTTCTAAGCCCTCATGTTGCAGATAGCCGACATCGCCTGTATAGTTAGTATAGTTGTAGATAGCATAGGGAATGGCTCCATTTCTATGAATTTCTTCAAAGGTGATTTCCCATTCATTATGACATTCTACCCCAGTGAACGTGACCATTGGATAAAGAGCACCGGCTAAGCCTTGTTGACGAGCGTTATGTTGCGCTTGTGGCAATTGATTATGACGATATTTCAATAAATTTCTCGTAACTTCTGGATCAGCTAGTGCAAGGTAAAGTGGCACCGCATAGGCTTCGGTATCCCAATAGGTTGCCCCACCGTATTTTTCACCAGTAAAGCCTTTAGGTCCAATATTTAAACGTTCATCTTCTCCGTAGTAGGTTGAGAAAAGTTGGAATAAATTATAACGAATCCCTTGTTGTGATTCATCGTTTCCTTCAATCATGACATCCGCAATTTCCCAACGTTTTGCCCAAGCTTCCGTATGTTCGGATAATAGAGTGTCAAAATCTTTTCCTTCAACACCCGCATAAAGCTTTTCAATTTCAAAAATTTGTTCAAATTCTGGAATATCACGGCTAGTAACAACTAATACATTTTTCTGTAATTCAATACTATCTCCTGTCGTAACGTCAAAGTCAAAACGTTCGCTCACTGTATAACTTGCTGTCTCAACGATTCCTACTGTGGCAGGCTTTGTTTGATTTTTCATTGCCGTTGTCACAGAAAATTGTGGCACATCAAAAGGATTAGGCATTGTTTCTGTTGTAACATAGCTCATTGGCTCTGTTCCGACCGCTTTTTCAATCCAGAATTGTTCGTCATAGTTACTGTCCTGATTATGCACATCTCCGTCTAATTTAGAAGTCAATGAAATTTTTGCTTCTCCTTCTAAAACTGTTGCGCTCATTCTTTGCACAGAAAGCTGTGGCGTCACGATAGATAAGAAACGTTCAAAAGAAAGTTCAACCTTTGCTCCTTTCACTTGAATCGTGAATTTACGAGAAAGAACGCCTGCGTGCATGTCTAATTCCATATAAAAATCTGTGTATGGTACTTTCGCTAGATCAATTTCTACTCCGTTAACCACGACATCAATTGCAATGAAGTTCGTCGCATTAATGACTTTTCCAAAATATTCAGGATAACCATTTTTCCACCAACCAACTCTTGTTTTGTCTGGGAACCAAACTCCCGCTAGGTATGTCCCTTGATGATGGTCGCCAGTATAACTTTCTTCAAAATTTCCACGCGTTCCCATATATCCATTTCCGATACTTGTTAAGGACTCTTGTAAACGGCGGTCTTCTGTTTCCAATGTTGTTGTTGTTAATTTCCAAGGATGAATCGTAAATAAACGTTTGCCAATCATTATTTTGCTCCCTTCATATAGACATGTGCTTCAAAACCTGATAAACTCATGCGCTTTTCGACTTTTTTTGTGTGATCATTTGTCAATACTTCTTGCCATTTTTCGCTTGACACCCGAGTTGGTAAATCAATCTGTACGGCATCTTTCGATAAATTCACGAGAACGAAAACTTCTGCCTCCTCGTCTTTTCTGAGATAAGCAAAAACTTGTGGATGCTTTGATAACAATAACTCAAAAGTCCCATTTATTAAGACACTCGTTGTTTTTCTCAAGTGAATCAATTGTTTGTAATAATTTAAAGTTGAAAGTTTCTCTTGTTCTTCTGACTTCACATTAATTTCAGCCTTATTCGGATTAATCGCAAGCCAAGGGGTGCCCTCAGTAAATCCTGAACCTTCTGAATCATCCCACTGCATGGGTGTGCGTGAATGGTCGCGTGTCCAATGCGTTGTAATCTTCAACGCTTCCTCTACACTCTTCCCCTCTTCAAGCAGTCCGTTGTATTGTGAATGAGAATCCTTTGCGTCTACCTCCTCAATGGAAGAAAATGGATAATTTGTCATCCCAATTTCTTGCCCTTGATAGATAAAAGGGGTGCCTCGTAAAAGCATGTAGGCAGTCGCTAACGCTTTCGATGATTTTGGTGAATTATCACCCCAAACGCTGACACTCCGAGGATTGTCATGATTTTCAATGTAAAGAGCATTCCAACCCTGGTTACTTAAATCTTTTTGCCATCTTGCGATTGTTTTCTTAAATCCTAGAGGGTCGCCGACTTCTTCTCCTGGCAAGCCCATGCGGTGATTATGTTCTAGTTCAAAAATCATATCAATGTATCCGTCGTCTTCACCTGTCCAAAACGCTGCTTTCCTAGAAGTTACGCCACTTGCTTCGCCAACGGTCATGATATTGTACTCTTTAAAAATTGCTCGTAATTCTTCCATGTAAGTTTCAATTCCGCTAACATTCATGAACGGTGCCCAAGGATTGTCTTTAATCTTAAAATCCCAAGGTTCCTTTTGAATGTGACTAATAGCATCCAAGCGGAAACCATCAATACCAAAATCTAACCACCAGCGAATCATGTCGTAAATTTCTTCACGCATTTTGGCATTTTTCCAATTCAAATCGGGTTGTTCTTTCGCAAATACATGGAAATAAACTTGTTTTGTTGTTTCATCATATGTCCACGTTGACCCGCCAAAAAAGGACTGCCAATCATTTGGTAATCGTTCGGGAGTCGCATCCTCCCATAGATAGTAGTCACGGTAGGGGTTATCCTTTGATTGTTTGGACTCGAGAAACCAAGGATGTTGGTCACTCGTATGATTCACCACCAAATCCATAATGACTTTTATTCCATAACCATGTGCTTCTTTTAGAAATTCTTTGAACTCGTCTAGCGTACCAAATTCTTCCTGAATATCTTCATAGTCAGAAATGTCGTAGCCGTTATCCACATTGGGGGATTTATAAATTGGATTCAACCAGAGAAAATCCACCCCTAAATCTTTCAAGTAGGGAAGTTTTTGACGTATTCCATCAATATCTCCAATTCCGTCCGCATTGCTGTCCTTAAAACTTCTAGGATAAATCTGATAGCCTACTGCATTTTTCCACCAACTATCTTCCGCCCTCTTTTCGTGTTGTGTCACTTTGTTTCCCTCCGTTAAAAAAGCTGAACGAAAAAGACTGTCGTTCAGCTCTTGGTTTTATTCAATGGATACGACAAATCCATTTGGTGCCACGAAGACACCGTCATTTTCAATTTTTGCTTGTTGTTTTAAAACAATATTTTTTGCATGAACTGCTATCTCTTTTTCTCCTGTATTAAAGAATGCAGTAATTTTTTCCTCTTCTGTTTGACGAGTCATCGTTAATAGACCAGTTTCTTCTTCAACTTCATTCCAATATAATGTACCGACCGATAGCGTAGATTGGTGAGCATGTCTAAAGGAAATTAATTCTTTAACAAAGGCATACATTTCCTTATCCTGTTTTTCCTCATCCCAAACCATACATTTTCGACAATCAGGATCCATTCCGCCATTCATCGCATATTCATCCCCATAATATAAGCAAGGAACACCTTGTTGTAAATAAGTGAACGCCATGACCTGCTTCATCAATTCTTTATTATCATTTGCTAAAGTCAGAATCCTTGGCGTGTCATGTGAATCTAAAATATTAAACATGACTTGGTTGGTTTGTTCCCGGTACATCATTAATTGATTGTTCAGTTCTGAAACCATTTTTTCCATGGTGATTTCACCTTTAATGAAATAGGAAATAATTGCATCCGTATAGGCATAGTTCATCACTGCATGAAATTCATCGCCTTGTAGCCAGCTTTGAGAAGAATGCCAGATTTCACCTAAGATATAAAAATCATCTTTTAACCCAACACACGCTTCATGGAATTTCTTCCAAAAATGGTGGTCTACTTCATTTGCTACATCTAAACGCCAAGCGTCAATATCAAATTCTTCAATCCAATATTTTGCAATGTGAAGAAGGTACTCCTGCACTTCGATATTTGCGGTATTTAATTTTGGCATATGTGGTGTAAATGCGAACACATCATAGGTCATATCATCAGCAAATTCAAAATCCTCTGTCTCAGTATAAGACACGGGAAATTGATGAATATGGAACCAATCTGCATATTGCGATTTTTTTCCATTTAAGACAACATCTTGCCACTGCATAGAAAAATCGCCCATATGATTGAAAACCGCATCTAGCATGACACGAATCCCACGTTTATGACATTCTTCGACTAATTGTTTAAACAACACCTTGTCCCCAAAACCGAGGTCAATTTCCAAATAGTCAATCGTGTCATATTTATGATTACTTGAGGCTTTAAAAATCGGACAGAAATAAAGTCCGTTGATTCCTAAATCGGTAAAATGATCTAAATGATCTATAATTCCTTGAAGGTCGCCACCAAAGAAATCTTCACGTCCCGGATGCTCCTTGCTTCCCCATGGTAACGTTCCAACTGGGTCATTCAACGAATCTCCATTTGCAAAGCGCTCTGGAAAAATTTGATACCAAACAGTTTCCTTTACCCATTGTGGTGCTTTAAACCGATCAATTTCATGAAAATAGGGCATTCTAAAATAATTATTTGGCATTAATAGATAGGTTTCTTCCATTGGATAGCCTGCATGATCTCCAAAGAAAACATGTGTTTCGTCAAAACCTTCAACATGAAAGGCATAGCTTAATCTGTTGTAAGGCGCCGTGATGGTCACCACCCAATAATCATAGACCTCTGTTGAAAGGTATTTTTTCATATTCACTGGTTGTTCAAACCATCTTTTTGTATCTAGCTGATATGGATCTCCCGATAATAGCTTCACTTTTCTTACATCGCCACGCGCAGTACGCAAGCGAATGTGCATTGTATCTTTTTCATACAAATAGGCAAATTCACTTTCAGGACGATGGTAAAATGCGGCAGTATTCATATTCGCCTCACCCCCAGAAATTTCTTTAATTTATTTTGCTTCGCATTCAATCGCTTTGGTCGTTTCTTTATCAAAGAAGTGTCCCTTGTTAACATTGAATACTACTTCTAAAGTTGCACCTGGACTATGGTAGTCACGAGCATCTACTTTTGAAACAAATTCCGTTTCTCCAACTTTTGAGTAAAGCATAGATTCCGCACCGAGCAATTCGGAAACGACAACCTCTGCTTTGACTACTGCATCAGGGAAAGTATCAATAGCTAATTGTTCTGAATTAATATCTTCTGGACGAATCCCAAAGATCACTTCTTTCCCTTCATAGCCCAATTGAGTTAATACCTTGGCTTGACCTTCTGGAATCGCAATATCTAAACCTTCACCATTTGAAATACGACCATCTTTCAACACGACAGTAAAGAAGTTCATCGCAGGGCTTCCAATGAATCCAGCAACAAAAATATTCACAGGTTCGTTATAAAGTTCTTGTGGTGTCCCTACTTGTTGAATCACCCCATCTTTCATAATGACGATACGATCTGCTAAGGTCATTGCTTCTGTTTGATCATGGGTTACGTAAATTGTCGTTGCTTCAAGACGTTGGTGTAATTTCGCAATTTCCGCACGCATGGCTACACGAAGTTTGGCATCTAAGTTAGATAAAGGTTCATCCATTAAGAATACCTTCGCATCACGGACGATTGCACGTCCCATAGCGACACGTTGACGTTGCCCACCAGATAAATCAGCTGGCTTTCTATCTAAATATTCTGTTAAGCCTAAAATTTCAGCTGCTTCGTCTACACGTTTTTTAATATCTGCTTTTGGATATTTGCGTAACTTCAACCCAAACGCCATATTATCGAAAACGGTCATATGTGGATAAAGTGCATAGTTTTGGAAAACCATCGCAATATCGCGATCTTTTGGTGGTACATCATTCATTAATTTGTCCCCAATATAAAATTCTCCATCTGTAATATCTTCTAAACCTGCAATCATTCGGAGTGTTGTCGATTTCCCACAACCAGAAGGACCAACAAAAACGATAAATTCTTTGTCTTCAATATCTAAATTGAAGTCTTTTACAGAATAATTCTCATTGTTTGGATACTTTTTATCGACGTGTTTCAATTTCATTTCTACCATTTTGCACTTCTCCTTTAACGATTTCTAATTTTATTTTCGCCACCATTATGCCACAAAAAAAAATCGTTTACAAGCATTTTATGCAAACGATTGCCTCAAATTGCGAAAAAGTTTCTTTTTTTCTACTGTTCTGTCTACACCACCTTCCATTAAAACATCCTAATAATAAGATAACTATACGCTTAGATAAGAATTAAAGCATTTTTCTCCTATTGTAACTAACTCTTGACGTATCTAATAAAAGAAAAAAGAAACATAAAAATTTCTTCTTGGAAAAGTCTATTAAATCAACGTTTAACAACCGACACAAAATTTTTTTATATTATTTTAACATTTTCTCTTGATTTTTTTCGCAAACGGTTGCATAATACGTGGTGAGGAAAATAATAAATGTTTATTGGAGGAAAGAAACATGAAGAAATCAAATTGGAAGAAATTTATTTTTACCGGTGCAATGCTTTCTATCGCTGCTCTTACACTTGCAGGATGCGGTTCAAGCAAAGACAAAGAAGGTACTTCTACATCTGAAACAAAAGATTCTGCAGCAGAGTTGAAATTGTGGGTAACAAACCAACCTGGAACGAAAAAATTCTACGAAGGCGCTCTTGCTGACTTTAAGAAAGAACATCCTAAATACAAAATCACTATTGTAGAGACAGAAGATGCGAAAGCTCAAGAAAACGTGAAGAAAGACCCAGATGCTGCCGCAGACGTGTTCACTTTACCGCATGACCAACTTGGACAAATGGTTGATGCAGGAGTTATCTACGAAAACGAAAAATTCGGTGATGACATTAAGAAAGACCAAACAGATGCTGCCGTAGAAGCTGCTACTTATAAAGGTAAGATGTATGCCTACCCATACGGTATTGAATCTCAAGTTCTTTTCTATAACAAAGAAAAATTATCAGAAGACGATATTAAAACGTACGAAGACATTACAAGCAAAGCAACAATGGGCTTAAACATGGAAGCCGTTAACGCTTACGCTTTAGCTCCATTATTCATGTCAAACGGTGACTACCTATATGGTAAGACTGGTGAAGACCCTAAAGGAACTGACTTCAACAATGCAAAAGGCGTAGAAGTTCTTAAATGGATGGCTACTCAAAAATCAAATAAAGGGGCTATTCAAGTTTCAGATGACACAATGGCAGCCTTTGGAAGCGGAAAAATCGCTTCATTTGAATCAGGTCCATGGGATAAAGCTGCTGCTATTGAAGCAATCGGTAAAGACAATCTAGGAATTGCTGCTTATCCAACAGTAAACTTAGGCTCTGGTGAAGTACAACAAAAATCATTCTTGGGTGTAAAACTTTACGCAGTTAACGCTGCTACAAAAGTACCATTAGCTGCTATGGAACTTGCAAACTACCTATCAGGTGAAAAAATGCAAGAAATCCAATTCAAAGATAGCACTCGTAACATCATTCCAACAAACAAAACTGTTCAAGATTCTGACATGGTTAAAAATGATGCTCTTGCAAAAGCCGTTGTTACAATGTCTGGTTCTGATTACTCAGTTGTAATGCCTAAGATTCCTGAAATGGTTTCATTCTGGACACCAACTTCTGCAGTAATGAGCGATGCTTATACTGGTAAGATTCAAGAAGATCAATACCAAGCAAAATTAGACCAATTAGTAAAAGATATTTCTGCTAAAGAATAATGTTCGTTTATTGATAGCGAGGGGGGCTTCTCTCCTCGCTTTCTTTTTAAGAGTTGGGCAAGGATTTTTAGTAACGCTATTTAAAAACTTTGCTCTGTACTAAAGGAGATGAAAAAAATGGAAACTCACACACATATTGATGAACAAGAGATTCGTATCATTGATTTGTTTAAAAAAGGTGATATGAAGACAAAACTTTCGTTCTTCATCATGGGTTTTAGTAATCTTGCCAGCAAACAAATTCTTAAAGGTTTAGGTTTCTTACTTGCTGAAATTGTTTTCATTGGCGCTTTTATTACCGAAGTAATTCCCGCAGTTCATGGGTTAATTACACTTGGAACAAAAACACAAGGTTGGAAAATGGATCCAAACTTAGGCATTAAAGTCCGCGTTGAAGGTGATAACTCCATGTTGCTTTTAATTTATGGACTAGCTTCCTTAATTTTTTGTGCTCTCTTTGTTTATGTTTATTACTGTAACTTGAAGAGCGCTCGTAAAATTTACTTATACAACCAAGCAGGAGAAAAACTTCCTACACTTAAAGAAGACTTTTCAAGTTTATTTGATAGTCGCTTCCATATGACATTGATGATTATTCCATTAATCGGGGTACTTCTTTTCACTGTACTACCTTTGATTTATATGATTTGTCTAGCATTTACAAATTATGACCATAATCATTTACCACCTAAAAACTTGTTTGATTGGGTTGGACTAGTGAACTTCGGTAGTGTCTTGAACGGACGTATGGCTGGAACCTTCTTCCCATTACTAAGCTGGACACTTATCTGGGCAGTCTTTGCCACTGTGACAAACTTCTTTTTTGGTATTATTCTAGCACTAATTATCAATACTAAAGGACTTCGCGGAAAGAAAGTATTCCGTACCTTATTCGTTATCACCATGGCGGTTCCGCAATTCGTTTCTTTACTTATCATGAGAAATCTACTTCATGCGGCTGGACCAATCAACACGCTACTGCAGAATCTCGGCTTAATCAGTCATCCGCTACCATTCTTAACAGATGGTCTGATGGCAAAATTCTCGATTATCACGGTAAATATGTGGGTAGGGATTCCAGTAACCATGTTAATTTCAACAGGGATTATCATGAACTTACCAACAGAACAGATCGAAGCAGCAGAAATTGATGGGGCAAATAAATTCCAGATTTTCAGAAGTATTACCTTCCCACAAATTCTGTTAGTTATGGCACCAAACCTTATTCAACAATTTATCGGAAATATCAATAACTTCAACGTTATCTACCTATTAACAGGTGGTGGACCTTCTAACTCAAACTTCTATCAAGCGGGGGAAACCGACTTGCTGGTAACCTGGCTCTATAAATTAACGGTTGAGTCAGCGGATTACAACTTGGCTTCCGTTATCGGTATCTTGATATTTATTCTAAGTGCGGTGTTTAGCTTACTCGCTTACACAAGAACAAATTCGTATAAGGAAGGTGTCTAATATGAGAAAGCAAAAAAATAAAGTATTAGGACTTTCCTATACTGTCTTAGTAATTTTGGCAATCATCTGGTTGTTCCCAATCGTTTGGATTATTCTTTCTTCATTCCGTGGAGAAGGTGGCGCGTTTGTGTCATATATCATTCCAAAACAATTCACATTAAGAAATTATGAAATGTTGTTCACGAACCAATCATTTCCATTTGGTAGATGGTTTGTCAACACACTACTTGTTGCTATTGCTAGTTGTATAATTAGTACATTTATCACCGTTGCTATGGCCTATTCATTATCACGGTTGAAATTCCATTTTAGAAATCGTTTCTTGAAGTTGGCACTTGTGCTAAACATGTTCCCAGGATTCATGAGTATGATTGCGGTTTACTACATTTTAAAAGCAATGAACTTAACACAAAGCTTAATCGCTCTAGTCATTGTTTATTCGTCCGGAGCAGCACTTGGCTTCTACATTGCCAAAGGATTCTTTGATACAATTCCTTACTCACTTGATGAATCAGCAATGATTGACGGAGCAACAAAAAAAGATATTTTCTTTAAAATTACGTTGCCACTTTCAAAACCAATCATTGTTTATACAGCATTGATGGCATTCATGGGCCCTTGGATGGACTTCATTTTTGCAAAGGTTATCCTAGGAGATGCGGTGAATAAATACACGGTAGCAATCGGCTTGTTCCAAATGATTAGTAAAGATACAATTGATCAGTGGTTCATGGCATTTGCCGCAGGATGTGTCATTATCGCTATTCCAATCACCATTCTCTTCATGGTTATGCAAAAATACTATGTTGAAGGCGTTACTGGTGGTGCAGTAAAAGGTTAAGAAAGATTTTGAGAGGTTAGTTTATCTAGCCTCTTTTTTGTAGCAAAAAAGCCGAGTTTCCTCGACTTATCTTACATTCTCTTTAACAATTTCAGCGATTGTTTTCGCTGCTTTTTCCATTGCTTCAAGTGTAATAAATTCGTATTGACCGTGAAAATTTTCGCCCCCTGTGAAAAGGTTTGGTGTTGGTAAGCCTAAATAGGAAATTTTCGAACCGTCCGTGCCCCCACGAAATGGTTGAATTTTTGGCTCAATTCCGAGATTTTTCATTGCCGCTACTGCTAAGTTAACAGGTGTCATATCCTTTTCAATAATCTCTTTCATGTTATAATACTGGTCTGTCAGTTCAATCGTGATTCGCTCTTTATCCAAAGAGGCATTCAACTCTGCCACAATATCAAGAAGATTTTGCTTTCTTTGTTGAAAAATTTCTTTGTCATGGTCGCGGATAATATACGTTAGTTCCGCATGATCGATACTTCCTACAAAATTCGTCAGCAAGTAGAAACCTTCATATTCACGGGTCTTTTCTGGTACTTCATCTTGAGGTAATTGTGCATCAATCACTTGCCCGAGCTTATTCGCATTTACCATTGTACCGTACGCAGTCCCTGGGTGGACACTTGTTCCCTCAATCTTAATCACCGCCTGAGAAGCATTAAACGTCTCATATTCTAGTAACCCCACTCTACCGCTATCAACCGTATACGCAAATTTTGCAGGAAAATTTGCCACATCAAATCTATCCGCTCCACGTCCAATTTCTTCATCTGGACCGAAAGCAATTCTTACTTCTCCGTGCTCAACCTCAGGGTGTGCAAGGAAATATTCCACCGCATCCAAAATTTCCACAATTCCAGCTTTATCATCAGCACCAAGCAAGGTTGTCCCGTCCGTTGTGATTAAGGTTTCACCAACATAATCTTTTAGATTCGGAAATTCTTTCACTTCCAACACAATCCCTAACGATTCATTCAATACTACATCTTTTCCATCATAGTTTTGAAATACTTGTGGTTCAATGTTTTCAGCATTGTAATCAGCAGTATCTAAATGAGAGATAAAACCGATTGTCGCTACTTCCCTATTCGTTGTCGCAGGTAAAACAGCGGTTAGAAAACCATTTTCTTCATTGTAATAAATCTCAGAAAGTCCGATTTCTTTTAATTCTTTTTCAATTATTCTTGCTAGGGCAATTTGTCCCTCTGTCGTTGGAACAGTTGTACTTGCCGCATCCGAGCGCGTATTTACTTTGGCATAACGGATAAATCGTTCGAGTAATTGGCTCATTTTTCCCACTTCTCTTTCTCTATTTTTCTAAATAAGCCGTTCTAAGATTGAAGTAATCTCCATAAGAATGGTAGCTGATTCCTTTAACATCCGGGTTAATCAAATAATTCGAAGCACTTTGATATAACGGTACTTGTGCTGCATCTTCATCTAAAAGTGTATCTTCAGCTTTTTTATAGTCCTCAAATTGTTTGTCAGCCGTATTGGCGTCCACTGTTCGAGCAGCCTCTACAAGCTTATCATACGTAGCATTTTCATACCCACCATAATTATAAGCAGAGTTTCCAACATACAAGTTAAAGTAAGAGTTCAAATCACTACTTCCCGCAATCCAAGCAGATAGAGATAACTCATAATTTTTCGCTTTGCGTGCTTCTAAAATATTATTTTTCGGTTGTTGAGAAATTTCAATTTCCAACCCTTTTAAATTCTCTTGTAATTGACTTTGCACGTACTCTGCAACCTTTTTCCCACTATCATCATCATTCGCTAAGAGTGTTAATTTCACCTTGTCGCCTAAATCAGCTTGCGCCTTTTTCCATTCTGCCTGTGCTTTCTTCACATCATAAGCTAAATGGTCGCCACTAAATTTTCGATAATCTTCCCCAGTATCGGGATTTTTGTATAAATTCTTCGGTGCTAGACCGTTCAATGGTTTTGACCCGTCGTTTAAAATACTATTTGCCAAGACTTTTTTATTAATCGCTTGTCCGATAGCTTTACGTAAATGTACATTTGCTAGTGATGTGCCTGCTTTTTTATTAAAGTCTAAAAAAGTATTTGCAACATCTGAATGTGTCACATAGCCAGGATTGTCACTATATTGTTGCACATATTGCCCACTAATTCGTGCTAAATCTAGTTCTCCTGATTCATACAAATTAATTCCTGTATTTTCTTCTTTAATCGTATTAACTTTGATTTCTTCTAGCTTCACCTTATCTGCATCGTAATATTCTTTATTTTTCTTCAACGTCCAAGTATCTGATGAGGCGTCCCAATCCGTTAAAACAAATGGTCCACTATAAATCAAATGTTCACTGTCACTTGCATAGTCGCTTCCTTGTTTCTCAACGAACACTTGATTTTGCGGAGCTAACCAACCAATAGAAACCACCGATAAAAAGGACGGTTGCGCTTGCTCTAAGGTTACCACAAATTCCTTATCGTTTGGCGCCTCAAGCCCAATCTCTGAAACAGGTTTTTCCCCAGTGCGAACAGCCAAGCTATTTTTCACATTATCAAGTAGGTAAGCATTTGGCCCCTGTGTCTCTGGATTTACTAATTTTTTCCATGAATAAAGAAAATCTTGGGCTGTGATCGGTTCCCCGTTGCTCCACTTAATATCTTCTCTCAATGTAAACTTATAAACAAGACCGTCCTCGCTAATCTCCAATTTTTTAGCTAAGCCAGGAATCGGCGTACTATCGTCATCAAAACGATACAAACCTTCAAAAAGGTGTTGCACAATCGTAAAAGTGTTTTTATCCATTGTCTGTGTTGTATCAAGCGTTGTCAGTGGCGTTGGTGAACTAATCTTAATTTTTTGGCTCGTTGCCATTTGATTAGTTTCCTCTTTCTTGGATGAATCCTTTTGCTCATTTCCTCCGCAAGCAGTTAACAATAAACCCAATAAAACTGTCCCAACAAAAAATAATCTCTTCTTCATTTGACTTCCTCCTCATGTTCCACTTCATTCAAAAGTAGAACCTCCGCAATAATTACATTTTTATTTCAGTGCAAATAAAAAAAGCCTTATCCAAAAGGACGAAAGCTATTCACTCACGCGTACCACCTTTATTGACACTCTACCAACACAAACATGCTGTGACGCTATAACAGGCGCACCTGAATTGATTACTCGTTCAACCAATCTGCTCAAAGGTCATTTTCTTCTTCCCATTCACTACCTCTTCCCACCAAGCGAGGCTCTCTTTAAGTTATCTGAAAAAATACTTTTCTTTTCTTCGCATTTCTCTTAAATAAAAAATATATTGTAGAAATTGTAACAAACAGAACACCTGTCGTCAATGTATTCAGAGCAATAAGTATATACATTATTTTTATAGGCTGGTATAGAAAAATTATATACCAACCTATAAAAAGTTTTCACATTTTATTCTAAAGAATTATATTTATTCACCACATTTTCAATAGTGAAACCAAATTTCTCAAAGACCATTTTTCCCGGTGCAGAGGCACCATAGCGGTCACGATTACTCCAATTGCGTGAAGTGGCTGGGTTAATTTCCAAGAATTTGGTCCAAAGCGTATCCGCCATAGGAGCAGAATCCATCGGTAAGCCCGGGTGTCCTGAATTTGCCTTTTGAATAGCGTCAATACTAAGTGTGCGAATCGTGTTTACTCCTAATTGGTCTACTGTATCAAACAAAGAATCATCCCTAATTTTAAATGAAAATGTGACAGAACTTGGCGGAGTTTTGTCACACTTTTTTCTACTATTATTTTTTGAAGGCTTCCCAATCTTTCAAGAACGTAGCAATTCCATTATCTGTTAATGGATGACTCCATAATTTTGGAAAAAGAGTTCCGGGAATGGTGGCAATATGACTGCCAACTTCAGCGACTTCTTCAACATGCTTTAAGCTACGAATACTGGCTGAAATAATTTCCGCTTCTAATTGGTAGAAATCAAAAAGTTCACGTAAATTTTCCACTAAAGCCACACCGTCAACACCAATATCTTCTAAGCGACCAATAAACGGACTCACATAGGTTGCTCCAGCCTTTGCCGCCATTAATCCTTGAGAAACAGTGAAAATAAGTGTCACGTTCGTCTTAATGCCTTCTTTTGATAAAAGATGAACCGCACGCAAACCGTCCTCTGTCATTGGAATTTTCACGACAATATTTTCCGCCCATTTAGCTAATACTCGAGCTTCCTTAACCATTTCTTCCGTAGTTAACCCAATCACTTCAGCACTTACTGGTCCTTCTACAATAGAAGCAATTTCTTTTACCACTTCTTCAAAATCTCGTCCTTCACGTGAAATAATCGTTGGATTGGTCGTCACCCCATCCACTAAACCTAATTCGTTAATACGTTTTATTTCATCTACATTTGCCGTATCTAAAAAGAATTTCATTTAATTTCTTTACATCCTTTCCTTGTTTCGTTTAATTTTGTCCGTAGTAAGCATTGGCTCCGTGTTTTCTAAAATAATGCTTGTCTAGCATATATTTTGGTAGCTCAGTTTTTTTCTCACTGATTACTTCGGTAAATAACGCCATGTGCGCCACTTCATCTAAGACAATGCTATTTTCAACCGCTTTTTTAACACTTGTCCCCCATGTAAATGGGCCGTGTCCGATTGTCAAGATGCCGGGAACAGCAAGTGGGTCAAGATTTTCCTTTTCAAATCGCTCCACAATTACTTTCCCAGTGTTTTCTTCATAAGCAGTATCTACTTCCTCTTTCGTCAACTGACGAGTACAAGGAATTTCCCCGTAAAACGTATCTGCATGTGTTGTTCCATAAGGTGGAATATTTCTACCTGATTGTGCCCAAATGACTGCATTTTTTGAATGTGTGTGAACGATAGCGTTGATTTCTGGAAAATGTCTATACAGATAGATATGTGTTGGCAAATCTGAGGACGGGCGTAAGCTGTTTTCTTCTAATACGTTTCCGTCTAAATCTGTAACTACCATTTGCTCTGCACGCATCGTTTCATAAGGGACGCCACTTGGTTTAATGACAATAATTCCAGCTTCTCGGTCAATTTCACTGACGTTTCCCCAAGTAAGCACGACAAGTTTCGACTGCTCAAGAGAGAGATTTGCTTCACAGACACGAGCTTTCATTTCGTCAATTGTTGTTTTATTCAATATTTTTGTCAAGATAACCACTCTCCTTTAAAAATGGTTCGATAAATTGTTTGGCCTGTTGAATTTCAATTTCGGGTTCCTTGCTTACTTCACTCCACATTTCTAATACAAAAGGGCCCGCATAATTTAAGCGCTGTAAAGTTGCCAAACAACCAGCAAAATCTACACAGCCTTCCCCAAAAGGAACGTTTTTAAATTTCCCTTCAAAATCAGAGGTTACTTTTAATGTATCTTTTAAATGCACCTGACTGATAGCCGAAATTCCTTTTTCTAGTTCATAACCGATATCATTTTCTCCCCAAGCCGATAAATTGCCAAGGTCTGGGTAGACTTGTAAATAAGGCGACGGAATTTGCTTTTTAATCCTATAAAACTTTGTCATCGAGTTGATAAAGGGGTCGTCCATAATTTCAATCGCAAGAACTACTCCTTTGCTAGATGCATAGCCAACGCATTTCTTGAGATTTTCAATAAATAGATTCCTTGATTGAACTGTCTTCTCTTCATAATACACATCGTATCCCGCCAGTTGAATCGTGCGAATCCCTAAATCACTTGCCAAGTCCACTGCCTTTTGAAGAATAAAAAGCGCCGTTTCTCGGTTTTCAGTATTTCGTGAACCCAGCGCATATCTTCTGTGCGCACTCAAACACATAGAAAGAATGGGCATCTCTGTCTCAAAAATTTCTTGAATCAGTTGTTTTCGTTCCTCCCTCGACCAATCCAAGCGGGCAATGCGTTCATCTGTTTCATCAATGGAAATTTCTACGAAGTCAAAACCTAATTTTTTTGCTAATCTCAGACGTTCCTCCCATAAAATATCTTTAGGAAGTGCTTTTTCATAAATTCCTAACAATTTACTCCCCCCAAATCCGTTTGATTTCCTCTAAGAAATCCGTCGCCGCTTGTTTCGGATTTTCTGCCGCAGTAATGCCACGTCCAGTAATAAATGTGTAGACCTCCATGCCCTTGAATAGCTCCAGTGTTTCAACGGTTAGACCACCTGTAACAGAAACTCTAAAGCCCATGTCGATTAGCTTTTGCACCTTTGTCAAATCTTTTTGCCCCCAAGTTTCTCCAGCAAATAAGGCGTCACGACTTTGGTGATAGATTACTTGACTAATGCCAGCTTCTAACCATTTTTCCGCTTGTTCAAACGTCCAATCGCCGTATAGCTCTACTTGAACCTCTTCAATTTTTTCAGCTGCAGCTTTCATTGTAGCAATCGTGGCACAGCAGATAACTGTCGTCCAATCCGCTCCCGCATTCTGCACATTTTCAGCAACTGTTCCTCCTGCGTCTGCACATTTTGTGTCCGCAACGATTTTTTTATTCGGATAAAGCGCACGTACACATTTCACCGCTTCGTCTCCGGCTTGAAGAAGTAAAATGGTGCCTACTTCAAGAATATCTACGATGTCCCCTACATTTTTCACATCCGCTAAGGCACTAGGTAAATCTGAATGGTCTAATGCAACTTGTAAATTTGGTCTACTCATTTTTCTCCCCCTATTTAAACACGTTTTAATAAATCAGTTTCATTTTCTACACGGTCTTGAATTTCTTTCGCACTCATTACATTTTTCACACCGACAACGGTTACACCCTTTGCTTTGGCATTGTCAAACATACTGACAAAGTTTAATGGACAAAAGACAACATCATATTGTGCCGCCGTGCTTTTTCCTTCTGAAATTGCACAGTGATGAATATTGGTAATAGGAATTCCTGCCGCTTTCATCGCTTTTTCAACACTACGTTTCATCATTAAGCTCGTTCCTGAACCATTTGCACACGATACTAGTACTCTCATTATTTTCTCCTCCTAATTTAAGAGCTCTGACGAATAAAAAGGATTCGTCAGGCTCAACTTCATCTAGTTTTTTCCTTTTTGTTCTAAAAATTCATCGTAATCTTCCGCAATTAAGAAGTAGCCACTTGGGTCTCTTCTATATTGAATTTGTGGAATCACTACTAAGAATAAAACAACTAAGCCAATTCCCACATAACCTAAATACTTCATTACAACGGTAAATAACGGCCAAACGGTTGCCCAATCGAACATGCCAATGTAACCACCGTATTTAGATAAACCAACCCATGTGGCAATTAAAGCGGAACCACCGACTTGAATGATTCCAGAGATAAATGGTAAGACACAGGCTGCTTTTACTCCACCACGATTGTTTGCATAAACCGCAAAGGCTGCATTATCAAAGAAGAGTGGAATAAATCCAGCGATAATAATGGTTGGTGATTTTAAAAGAATTAATAAGCCAATCGTTAGGAATTGTCCTAATGCGCCAAATAAGAACCCTAAAGTTACTGCATTTGGTGAACCAAATGCAAATGTCGCTGCTACATCAATCCCAGGAACTGCCCCTGGTAAAATAGTGTTAGAAATCCCAGTAAATGATTCTGTCAATTCTGCTACGAACGTACGAACGCCGAGCTGTAAAATCGCCAAGTTAACGGCAAATTGCAGTGCTGTCGTCATAATGTAGAAAAAGAAGCTTTGATCTCCAGTAATAATTTCATTTGTAATAAAGTAATTTTTTCCTAAAACCAACATGATAATCCCAAAGAAGAAAATCATTAAAATTGAAGTCGCAACCATATTTTCATTAAAGATGGAAAGGAACCCTGGAAGCTGAATATCTTCAATTTTTTTACTTTTTTTCGATTTGAATTTTTCTGCTACAGCTGAGACAATTGCAATCCCAAAGATTTGTTGGTGAGCAACTGCAAAACCTGCTCCTTCTGTTAAATCTTGCGTATATCCTACTGTTAAATTTGACCCAACTGCCCAATATAAACCTAAAATCAACCCCATGACAACAATGATTTGAATGCGACCAAGATTAGGGAAACAAAATAGAACAAGCCAGAAAGCTGTTGCAGCCTGTTGAACCTGTACATTCCCTGTAGTAAAAACGGCACGAAGTTTTGTATATTTTTTAAAACGAACTAATAAGATATTGGCAACAAAGGCGATAAGAAGCAAAATCATAACATCCCCAAATGTACGACCAAACCGCTCCATAATCCCCGAATCAATCGCATTCTGACCGAAATACGGGTCAATTACCGTTGCATCTAAGTTAAATCTATCTTTTAATCCTGCAAGTATTGGACGGAAATTATTAACCAATCCGCCAGACCCAACTGTCAAAATGAAGTAACCGACTGTTGCCTTTAGAAAACCTGCCAAACATTCATAAAGTGGTTTTTTCAATAATAGATAACCTATCAAAACAATAAATCCAATAAAGTAGGCAGGTTGTGTTAAAATATTTTTTGCAAAATAATTCCAAACCACCAAAATGACATCCAATATTTTTTCCATTAGTAGTTCTCCCCTCTAAAACATCTCCACAACTTGCTGGTACTCCTTTAAGGAATGTACTTTTTCAAGTGCTTCAATGACTCCTTCTGTCATCAACAAATCTGAAAGGGCAGCAATATTTTCCATGTGTTCCTCTGGATTTTTAGCTGCTAACGTAAAGAATAATCGTGCTTGCTTCTCCTCATCTCCTTCTGCAAAATAAATAGGTTCTTCAAACTTTGTAAAAGAAATCGCTGTGCCAAAAACACCTTCACTTTTATCTGTCGAATGTGGCATTGCTACACCCGGTACAATCACGATGTAAGGACCATATTTCTTTACTGCTTCTACCACTTCTTCTACATAAGTCTGATTAATAATTTTCTTTTCTAATAAATTTTTGCTACTTAATCGAACAGCTTCTTCCCAATTTTCAGGTTTTTCCTGACTAATTGTCACTAGCTCATTCTCGTAAAAATAGCGCAACATGTTCTTTCCTTCCATGAAATCTCCTCCATTTGAAATTTATTATAGAAATGATGGGAATGGGGTATCATTTTCTACTGAAAAGACATCATCAAAACCACGGTAGAAATTAAATTCCATTTTGTCTTTATCATCTGGATAAGTGAATTTTCCACCAACTTGCCAAATGAATGGTTTAAATTGATATTCTAAACGGTCTTTTTTAAATTTCCAGATTTCAGTAATTTCTTTTGGATCTGCCATAAAGTTTGACCAAATATCATAATGTACGGGGATAACGACCTTAGCATTTAATGATTCTGCCATTCTAAGCATATCCACTGAAGTCACCTTATCTGTAATTCCACGTGGATTTTCACCATAAGCGCCAAGACAAACGTCAATTTTATGCTCATTTCCATGTTTTGCGAGCATATTTGAATAATGTGAATCTCCCGCATGATAAATATTTCCACCAGAAGTTTCAAACAGATAATTCACAGCGATTTCATCCATATCTTGTGGCATTTTGTTCTTTAAGCTAACCTCTGGATCACTACAAGTGACTAATGCTGTACGGTCAAAGGCTTCCAAAGCAACAATTTTTACATCTTTCATTTGCACTTCATCACCTGGATGTACGACAATTGTCTTATCTTCTGGAACTCCCCACTTCAACCACGTATTCACTACTTCTTGTGGGCCAATGAATTTTGCTTCAGGGCAATTTTGATTGACTGCTGCGGCTGTATTAATATCTAAATGATCCGAATGAATATGGGTAACCACCAACGCATCCACATCTTTTACTGCAAAAGGATCAATCACAAAAGGTTGGGTTCTTAAGTTTGGTTGTTGGTTCAATCCACCACTCATACGCATCATTTGATGTCCCCTAACCATTTTTCCCGTCCCATGGGTGCGTTTCCCTGTACCACACCATAAGTCGCATAGGATATTTGTTCCTTGCTCTGATTTTAGCCAAATACCTGTGCAACCTAACCACCAAATGGATACTGTCCCCGGTTTCACTTCAGTTGCTTCTATTTCTTCATTTAGGTAAGTTCCCCACTCTGGAAAAGTACTTAATACCCAACTTTCTTTCGTTACTTCATTGATTGTTTTTGCCATGTTTTTCGCCTCCATATTTTCTTTACATGCTCATATTAACATGAAAGAAAACGATTACATAGACTGTTTTACGATTGATTTACAGTTTTACGCTCATTTAATGAATTGTATGCGTTTTATTCTTTAAAAAATAAAGATTTTAGATTATAGTAATAGTGAAGAAAGTGAGGGGAAATCAGTGAAAAATTCGATAGTTAAAATTCAAGAACGGCAGGAGAAACTACTCTCGCTGCTAAAAGATAAAAATGAACATAGCGTAACAGAATTAAGTGAAAAATTGAATATTTCAGAAACAACGATTCGTAGAGATTTAATAAGCCTTGCTCAAATGGGAAAAATTATTCGACTACATGGAAAGGCAGTGATTCAAACCACTGGAGAGATTGATACTTCTGACAATGAGGAAATTGAGTTAATCAAGGAAAAATTAGCAAAAACCGCAGCTTCCTTTGTCAAAAACGGCAATATCGTTTTTATCAATTCTAGCTCTGCAGCCTTGGACGCAGTAAAGTATCTTATTGATAAGCGCGTGACAATCATCACAAACAATGTCAAAATAGCGACACTAGACCATAATCCTGAGTCGTCAATTATTCTATCAGGTGGAGAAATTCGTTTCCCAAAAGAAGCATTAATCGGAGCAACGGCAGAAAATTTCTTTTCATCTATGCGTTCAGATATTTCAATTATTGGTTGTTATGGAATTTCAGCAGAAAACGGCTTAACGACACCAGTCATTCATGAGGCGAAAATTAATGAAATTATTGTAAAACAAACAAATGGAATTGTCGTTGTCATTGCAGATTATCGTAAAATAGGGCACTCCGCTAATTTTAAAAGTTGTGATTTAGAACATGTGAACTATTTAATTACTGACTCCTTTGCAAATCAAGAAAGTTTGAAGAAAATTGAAGATTGTGGCGTTCAAATAATTCAAATTCAAATTTAATAAAGACAAAATAAAACCATGATACTCTCCTTTAAAAGAGAACCATGGTTTTATTATAGCGAAATTCTTTCGCACATAAAAAAATTAGCGCCAAGAACCCTAAAATGATAAGCTCCCATCATAGTAGACAATAGAAAAAACAAAAATTTCTATTCTACGAATGATGGGAGTTTTTTGGTATGTCAAAAAGAAATATTAATTTATCGGTTTCTACAAAGCTA
>JAISJD010000031.1 GCA_031261705.1 Lactobacillales bacterium
TCTTGAAACCAGTCGCTTAGTTATTCGTTTATAACAAAAAACGGAGAAAGGATTTCTCCTTCCTCCACTGACTCATTCTTTTAGAGAGTTTTCTCACCCACATCATTTGACAAAGAGCCATAATTTGGTGAAACAAAAAACTAGGTGTGAATGGTTGTGAAACATCACACCGTAATCACACCTAGTATATATAATGATTCATTTTAAACCATTTCCGATTTTTTATGAAACAGCTAGAAATTACATTTTATCAATGAAATGATATTATATAAAATGGAAAATTTATTTAATTTTTTAATACAATTCAAGATATTGTTCTGTTTCCCATTGAGAGACTGTTTGTGCATAAGAAGCCCATTCTAATTTCTTCGCTTCAACGAAGTTTGCATAGATGTGCTTACCAAGAGCATCTTTTACAACATCATCTTTTCTCAATTCTTTTACAGCATTGTGTAAAGTTGATGGAAGATCAACGATTCCAGCAGCTTGACGTTCTTCTTCTGTCATCACGTAGATATTGCTTTCCACTGGTGCTGGTGCTTCAATCTTGTTCTTGATTCCGTCTAAGCCCACTTGTAATAAAACAGCTAATGCTAAATATGGATTTGCTGTTGGATCAACTGAACGTAATTCTAAACGTGTTGAAAGACCACGAGAAGCAGGAACGCGGATTAATGGTGAACGGTTACGTCCTGCCCAAGCCACGTATACAGGTGCTTCATAGCCCGGTACTAAACGTTTATAAGAGTTTACTGTTGGGTTTGTTACCGCAGTAAAGTTACGTGCGTGTTTAATTAAACCGCCTAAGAAATGGTAAGCTGTTTCAGATAATTCCATTTCACCGTTTGGATCGTAGAACGCATTTTCATTTCCTCTGAAAAGCGACATGTTACAGTGCATCCCACTACCATTAATGCCGAAAACTGGTTTTGCCATAAATGTAGCATGCAAGCCATGTTTACGAGCAATTGTTTTTACTACTAATTTGAATGTTTGAATATTATCACATGCTTCTACAACATCCGCATATTTAAAGTCAATTTCATGTTGTCCAATCGCTACTTCATGGTGAGAAGCTTCGACTTCAAAGCCTAAGTTTTCTAACTCAAGAACGATTTCACGACGACAATTTTCACCTAAGTCTGTTGGCGCTAAGTCAAAGTAACCACCTTTGTCATTTACGTCCGTTGTAATTTTTCCGTTGTCATCTAATTTGAATAAGAAAAATTCAGGTTCAGGTCCTAAGTTAAAGGATGTAAAGCCAGCGTCCTTCATATCTTTAATTGCACGTTTTAAGTTTCCACGAGGGTCTCCAGCAAATGGTGTGCCATCTGGATTGTAAACGTCACAGATTAGACGAGCCACTTTCCCATGTTCAGATTCCCAAGGGAAAATCATCCAAGTATCTAAATCAGGAAATAAGTACATGTCTGATTCATTAATACGGACAAATCCTTCAATTGAAGAACCATCAAACATCATCTTGTTTTCTAAAACCTTTTCTAATTGAGACACAGGAACTTCAACGTTTTTGATAGTTCCTAGAATGTCCGTAAACATTAAACGTAAGAAACGAACATTTTCTTCTTCTGCAAATTTTGTAATATCTGCTGCTGAGTAACCTTTTTTAGCCATAGACCTTTTCTCCTTTTTTGTGTGAGCCTCTATAATCGAGGGCTGCCAAATAGATTGGGATTTCTTGGTGCAAGCCCACCTTGAGAAACTAACTCATCATGTAAAATGCGACGAACATCCTCATCGGTAAGTGTTGAATTAACATGTGCTTCAGCCTCCGCTTGCTTCATTTCATAGACGCGCTTTATTCCAGCCATATTTAAACCATCGGCAAGATAATCTTTTATCTCAAGCAAAACATCTATATCGTTCAATGAATACATGCGACGATTTCCTTCACTTCTTTCCGGAAAAATTAGTGACTGCTCCTCGTAATAACGAATCTGACGAGCAGATAAATCAGTCAATTTCATGACTGTACCAATTGGAAAAACAGACATGGAACGGCGTAGCTCTTTTTCTTTCATGCAAACCCTCCTCACTTGCTGATTTAAGGATACCAATCTCTTTTTCGTCTGTCAACATTTAATGTTACATTTCCTTACATTAATTTAAAATTTTCTAAGGTTTCGAGATTTTAGCTACTAATCTATTTAAAAAAGGCAGAGTTTCCACTCCACCTTACGTTTTTATTTTGAAAAATACACATCATTTACCGCATGAGAAATAGCTAATTTCACATGTTCATAGGTTAGACCCCCTTGAATATACAAGCGGTACGGTTCGCGAATAGGTCCGTCAGAAGAAAGCTCAATACTTGCCCCTTGCACAAAGGTGCCTGCTGCCATGATAATATCATCCTCATAACCTGGCATGTAAGATGGAATAGGTGCCACAAAAGAATCAACAGGGCTAAAACATTGAATTGCTTGGCAGAAAGTAATCATCGCTTTCTTATTCTTCAATTCAACCGTTTGAATCAGATCCGTTCTTGGATCATTCCATGCAGGATTAGATTCCACACCAAATTCTTCTAGTAGCCCCGCCGCAAAAACCGCTCCTTGAACTGCTTGTGAAACAACGTGAGGTGCTAAGAAAAAGCCTTGTAGCATATCTGCCACTGTTCCAAGCATTGCCCCACCTTCGCTACCTACACCCGGCGTTGTTAAACGATAGGCGCAGCGTTCCACTAGCTCTGCTTTTCCTGCTAAGTAGCCACCTGTTTTTGCTAAACCGCCACCTGGATTTTTAATCAATGAGCCTGCCATAATATCGGCACCGACCTGCGTAGGCTCTAATTTTTCAGCAAATTCGCCATAACAGTTATCCACAAAAATAATCAATTCAGGATTAATTGCTTTGACAAAATCACACATTTCTTTAATCTTTTCAATGGTATACGAAGGACGACCTGCATAACCACGAGAACGTTGAATCGCTACCACCTTTGTCTTATCTGTAATTTTTTCACGGATTCCCTCAAAGTCAATATCCCCGTTAGGCAATACATCCACTTGATCAAAACCGATATGATATTCCTTTAATGAACCGATACCGTTTCCTGTTACGCCAATCACTTCAAGTAATGTATCATAAGGTTCCCCTGTAATATAAAGTAACTCGTCATCAGGACGTAATAACCCAAACAAAGCAGTCGCAATTGCATGTGTTCCTGAAATTATCTGTGGACGAACAAGTGCTGCTTCAGCACCAAAGCTATCCGCATAGATTTTTTCTAATGCGTCACGACCTGTATCGTCATAGCCATAGCCAGTAGATGGAGCAAAATGACTTTCTGACACTTGATGTTGATGAAAAGCTTCTAACACCTTTGCTTGATTATAAAGGGCAATTTCTTGAATTTCCGCTCGTTTTCCAGCAATTTTTTCATCGACTTTTTTTATTTTTTTTACTAATTCTTCGTTCAATCCTGTTGACCAATTCATTTCTCTCATCCTTCTATTCTTCTTTTTCTCCGTAATGTTTCCACTTAGAATCCTCTTTCGCAAAACCTTTCACATGATAATCGTTTTCTTCTTCACGATATTCCTCTGTTAAGAGAATAGTGGTACGGCGTAATTCATTTAATACATCGCCTTTTGAAGCTGGTACTGAAAATTCATAAGGCACCATAATTTCCATGATTTTCTTTCGTACCGCATCTGTTAATATTTCCTTCCCAACAGTTGATTTTGCTGAAATCAATGTATTTGGAAACAAAGTCGGTACAAAGTCTGAAGATACTTTATCCGATTTATTATAAACCGTTAAAACAGGCGTTTTCTCCATATCTAAATCCTTTAGTAAATCCATCACAGTCTGTTCATGCTGTAATCTATCCTCTGCGCTAGCATCAACCACGTGAAGTAACAAATCCATATTTTGACTTTCCTCCAAGGTAGAGTGAAAGGCTTCAACTAATTGGGTTGGCAAATCTTGAATAAAACCAACTGTATCTGTTAATGTTACCATCAAACCTTGTGGTAGCTGCCACTTCTTCGTTAACGGGTCTAAAGTCGCAAATAATTGATTTTCCTCATAGGTGTCTGCGCTTGTCAATAGATTTAGAATCGTTGACTTTCCAGCATTCGTATAACCGATTAGCCCAATCTGGAAAACATCCGAGGTTTTTCTCTTTTCTCGACTGCGTTTTCGATGGGCGCTAACTTCTTTTAATTCCTTACGAATTAAAGAAATTTTATAACGAATGTGTCTTCGATCTGTTTCCAATTTCGTTTCCCCAGGGCCACGAGCACCAATCCCGCCACCTTGACGAGAAAGAGAAATCCCTTGTCCAGTAAGTCTTGGTAATAAATAATTTAACTGCGCCAGTTCAACCTGAAGTTTTCCCTCACGCGAACGGGCACGCAAAGCAAAAATATCCAAAATCAACTGTACACGGTCAATCACGCGCACGCCCACACTTTCTTCAAGAAGTGAATTTTGACGTGGTGTTAATTCATGATTAAAAACAATAAGATCTGCCTCATAAGCATCTACCAGTTGGACTAATTCTTCCAGTTTTCCTTTTCCAATAACCGTTCGTCTATCAATCTGCGGACGATTTTGTGTCAGTTGAAAAACGACCTCTCCGTCTGCAGTTTTGGTTAAATTCGCTAATTCTTTCATTGAGGACTCAAAACTACGCTCATTTTCATCTGTTTTGACGCCAACAAGAATCACTTTTTCTCTTATTTTATCCATAGTTTTTCCTTATTCAGTCAGCTTTCCAGCCAATCTGATACTTTCTTTTCTAATTTTTCTAATTCTTCAGGATGTTCCACCAAGTTCCACCATGAAACCTCCATGCGATTTCTAAACCACGTTAGCTGTCGTTTTGCATAACGTCGTGAATTTCGTTTAATCAATTCTAGTGCTTCCTCTAAGTCAATCTCGCCACGAAAATACGGAAATAATTCCTTATAACCAATTCCTTGACTCGCCTGAACATCAGTTAATTCAAACAATGTTTTAGCTTCCTCAAGTAGTCCAAGGCCCGCCATAGTGTCTACTCGTTGGTTAATCCGCTCATAAAGCAAAGCTCTATCGGTCGTTAAACCAAGAATTAAGCTGTCATACAAGGCACTATTTTCTCCGTCCGCTTCTAAAATACTTCTACCAGTTTTCTCAAAAACTTCAAGCGCACGTATGACTCTTCGAGAATTATTCGCATGAATTTTTTCAGCTGCTTGCATGTCACGCTCTTGAAGTAACTGCCACAAAGCTTCTTTGCCACGCTCTGCTTCATAAACTTCGTATTTTTCTCGCTCGCTGCTAGCTTCCTCTTTTCCACCTAAAGAATAATCCTCAAGAAGTGACTGGATATAAAGCCCCGTCCCTCCAACTACTATTGGAAGTTTTCCCTCATCTGTGAGACGGTCAATCCATGCACGCCCTTCCTGCTGAAAATTGGCGGCAGAATACTTTTCAGAAATTTCTCGAACGTCAATTAAGTGATGGACCGCCTGCGCTTGCTCCTCTAAAGTTGCCTTAGCCGTACCAATATTCAATTTTTTATAAATTTGTAAGGAATCTCCGCTGATAATTTCACCGTTAAACTTCTGTGCTAGCTCTATCCCTAAAGCTGTTTTCCCAACCGCTGTCGGGCCCGCTACAACAAGCACTTTCTTTTTTTTCATAAACGTCGCCCACTCCATTTCCTATCTATTGTACCATTTTGAAGTAAGATTATAAATTACAAGAGTATTTAAAGTGGAATTTTTGTAAAAGATAGTTCATAATAAATGTGTAGTTATTTCAAGAATTTTAAACGAGTTGGAAATCTAGCTTGTTAAAAAATGAAAGTCAGGTGAACAAAATGGCAAAAAGCAAATTTGGTTCAGGCGTTTTAACTGGGATTGCCGTTACATTAGGTGCAGTAGCTGCCGGTATTGCTGCCTTGAAGAAAACAGTGGTTGACCCAATCGACGAAAAAGAAAAAATGATTGAAGACAACCGTAAAAAAGCACAACGTAAACGTATCTCACGTTAATTCAACATTTGCAGTAGTCCTTTTAGGATTACTGTTTTTTCTTTGTAAAAAAACTCTCACAGAAAAAATCCATGAGAGATAATTTTATTATTCATTTACTTCTTCCATTACTTCTTTAGCAGTCTCGTTGACTGTATCTTTCGCATCAGCGGCTGTATTTTTGACTCCATCTACTACTTCTTTTGCGTCATCTGCTTTATCTTCAACAAAATTGGTTGCATCTAACACAATATCATTATCTGCCAATTCGTCTGTTGTTTTTTTGAAACGTTCAGATAGGTCTGATTTTTGTTGACGTAATTTTTCAACAACATCATCTGATTTTCCGTTCGTTTTTTGACTGATTTTTTCTTGGAAATAAGCTGCTCTTTCTTTGGCTTTATCGCTAATTTCATTTGTTTTTTCTTTTGCCAACTCTTTGTAATCGACATCGTCACTCGTGAAATCATCGACCTTATCGAGTAAGTCATCGCGTAATTCCTGACCAGATTTTGGCGCTAACAATAATGCACTAACTGCCGCAATGGTTCCCCCAATGATAGCACCTGCTAAAAAACCACCTTTTTTGCTCATATAAATTCCTCCAAACTATTTATTGTTTCTAAATTTTTATATCTGTTGGTTTGTTTCTACTTCCTCTTTTACGCATCATTTTAAGGGCAGATTTTCCTACTGTTGCAGCAGTAACCGCTTTTCCAGAACTTTTCGTTGTAGCATTTACACGTGAAAGCATTTGACGACTTTGTGCATTCAAGTCAGAAACACTTTCACTTAAATCAGCAACTGCCTTAAATAGTGGGTCGATTGTTTCAACCTTTCCATTCACATCATTTAGCAGAGTATTTGATTTCACCAATATCCCCTCTACCTCATGTAATAAAACATCTGTGTCTTTCTTTAAAACATTGATGGTTGAAGTCGTTTCATCAATCGTTTCATTTATTTTATTCACCGTTTTCATCACATTTAATAGTAAATTTACCAATACAACAACTAAAACAACAAATGCGATAGCAGCAATCAATGCCGCAATTTCTGTGCCAGACATATATTTGACCCCTTTCTGTGCAGGAATAAACCTTCCTGTTAGATATTTCACTACCAATTATAACAAAACTTAATTTATTCTACACCAAAGAACTCCTATAATCTTTTTATAGAAGCTCTTTTCTTTGGTAAAAAATGACACGTTTGTCACGAGTGCGAAAAATAATCAGCACTACTGCAACGATAAATAAAATCGCTGATAATCCCTGTGAAACTCGTAACCCGCCAAATAACATCAAGCTATCTGTTCGCAACCCTTCAATAAAGAATCGTCCGAAAGAATACCAAGCAATATAGGTTAAAAAGATATTTCCCTCTTTAAAGAAACGATTTTTCCTCCGTAAAGTCACCAATAGAATAAACCCTATCAAATTCCATACAGATTCATATAAAAAAGTTGGTTGATGATAAACACCATCTATCTTCATATTTTCAACAATAAACGTTGGTAAATGCAAGGTATGCGATAAGAAATTCTTGTTGACAGGACTTCCAAACGCCTCTTGATTCACAAAATTTCCCCAACGACCTATCGCTTGGGCTAAGATTACACTGGGTGCTACAACATCTAAAAATTTCCAAACTGGAATAAACCGATGATAACAGAAAACTAATAACGTCAGGAAACCTGCTATCAGACCTCCGTAAATCGCAAGTCCTCCATTCCAAATAGCAAAAATTTCACTAAGATGATTTTTGTAATAACTCCATTGAAACAAAACATAATAAATTCTTGCGCCAATAATTGAAATCGGTAGCCCCCAAAGAATAAAATCTGTCACATCATCGCCCTTTAATCCCACACGAACTGCTTCCCTACTACTTAACCAAACACCAAGAAGCACCCCTGAAACGATAAAGATAGCATACCAATGAATTTCTAAGCCAAAAAGCTTTAAAGCAATTGGATTAATGGAAGCTAACATAGACTTCTCCTCACTTACTCTTCTGAATTTTCGATGATTAGTCGGCTTAAACGCTCTTCAAAGGTCTTTGTCGCATCAAAGCCCATAGATTTTGCACGATAGTTCATCGCTGCTGCTTCGATAATGATAGACAAGTTACGACCCGTTTTTACTGGAATACGCACTTGGGGAACATCAACATCAGCAATATGCACGATTTCAGGCTCATTTCCTAGACGATCATATTTCTTTTCCTTCGACCATTGTTCTAGATAAATGGCTAATTGTACCTGCATAGAACCACGTACTGCACTTGCGCCAAATAAATTCATCACATCAATGATACCAACTCCACGAATTTCAAGCAAATGTTCTAAAATTTTCGGAGGTTCACCCATAAGCGTTAATTCATCTTTTTGATACACGTCTACACGGTCATCTGCGATTAGACGGTGCCCACGCTTAATTAATTCTAGTCCTGTTTCAGACTTCCCAATGCCGCTGTCACCTTGAATTAATACCCCTAGCCCATAAACGTCCATTAAGACCCCGTGAACGCTTGTACGAGGCGCTAGACGGTCGTCTAAATAACTAGAAATCTCACCCGACAAACGTGAGGTAGCAATCGGTGAACGTAAAATAGGAACATTTTTCTCTTTTGCTGCGTCAACCACTTCTGGTGTAAATTCGAGCCCACGCGCAATCACCATAGCCGGTGTATCCTCTTGGAACAAACGGCGCATAATAATTAAACGTTCTTCTGGAATCATCTGCTCCATGAAAGACATTTCCTTCTTACCAAAAAGCTGAATACGATCATGCGAATAATAGCTAAAATAACCGGTCAATTCCAACCCCGGTCTTGAAATATCACTTGTTGAAATCTTTTTATCTAAACTAGAAGCTTCTCCGTAAATCACTTCAAGATTCAATTTCTTTACCAAATCACTGACTTTTACAAATTCTGTCATTATTCTCCCTCATTTTCATTCCGTATTGTAACAGTTTTATTTTATCATTTTCGTTCTTTTATTACTAGAGGAAAAATAAAAAGGCTTTCACACTAGATTTTAAACACCTAGTAATGAAAACCCCATAATACTATTTTTATTCGTTTTCCCTATTATGCTGAGTTACAACTGAATTAACCACGGAAAGTAGAATCGCCAAAATCAATGACGAACCAAAGCTACTAAAGCCAAAGTTTGCACTTCCCATGACATAAGAGGTAATTTGTAGCATTATTGCACTAATTACAAAGCTAAACAATCCGAACGTCAGCAATAAAAATGGTAAACTAAAAATCGAGAGAATCGGTTTTAAAATGGTATTTAACACAGACAGGACAAGTGCCGCAAGAACCGCTACACCAAAACCTGCCAGATGAAATCTTTGTGGGAAGAACACCGAATAGCCCATAAATACGAGAATCGTCACGACTAATCGTCCAATAAAGCTCATCTAAAAGTCCCCCCACTCATCATCGTCATCTATCTTGTCTGCTTCCTTACGTGGGCGTGTCGCCGCACCACTGTTTGATGTATAGTAAGAATTATTGTGTCCGTAATAATCATTCTTTCTAGGTGCGCGAGGAATAATTATCGCAAGCACAATGTATAAAAGAATGGGACTCCCTACACCAAAGATACAAAGAAGCACAAAGATTAGTCGAAGAATGGTTGGGTCAATCCCAAAGTATTCAGCAATCCCGCTTAGCGTTCCTGTAATAACCACATTATTTGATTTCGTTAAACGTTTAGTTTTCATGATTACTCACCTCGATTTCTACAATAACATATTTTTGTTTCATAAGAAAAGCTAAAAGGACTAATTTTTCCTGTTTATTTATCATTAGCCCTCCAAGCAAATTTTAATCTCTATCTTTTAAGAAAATACTTCCTGTTGTTGTTTTTAAATCAAAAGACGTAGTATTTTCTCCTGTACGATAAAGCTGTTTTGATTTTGCTGTAGCATTTAATTCTTCAACATTTTGGAAACGAGAATTTACTTTTCCAAAGTTTGTTTTCGCGTTCCCAGATAAACCATTAATTGCCGGAAATGCCACCTTGACATCGCCATTCATATTCGAAACTTCTACTTTTTTCAAGCTTGGGTTATCAAAAGTCAATTTCACATCTCCGTTGACGAGACGCACACCGACAGATTGTGGTGCAGCGGTAATAGAAACATCTCCATTGACAGTATTAATCAAGGTATCAAGAATATCCCCTTTTGAAATTTTAATGTCGCCATTCACTCCTTCAACCTCTAGCATACTTGCAGAGATTACTTTAAAATCAATATCGCCATTGGTTGATTTTGCGTACACATCGCCGACTTCTAAGTTATCAAAGGTAATTGAGCCATTGACTGTTTTCACAGAGGCATGGTCAAAATGACGAGCCGGTAACAATACCGTCAAATTCGCATGGACGCGTTTATTTGATGCTCTAAACTTAATTATTTCATCGTTTACATCAACTTCACTACGTTTTGTAAATTCTTCAATCGGGTCAGCACCATCAATGCTTCCGTAAATTTTTACATCGGCAATGATTTTCACACCAGGCTCTTCCCATTGTTTGATAGTCACATTTCCGTTTGTATTTTCAACTTCTAAAAGTGTTGCTTGTGAGCTTGGAAACTCAAACGCATGAGTAAATTTTGTCGTAGCCATTTTTGGAACCTTGACATTGATTTCTTTCCAATCAACATTGTCCTTCACCGTATCACGAACTGTACCAAAAGCTCCCATGAAAAGACTTCCTAAACGTCCTGCTACTGGTTTCAATTGTTCACCTGCTTGACCGAGTGCATCTTTTGCTTGATCAAGTGCTTCATTAACTTGTTTTTCCCATTCTACTTTATCTGCTTTAGCGTTTGCTTCTTCTTGTTCAGGCGTTTCTACTTCATCTACTTTTTCAGCAGATTCTTCAGAAACTTCCTCTGATTGTTCCACCTCTTCCTTTGTTGTTTGCAACTCAGGAATTAATTTTTCAACATCGCTTGGTACTGCTTTAGGTTCTGCCTGTTCAGGAGCCTTTTGTCCAAGTTTTTCTAGTAAAGCAATCCCTTCTTCTGTTGAAATGATTCCTTTATGCACTAGTTCTAAAATTCTATCTTTTTCATTCATAATTGATTCCTCCTAATAGGCTTCAAATAGTTGTTGTTTTACCTTACATCGTTATTATGCTCGCTTTTGAAAAGAAATACTATCGGACCAGAGAACGATTTTTAGCTTGGGCAATAGTTGGAGATAGGCGTAAGGCTTTACTGAACCTCGTTTTCGCAAACCTATGTAAAAAAGCAACCACCGAAGTGATTGCTCTAATGTCATTATTAATCGAATTAAGCTTCGATTTCAGTAACGATACCTGAACCAACAGTACGTCCACCTTCACGGATAGAGAAAGTAGTACCTTGTTCTACTGCGATTGGGTGAATTAATTCAACGTCGATTGTAACGTTGTCACCAGGCATTACCATTTCAACATCGTCTGGTAATAAAATGTTACCAGTTACGTCAGTTGTACGGAAGTAGAATTGAGGACGGTAATTAGTGAAGAATGGAGTATGACGTCCACCTTCTTCTTTAGTTAATACGTAGATTTCACCCTTAAATTTAGTATGAGGAGTGATTGAACCTGGTTTAGCGATAACTTGTCCACGTTGGATTTCGTCACGTTGGATACCACGTAGTAAGATACCAACGTTATCCCCAGCTTCACCGTAATCTAAAGTTTTACGGAACATTTCAATACCAGTTACAACTGCTTCGCGAGTTTCTTCAGTGATACCAACGATAGCAACTGTGTCACCAGTTTTAACTTGTCCACGATCGATACGACCAGAAGCAACAGTACCACGACCAGTGATTGAGAATACATCTTCGACTGGTAATAATAATGGTTTGTCTGTATCGCGTTCTGGAGTTGGGATATATTCGTCAACTGTATCCATCAATTCGATAATTTTTTCTTCGTATGCAGGATCGCCTTCTAAAGCTTTTAGAGCTGAACCAGCAATAACTGGAATATCGTCGCCTGGGAAATCGTATTCTGTTAATAAGTCACGAACTTCCATTTCAACTAATTCTAATAATTCTTCGTCGTCAACCAAGTCAACTTTGTTTAAGAAGACGATTAGGTATTTAACACCTACTTGACGAGATAAAAGAATGTGTTCACGAGTTTGAGGCATTGGACCATCAGTAGCTGATACTACTAAGATAGCACCATCCATTTGGGCAGCCCCTGTAATCATGTTTTTAACGTAGTCAGCATGTCCTGGTGCATCGATATGCGCATAGTGACGTTTAGCTGTTTCGTATTCAACGTGAGCAGTATTGATTGTGATACCACGTTCACGTTCTTCTGGTGCTGCATCGATTGAAGCGTAGTCTTGAGCGACAGCTCCACCTTGTTTTGCTAATACAGTTGTGATAGCAGCTGTTAAAGTAGTTTTACCATGGTCAACGTGTCCAATTGTTCCGATGTTAACGTGTGGTTTACTGCGATCATAATGTTCTTTTGCCATTTGTAAGAAACCTCCTATGGTTCAATAAATAGTTAGTTGAGATTAGTCAGTTGTAAAGATACTAACTTGCCCTAACCTTCACTTTTTCTATTATATACGATTTTCAAATAAATACAACAATTCCGCATTAAATTCATGAAAAAAGTTGCACGCATTCATTGCTATCCTATCAGTGTTTCACGAACTTCCGTGGAACAAGTTGTCCACCAGTTATGAAAATCATTTCAGCACATCCTCAGAAATGTTTTCAAGATAATCATCAATTGCTAAAATTGTCGCTTCAAGAGAACCTTCTTCAAAGGGAGATTTCAAGTTTGCAGCAGCAACAATTTCAAGAAAAGTCTTGGTTCCGCCAAGTTTAGCAATCTTTAAATAGTCCCCCAAAGCCGCATCATCCTTATCCACTTCAAACCGTTTCCAGAACTGGAATGCAACAACCTGCGCTAAAGTATAGTCAATATAGTAGAAAGGAACATCAAAAATATGTCCTTGGCGATACCAAAAAATACCACGTTCTAATCCTTCTGATTCAGAGTAGTCCAGTTCAGGTTTATATAGCTTTTCTAGCTTGCGCCAAGCAGCTTTACGTTCCTCAGGTGTCCATGTAGGATGTTCATAAACTTCATGTTGAAAATGGTCAACCAATACACCATAAGGTAAAAATTCAAGTGCCCCAGATAGATGTGAGAACTTGTATTTTTGTGTTTCTTCTCTGAAGAAGCCATCCATCCAAGGCCATGTGATAAATTCCATACTCATGGAGAAGATTTCTGCGGCCTCAATCGTTGGCCAAATCAATTGAAAATCTTTTATCCATTGCGATTGAAAGACCTGAAAGGCATGTCCTGCTTCATGAGTCAATACATCTACATCTCCGCTCGTTCCGTTATAATTTGCGAAAATATAGGGAGATTTTTCATCAAAAATAAAAGTACAATAGCCGCCTGATTGTTTACCTTTTTTAGTCTCTAAATCAAGTAACTCATGGTTAAGCATGAAATCGAAAAATTCACCCGTTTCAGGAGACAATTCATGGTACATTTTTTGTGCATGAGCAAGCAATTCTTGCGTTGTTCCTTTTGGTGTTGCATTTCCATCAGGATATCCCACAGGTAAATCATAGTAAGCCATTTTTTCAAGACCGATACGTTTTGCTTGACGAGCATAAAGCTTTTGAGCAACTGGCACGACATATTCTAAAATTTGCTGCCGATATTTTTCTACATCCTTTCGGTCATAACCGAAGCGATTCATGCGGTCATAGCTCATTTCCACATAATCTTTATAGCCTAATTTTAGTGCTTGTTGGTGACGGTTTTTCACCATTTTATCGTAGATTTCGTCAAATTCCGCTTCATGTTCTTCGTACCAAGAAGTGACTGCTTCACTTGCCGCCTTGCGCGTCTTGCGATTCTTGTCGGTGGTGTATTTTACCATCTTAGGCAAAGTATTTTTTTTACCATTAAATTCGATTTGTGCGCTGGCAATCAAATTATTATAAGCGGTAGAAAGTTTATTTTCTTCTTGCTTGAGTTCAATAATAGATTCATTAAAAACTTTCACTTGATTTTCAGCTAATAAAAAAGCAGGTTCGGGAACAGCGTCTTCTAATTCACCTTTAAAAGGCGTTTCCGCTAAAACTTTCGCATATTGTGTGGTTAAATCTTCAAATTTTGGCAAATATTCATTCCAATAATCATCTTCTGCTTTATAAAATTCATCTTCCATATTTACAGAAAAACGAATCATATAAAGATTCATCATGGTATCAATGGTTCCTTGTTGCACATTCAACTCTTCAATTGCTTGTCGTGCTGTAGCGACATCTTCAGCGTTTTTCAGTTTTTCTAATCTCGATTGAAATGTTTCTTTGTATTCTTCATAGTTTGGACGAGTATACAAATAGTCCTTAAATGTTTTGCTCATTTTATGCCTTCCCTTCTCTGTTTCTTCTTCATTATAGGAGATAATGAAAAAGACTTCCACCACAAACGGTAGAAGTCAAAAATTTTATTCTTCGCCTAAACCAACACGTTCAAAAATTGTGTCAACATTCTTCAAATGATAATTGTAATCGAAAGCTTCGTCTAAATCTTCTTTGGTTAAGACAGACATTACTTTTTCATCTGCTTCAAGAAGTGGACGGAAATCTGTTTGATTATCCCAAGAATAAGCAGTTTTTGGTTGTACCAAATCATAGGCTTCTTCACGAGTCATCCCTTTATCAATTAATTTCAGCATCACATGTTGGGAATAAATCAAGCCAAATGTTGCATTCATATTTCTTATCATGTTTTCTGGGAATACCGTTAAATTTTTCACGATATTTCCAAAACGGTTTAACATATAGTCGATTAAAATTGTTGTATCAGGAACGATAATCCGTTCTGCTGATGAATGTGAAATGTCACGTTCATGCCATAAAGAAACATTTTCATAGGCAGTCATCATATGTCCACGAACAACACGAGCTAAACCAGTCATATTTTCAGAACCGATTGGATTACGTTTATGTGGCATAGCGGAAGAACCTTTTTGCCCTTTTGCGAAAAATTCTTCTACTTCACGTTGTTCTGATTTTTGTAGTCCACGAATTTCTGTTGCCATACGTTCAATAGAGGTGGCAATCAAAGCCAATACTGAAAAATATTCTGCATGTAAATCACGAGGTAATACTTGTGTCGAAATTTCTTGCGCACGAATCCCTAATTTTTCACAAACATAGCCTTCTACTTCCGGAGGGGTATTGGCAAACGTACCTACCGCACCTGAAATTTTCCCAGCCTCTACGCCACGAGCCGCATGTTCAAAACGTTCGATATTGCGTTTCATTTCAGAGTACCAATGTGCTAATTTCAGCCCAAAAGTTGTTGGTTCTGCATGAACCCCATGTGTCCGACCCATTTCCACGGTATATTTATATTTTTTCGCTTTCACTGCTAAAATTTCTAAAAAGTTTTGTAAATCCTTACGTAAAATATCATTTGCTTGTTTAAACAAATAGCCATACGCAGTATCAACTACATCCGTAGAAGTTAAGCCATAATGCACCCATTTGCGTTCATTTCCAAGAGATTCTGAAACTGCACGGGTGAAAGCTACTACGTCATGACGAGTTTCTTTTTCAATTTCTAAAATACGATTCACATCAAAGGTTGCATTAGCACGGATTTTTTCCACATCTTCTTTAGGAATTTCCCCTAGCTCTGCCCAAGCTTCATCAGCTAAAATTTCCACCTCCAACCAAGCATTATAACGGTTTTCATCTGTCCAAATTTTACCCATTTCTTCTCTGGTGTAGCGATCAATCATTTTCCAAAAATCTCCTTTTTCAAATAGTTTATTTTCAATCCCAAATAGAGGTTTGATAGATTTCTTCAAGTGTTTCTGGAATATCCTTCGTTAAAATCGTGATATGTCCCATTTTGCGACCATATTTCACTTCAGCTTTTCCGTAATAGTGATAATGCCAGTGAGGCTTATCAGAAATTAATGCCTGTGTTTCATAAAATTCATCGCCCAACACATTAACCATGACAGCAGGTGAAAGTAACTCCACCTCGTCTAACGGCCAACCACAAATTCCTCTGATATGCGCTTCAAATTGATCCATGCTGCAAGCTTCAATCGTATAGTGTCCTGAATTATGTGGACGTGGCGCTAACTCATTAACGTAAATGCTTCCTTCCTTGGTCAAAAACATTTCCACACAAAGGGTTCCAGCTAGATTAATCGCCTCAGCAATTTTCTTAGCAATTCTATGAACTTCTGTAATTACTTCCTCATCAATCCGAGCGGGAGCAATTGTTTCGTGTAAAATATTATTTCTATGAATATTTTCAACGACTGGAAAAACAGTGGTTTCTCCTTGCCCATTTCCTGAAACCAAGACCGAAATTTCCTTTTCAAAAGGAATCCAAGCCTCAAGTACACAGGTACCTTGACGTAGTAAATTCATCGCAGGAACAATATCTGCCATGGAATAAATGACATATTGTCCTTTGCCGTCATACCCACCACGAGTGGTTTTTAGCACGCAAGGAAAGCCAACATCATCTAATGAATCTTGAATATCTGTCGCATGAGTAATCGTTGCAAAAGGAGCAATCATAATGTTATTTTCTTCAAGAAAAGCTTTTTCAAGCAGACGATCTTGCGTAATTGCCAAAAGGTCGGTTCCTTGGGGAATGCTGACCGTTTGACTAATATTATTGAGTGCCTCCACGTCAACATTTTCAAACTCATAGGTGAGAACATCACTTTTTTGAGCCAACTTAAGAAGTGCGGGCGTATCGTCATAATCTGACACAATTTGCCAATCTGCCACTTGTGCTGCTGGACAATCTTCTGTTGGGTCAAGAACCCCAATCCTAAATCCCATTTGCTTTGCTGCAATCGCCATCATGCGTCCCAATTGTCCGCCACCAACAATCCCAATGGTCTGCCCCGGTAAAATAGGTTTAGTCAAGTTTATCACTACTTTCTACTACTGATTTTTCAAGTTCTTTTCTTCTATTTTCAAGCTTTTCTTTCAATTTTTCATCATACATAGCAAGCATTTGTGCCGCAAGTAAACCAGCATTCGTTGCTCCAGCCTTTCCAATCGCTGTTGTCGCCACAGGAACTCCCCCTGGCATTTGCACAATAGATAAAAGTGAATCTAATCCATTTAATGCACGTGATTGAATTGGAACACCAATCACTGGCAAGGTTGTTTTCGCTGCTACCATTCCAGGTAGATGTGCTGCACCACCAGCTCCAGCAATAATTACTTTTATTCCACGTTCTCTAGCCTCTTCGGCATGTTTAAACATTAAATCTGGTGTACGGTGAGCAGAAACGACCTTTTTTTCGTAAGGAATTTCTAACTCATCCAGAATAGCACAGGCTTCCTTCATGGTTTCCCAATCAGAAGTGCTACCCATGATTACTGAAACAATTGCTGACATAATGAACTTCCTTTCCTTTTCAATCTTCTCCTAATTCTAACAATCTAAGAAATTGGTGTAAAGAATTAATCGAATATTCTAAGGTATTTCCTTTACATTGTTCGTAAATAGTTGTTAATTTTACTTGAAATTCAAAAAGCGTTTTCTTTATTGAACAAAAATAGAAGTCATGAGAAGAAAGACAGACTTCTATTGATTCAAATCATAAGAGTTTAAATGGTACTGCTTAATCACAGCAATTAATTTTTCTGCATAAGTAGGGTCTGTTGCGTACCCTGCTTCTTGAATTGCCTCTGCCGCTTCTTCAAAATTTGTTGCTGTAAATACGCCACGATAAAGCTGAGGATTCCAGTCAACACCGTTCACAAATAATTGAGTATGACTATCAAGAGACTCTCTCCATGAACCATAAACACGAAATTCACCCTTAATCGTAATCCACTCATCATCCACATATTCCTTGGTGTCTAATTTGATTTTTGGAACATCTCCATACGCCTTAATGCCAAAAAGATTATTATATTTTGCAGCCAATTCACTTTGCCCAAAATTTGACTCAAGAACAGCCTGACCGATAATAATACTTGGCATGACTCCATAGGCTTGCGAAAGCTCAACAGCGTGGGGAGCAATTTCTTTAATAAATTTCTCCCGATTAACCGACGTAGTCTTTGGTGTGTCCGATTCTGAGACCACTGAATGACTCCCAATGCTACTAATTAGGCGAATCGTTCCGAAAAAGCCCGCAATTAAGAGGAGAACAAACAAACCAAATTTCCAAAGTTTTATTTTCTTTTTTCTACGTCGTTTTTTTGCCATTACCTGCCTGCCTTTTCTAACAATTTCGTATATTCTTCCAAAGTTAATTGATATTGCGTAATATATTCAGCCGTTGCTACTCCAACATAGCGAAAATGCCAAGGTTCAAAATCAATATTTGTAATTTTTTCCTTGCCCTTAGGATATCGAAGAATAAACCCATATTTTGGCGCATTTTCTGCCAACCACTTGGCACTTGGATCATTGGCATAAACTTCATTTAGCAAATCATCTATCTGTTCATTATAATAGTCACTACCTACTACGTCTACCGCAAGCCCTGTATTATGCTCTCCATATCCCGGAGGAGTCATTAGCTTCATCGTTGCTTCTTTTGCCTCTTCATACGTCATTCCTTGCGCTTCATTTTGAGCAATATTTTCATTGATTAATCCCTCTTGCTCACTTATTGAGCGAAAACCTGAAACCATTTGTAAGGGAAAACCAGCTTTTTCAGCTGCATTAGCCAGCTCCTCGTAAGGCTTCACAATACGCTTATCCACAGAATAACCATTGCCTAAATCTTCAAGCGGCGGATTTTCATCCTTAATCTTATTCTGATAGTTCACTAAGACTAAATTCCAATCAGACAGCTTTCCTTCTGGATATTTCTCTTCGACTTTTTTCGTTTTTTTCACGTTTGACTCTACCACATTGGAGCTTTGAGCAGCGTTCTCTTTTCCTGAATCAAGAAAAACGACGACTCCTGCTACCGCTACAATGAGTAAAGAACCAATCCCAATAATGTTTTTCGCCATTCCTAATCGCGTTTACTCCTTCTCTGTGTATATTTCCGTCATGAATTGAATTAACTCACGTCTTGAACCAGCCACTTTATTTCTATCAACAGCTGGGAAGAAGAAAGTCAAAATATCGCTATATCCCCAAGAATCATAAGACATAATAATTCGAACTTCAATCATTTTATCTAATTTATTTTCTTCTTGTAATTTTTCTACAATTTCAATTGTTGCAATATCAGTTGTTAACCATTTTTTTGCAATCGTTGCGCTCATTTTTTGATAATCTGCCACTGCAGTATATAATTTTTCTGGAATAATTTTTGTTTGTAAAATGACTTTTTGAACTAACATCCATTCATAATCAGAAAATAGTAAGACTATCTGTTGAATCGCTTCATCAGATAATAAAAGATGACCTCTCTTCCACTTTTCCCAATCTTCTTCTGTTAGTCCTAACTGCTTTCCATAAAACTCCTCTTCCATTTGAAATTTTTCAATCACACGATACACAACTAAATCAATAAAAGCTTGTTCCATATCTCTTCCCTCATTTCCTTAAAAATAAAGCAAAGATTAGTTTACTTCTTTTTCTATTTTACCCAATATTAGTAAAAATTGCATGCTTCTAGTAAAAACTAATAAAAAAATAAAAGAAAGTCTAATTTTCTTAGACCTTCCTAAAATTTATTTACTTATAGATGACGAACCATTTGCTTTCTTCGCCTCAATTTTAGCACGCAATTCCTCAAGCTCGTCCTCTTTCTTGTGAAGTTCTATTAAATCTTCGCTAATTTCACTTTTCATTTCTTGCTCTTTCGGTCGCACAAAGAGGTTCAAACAAATAGCGACTGAAGTACCAATAAAGGTATCTAGCACCCGTTGCAACGCATAGACTACCGTTTCATTATCAGGTACAGTCAAAGAAATCATGAGTAACGTTGCAGAAGCCGCAATAATTCCAGCGTTATTATTTATCCCGTCTGAAAAAGAAATTGCAACAACTAAAAGGAGTGGTAAAACAACTAATTCTACCCAAAACGTATGATTTAGAGCATCACTGATTAGGAAGAAAACAATCGCAAGAGCTCCTCCAATCGTATTTCCAACTAGGCGACTTTTTCCAAAAGTTAAGCTAGTACTAAAATCTTGGCGCAAGCTAAAAACCGCTGATAAAGCCGAAATCATAGGATTTCCACGCTGTGCTAAGTGAAAAATTAAAATACATATCATCACCGAAAGTGCTGACTTCATCGTTCGCATGCCAAGGCGAAAAGGCCCAAGCTTCATAAAAATCCCTCATTTCACCTTATCTTTAGTAACTATCATACATGAATTGTCAGATAATTTCTACAATAACAGTAAAACAAGGGAAAACTTGTTATTATTCGCTAGCGTTAATATCTTCTTTCAACGCTTCAATATCTAGCTTCGCAAACAAATATTTTCTATCTTGGACTGGGAAATGTTGGTCTAACTGGTCAACTGCCCCAATTTCAACGATTCCTGTTTCCATAACAAAATCTAAAACATGTCCACCAAATGAATGGTCATCACTAATAAAATGCAAATGATAACCGGCAACAGAAACCCCATGAAACATTTCAGGTGTCCAAATGCCAACAATCGTCCCTGTTACGTTTTCTGCAGTATATTCTGGTTGATTTTCTGCTACTTCCGCAAAGGATTTGTTGTAAGGACGTTCTTGTTTTGGCACCATACGCACGTGCATTTTCGGAAATATTCCATGAATTTTGAAGGAACGGAAAAGATTTTCTCCATCAAAATAACCTTCCATTCGTTCTTTCAACTCTTCGTCTGTCACCGCAATGCGTTGCTTGAAAATCACTTCTGGATGATGAGGCACCACAGCGGCATAAGGAACCTTATCCGTTGGTTTTAATTCGACAATACTGTTATCCGAACGTGCTTGATAGGCTTTCCCATTTAACACCACTAATTCACCGTCAATATCCTCAAGCGTCCCAATTCCTAAATCCCCATGTTGCAATAATTCTCCAATGGTTAATGATCCTTCGTAAAGCCCTGACATGAGCGCACCAAGTGTGTTATGTTGATAAAGCTTCACAACTTCTACTGTCTCTTTACTCAATTTTTTCACTCCCCTAATTTCGCTTAATAAAATTCATCTGGTAAAATTGTTTGACCTAATTGAATATTGTCCTTGTAATCAATTGGTACATCAATAATAACAGGACCTTCTGTGGCAAAGCCTTCTTGTAATGCCGCTTCAAACTCATCTTTATTTGCTACACGTAACCCTTTTGCACCAAACGCTTCCGCATATTTCACGAAGTCCACAGGGCCAAAATCAACTCCTGAAGAGCGACCATATTTCATTTCTTCTTGGAACTCAACCATGTTGTAATGACCGTCATTCCAAATGATGTGAACGATTGGTAATTTCAAACGAACCGCTGTTTCAAGCTCTTGTGCAGAGAATAAAAATCCGCCGTCTCCTGACACAGAAATCACTTGCTTGCCTTCACGAATTAATGCGGCAGAAATTGCCCAAGGAAGTGCCACACCTAACGTTTGCATACCATTTGAAAACAATAAATGACGAGGTTCATAACTACGGAAGTGACGTGCCATCCAAATATAGTGACTGCCGACATCCACTGTTACAGTCATTTCATCTGTTACATTTTTTTGAAGAACTTCAATCACTTCTAACGGATGAACTAACCCATCCTCTTCTACTGGTGCCACTTCTGTTTCAGTTAATTTTTCACGTAATCCACGTAAATACTCTAGCGATTCACTTGGAAGCTTATACCCATTTACTGCAGCAAGTAGGCTATCTAATGTTTCAGAAATATTTCCGATTAATTCTTTTTCTGGTTGATAGAACGTATCAATTTCTGCTGGTTCATTATCAATGACAATGACACGGGATTCTTTTTCTGCATTCCAATTACGTGCTTCATACTCAATTGGGTCATAGCCAACAGCAATGACTAAATCAGATTTTTTAAGAAGCATATCGCCTGGTTGGTTACGGAACAGACCGACACGACCAAAGAACGCATTTTCTAGTTCACGAGAGATAATTCCAGCCCCTTGGAACGTTTCAACTACTGGAAGTGGAATAGATGACACAAGATTGCGAATAGCTGCAGTTACTTCTTCACTAGATGCCCGCATTCCTAGTAATAAAACTGGAAGTTGTGCGCCACGAATTGCTTGTGCTAAGTAAGTAATATCATTTACTGAAGCAGAACCAAGTTTTGGATCAGATAAAGGTTTGATTGCTTGTGCTTTAACTTCTGAATCCACTACGTCTTGCGGTACAGAGATGAAACTTGCTCCAGGTTTTCCAGCTTTTGCTAGACGGAAAGCATTGGCCATAATTTCAGAAAGAGTTTCTGGGTCTTGGACTTCTACGCTATATTTTGTAATAGGTTCAAAAAGAGCGGCATTATTCATGCTTTGGTGGGTTGATTTCAATAAATCTCCACGTTTCACTTGTCCACCAATTGCTAAAATTGGGTCTCCCTCAGCGTTTGCGGTAACTAAACCTGTTGCAAGGTTTGAAGCACCAGGACCAGAAGTTGCGATAACCACACCCGGTTCTCCTGTAATTCGTCCTACTGCTGCTGCCATAAATGCGGCGTTTTGTTCATGACGTGCTACAATGAGCTCAGGCCCTTTATCCTCAAGCGTATCAAAGACACGGTCAATTTTTGCTCCAGGGATTCCAAAGATATATTTCACGTCATGATTGATTAAAGAATCGATAATCATATCTGCGCCATGTCGCTTTTTATTTTCAGCCATTTATTTTTCCTCTTTCCATCTATTAATCATTTAATTAGTACAGATTTTAAATCTGTTTCAACGTTCTATATAATACCATTCCAATCATATTTTGTTAAATAATACGTTCGATATTCTCGAATTAATTCAAACAGATTTATTCTTTGTACTAATCGCTTGTTTCCTCTCCTCTTTTATTATACTTTGAATGAATCTTCTCTGCCAAAATAAACTAGGCGTTTATCAAAAAAACAACCACCGAAGTGATTGTCTACTTTCTACAAACAAAAAATAATCGTTTACTCTCTTTCGTTGGTGCAGTATCTTCAAAATCGGCATAGACCTCTACGTTGTAAAAACCTGCACTTTCAAGCATCGTCAAATAATTATCAACGGAATAAGTCCGCTCTTCATGGACTTCATCGTGGCGAACAAATAGCTCTGCATTTTCATCCTCTTGTACAAAAAAAGTCAACTCATGCACAATACTATGTTCTTTCTCCCCTTTGAAGCTATCCCAAAGAAACGCGAAATCCTCGTCATTTTCATGATAACTATAATTTGGAAAAACCTCATCCACCTGATAAATCGAGTGTACATCAAAAATAAAGGTTCCCTCATCTGTCAACACACGATGCACCTCATCAAAAACCTGCTGTACCTCTTGACGATTCTTCATGTAACAAAGTGAATCGGAAAAGCAAGTAACCGCTTGATATTGCCCAACTTCTGACAAATCAAGCATATCACCCTCAACCCATTGCACTTCAACTTCTTCATTGACCGCTCGATTATACGCCATCATCAGCATTTCCTCTGACAAATCAAGCCCAGTCACCGCATAGCCTTCCTTAGCAAACTCCACCGCAAGTGCACCTGTACCACAAGCAAGCTCAAGAATTTCCTCTGTTTCCTTTGGCAAATGTCGATTTGAAAAAGCTAACCATTGCTCATAAAGCGAGCTATCCATAACGGTATCATAAACAAAAGCAAATGTTTCATAAGTTGCCATTATTCACTAACCCACTCGGTAACATCTACTAACGGCGCATCTGACCATAATTTTTCAAGATTATAAAAGCTTCTTTCACTTTCTTGGAATACATGCACAATCACATCTCCAAGGTCAATTAAAATCCATTTGCCGCCTTCTTTTCCCTCAACACGTTTCAAAATTACTCCAGCTTTTTCTTCTTGGTCTACAATTTCGTCCACAATCGCATTGATTTGACGTTCACTATTCCCATGAGTAATCACAAAGTAATCTGCTAACAAGCTGACTTTTCTTACATCTAACGCTAGAATGTCCTCCGCACGTTTACTATCTGCTGCACGAACAGCGATTTCTAACATTTTATCACTCGCTACTATAATAATCTCTTCCTTTCATATTTTTTTCTATTATTTTCCCGATACCCACACATTGTAAGTATCAATTGTTTTTGGATAAATTTTCGCTTCCTGTTCAATCAAATGTTGCAAAGTATGCTTGGTTTCATATTTTACCGCTTCATCTAAATTTTCCATCGCAATAATTCTTGCTTCATCAACCCCTGGAAATTTTCTGCCTGGCTCAATATAATCTGCAACATAAATGACTTTATCAAGAGCACTCATTTCTTTTGCACCTGTCGTATGCCCACGAACCGCCTGCAAGATTTCTTCATCAGTAATACCAAGTTCCTTTTCAACGAGATAGGCTCCAACAATCCCATGCCAGATGTTATTCCCATATTCAAGGAGTTCTGGATCAAACCCGTGCGTTTTAATGATAAGTTCCATTTCATCGTTTGGGCGTTCCTTTGCATAATCATGTACCAATGCGGCAATGCTTGCTTTTTCAAGGCTAACTCCATTTCTAGCAGCCAAAGCTATCGCTGTTTCTTCTACTCCTAGAACATGTAAAAATCGACGTTCACTCATACGCATTTGAATCTTTTGCATCAATTCTTCTCGAGCATATGGTGTATATTTCCCTGTATGTTCGACTGTTTTTTTACTCTTCATCTAAATACAACCCTTTCTCTTGAATATATTTTATCACAAGAGGAGGCATCATGTAGCGTGGTTCATTATTTGAAGCAAACATTTTTCGGATAGTAGAGGAGCTTAAATCCATTTTCGGCAAATCCACCCAGATCACTGGATAACTCGTTCCAACCTTATAGCCAGGGCGCTGTACTCCGACAAATTGCACCATTTGCACAAGCTCATCAATTTTATACCACTTAGGTAAATATTCGACCATATCCCCTCCAATAATGAAGTAATAATCTGTATCAGGATTTTTTTCAATCAATACTTTCATCGTATCATACGTAAAACTTTTCCCACCACGATGTAGTTCAATGGTTTCAATTTCAAGACGAGGATTATTCTGAACAGCAAGCTGTAACATGTTTAACCTATGTTCTGAACAAATCGTCTGTTTTTCATCTATATGTGGCGGTAAAAACTCTGGCATAAGATAGACAACATCTAAACCAAGCTGTTGTTGCACTTGGTCTGCTATCGCTAGATGCGCATTATGCACGGGGTTGAAATTTCCTCCAAGAATCCCGACCTGACGACGTTTTGTTACTTCTACTGTTTGTAGGATCACCTTTGTTTTTGCTTCATACATTTTTAATCACCAACCTACTAGAGTAAATTAAATCTCTTTGACCTCACGAGAAAGCTTGCGATACTTGTCTTTTGATGACGGTTTGAATAAAACCAATGTCCGTCCAATTGTTTGTACCACATCTAAGCCAAGTTGTTCTTCTAACACTTCTGCCACATCGTCTACCTCTTCATCTGTATTTTGCAATAAAGAGATTTTAATGAGCTCTCTGCGTTCCAACGCTTCTCGAATTTGTGTTTTTAACTCATTATTTAAGCCACCCTTGCCAATCTGAAAAATCGGTGTGAGGTGGTGTGCTTTACTTCTTAAAAATCTTTTTTGCTTGCCTCTTAACTCCATCTATTTTGTTCCTCCAATTATTTAATTTACCGTCTCGCGCAAAATAAAAAAGCTACCCAGTAAAACGTTTGAAAACGAGTTAGTCAGATATTTGCTCTTTCTTACTCGTAATCTATTCTACCATAGTTAGCACTGAAATCAGAACTAAAAGAGAACTGTATAATTTTAAAATGAGTAGAATTTATGGATAAACCAACCTAGAAAAATTTATGCACACATTAAAAAAGAAGTTAGCAAAAGAATTACTAGCCTCTGATTTTAATGCTTTTTCTTAAATTTACTATCCATAGACAGCAGTAGACGGGTCGAAGTCAAGCGTATCCGTGTGACCCTTGGCATTTCCCATGAACCAACCTGTTTTACAATTGATTGACACAAGATAATTTCCATTTGGCCCGAATAGATTGTAGTAGCCGTTCCCATTGATAATATTTACTGGCTCTATGGTATAGTTTGTCGCTGTAATGTACCCGCGTGCGATACATGTCGCAAGGACACGTTCCTTGATTCCGGGTGCCCATACCCATGCAGAACTGGCGGTGTTATTAATCGCTGCTTGATTATATGGAACAACGGATAATTCTCTTGCCCCAGGAGCAGCATTCGCCACACCAAATGAAGTTTCTCCACCTGTTGTCGCAGGAGCGGGTTGCCCTTGTGTTTGGCTAGGCGTTGCAGGTGCTTGAGCTGTTTCTTGAGGAGCGGGAGCAGGTTGTTGCACAGCTACCTCTGCCTGTTTCATCTCATTTTCCGACTGTTTTGCATTAAGCTCATTTAATTTCTTAATATAAGGGGCAAGCTCACTTGTCAATTCTTTCTTGATTGGTTCACTTTTCACTTTTGCAATTAAATCATTCGCTTGTTTTAGCTTTTCATTAGTCGGGTCGCCTATTTCTTTGTTCAACTCAACAATTTTATCTTGCACTTGTTTTGCCTGTTGATATTGCGCTTTTGCTTCATCCACTGCTTGTTGTGCCAGCTTAGACAGTGGTGTATTGTCTTTTGTAATTTCGAGTGTCACCGTAGCTAATTTAGCCAATTGAGGATTTTTTCCAAGCTTGTCATCTACAATCGCTGGTTTTACAAACAAAGCATTCACTTGATTGGTAAGAGTAACTTTTTGTTCTAACTTTTCAAACACTGGAGTGAGTGTTTCAAATTCAGCGCTTCCCTTTAACTTCTTGTATTGCTTTTCCAAAGCTGGAAAATCTGCTAATTTCGACGTTTTTATAAATTCTTTTTTATCATTCAAATAGAACTTAGAAATCTCAGACTTCACGTCCGCAACTTTGGCTTTTTCCTTAGCAAGCTGAACACTTTTTGCTTTTTCAACGTTGTCATTATAAGTACTGTATCCTGCATAGCCTGCACCACCTAAAATCACTACTCCAGCGACAATCAAAGCACCTTTTTTCCATTTTGCAGTCAGGGTTGTGGTTTCTTGTTCTTCAGTAGGTTCTGCAACTTTTGGCTCCTCATCAGGAATAGGCGCTGGAATCGCCTCGTCTAGTATAGGTGAGGAAGATTTTTCTGGAACTTCCTTGGCCTCTTCCTTAATCTCATTGTCTTCTTCCACTTGTACTTCATTAGGAGCAGCTTCTACTTCTTTTGTTTCAACAACAGTCTCAACAGCTTCTTCTTTTTCAGCTTTTTTAGGCTCAGTGTCAAGCGCACCCTCTGTCTGTACTTCTTCAAGAGAGGTCACTTCACCTTTAACGATAGCTTTTCCTGCCCCTTCTTCCCAAGTTGGACCAGTATAGGTTGGCTTGTGAGCTTGGATATATTGTTCTAAAATATTTGCCTTATTTGCGTCGGTTTTTTCCGTTTGTGCGTCCACTTTTTCTTGTAAACGCTCTGCTAAACCTTTTGATTCAGGTTCGTCCTTCGCCTCTTCTTTTGGCTTTTCTTCTACCGTTTTTTCAGGGGCTTTCTCCTCTTCCTTAGCTGCACTCACTCCAGCTAATTCTTGGACGGTTCCAACGGTTAAATCTTTTACTTCATCTAAGTGTAACGTCGCCTTCTTGGGCGAATTTGTTTTATTAGTCTTGTTTTTTTTGTTCTTACGTTTTGACTTTTTACTCATTTTCGCTTCATTCCATTCTGCAAACTTCAATACACTCATGATACCATAAACTGCTTAGTGTATCACTATTTGAAAGAAAACTTTAGAATAAAAAAGAAATATTTTAGAATTGAAAAACAGATAGAAACGGAAAACTCTTTCACTTTCATTTACTGAGGGGCAGGTGGTGACGATTCATAAAAAAACACTCACTAAATATCTAGGAATATCGTAAGTTATTGATGACACTAAGAAAACGGACAACTTATTGAGAATTGTCCGCTTTTTGTATTGAGTTTTTTAAAAGACTTTATTCTACTTGATAGACATCAAAGTAAATTTGACGTAAATAATCTAATAAATATTTCGGATTCAAGTCCTCACCAGTTGCATCAAAGATGAGTTGTTTTGGTTTGCGGCTGGCGCCGTATTGACGAATCTTTTCATTCAGCCAATTTTTGATTGGAGAATAATCATCGCTTGCAAGCACCGCATCAAAATCTAAATCCTTATCCATCGCATGTTTCAATTGTGCCGCATACATATACCCGAGAGCATAGCTTGGGAAGTAGCCAAAATCACCGCCCGCCCAGTGCACATCTTGTAAGATACCCTCTAGGTCGTTACTTGGACGAATACCAAGATATTCTTCATATTTCGCATTCCAAAGCTCAGGTAAGGTATCAAGATTGACATTTTCATTGAAAATTGCTTTTTCCATTTCATAACGGATAATGATGTGGAGCACATAAGTTAGCGTATCGGCTTCAATCCGGATGAAGTTCGCATGAGTTTCCTTCAACCCATGGTAAAACGTCTCAAAGTCAATATCATCAAAGGTCCCTTGTGTGACTTCTTGGAAAAATGGATATTGTTTCTTCCAAAACGCACGATTGCTTCCGACAATGATTTCTTGAAAAAGCGATTGCGACTCATGAATCCCCATAGATACACCACCAGTGAGTGGGGTATAATCAAATTTCGGATCGATATTTTGTTCATATTGTCCGTGTCCTTGTTCATGAATGATGCCGAAAACCGCCATTTTGAAATCATTTTCGTTCCAACGTGTCGTGATACGTGTATCGTTACGATTAAACCCAGTCATAAATGGATGGACGGTATCATCCAGACGACCTTTTGAAAAATCATATCCAAGCTCTTCTACCACTTTTGTGATAAATTCTTTTTGTTGTTCTTTTGATACAAGACGAGATAAAAAGTCTGTTTCAGGTGCGATTCCACGTTCTTCAATCGTTTTGCGAATCGCAATAATTCCGTCACGCACTTCACTAAAGACCTTATCGAGTGTTTCTACCGTTAATTCTGGCTCATATTTCCCAAGAAGCACATCATAGGGTGTCTTTTCTTCTTTACGCCACAAAGGGATGAATTCTTTTTTGAAAGCAATCAGATTTTCCAAAGACTTCTTGAATAATTGGAAATTTTCTGCCTTTCTCGCATCAATCCAAGCACTATATGCCTTTGAAGTTTCCCGAGTGTAAGCTTCCATACGGTCGGCAGGAATCGCAATATCGTTGTCATAGTTTTCCTTGACTTTATCATAAACCTGTTGACCAAGCTCGCTTAATTCATCTCTATGTTCTCCAAAATAGCTCATTGCCTCACGAATCACTGGGCCTGTACTCTTTTCAAACATCAGCTTATACAAATAAGCATCCTGCTCCGCCCGATAGTCTGTAGCTTTTTCAGGCATCCCCGTCTGTCTATCCCACTCCGTCAATGCCAAAGTCGATTCTAGCAAATTGATTTCTTTGACCTCTTGCAAAAACTCTTTTTCTTTCATTTAGAAGGCTCCTTTTCTTTTTTCTTTCTTTTTTAGTTTACACCATTTGAAAAGGATAAGAAAATTATTTTTGCGTTTGATGAAAACGGAAATAAATTCTAACAGACTTTCTTTTTAAGTAAGAAATGAACCTATACCTGCAATATATTTTTAGCCTTGTTTGTAATGCAATCTAAAGAAACCTAAAATATAAACTCAACCTTTTAATTTTCCAACGCACCTCGTTATCTTGCCTGATTTTCGTTAAAATTTCGTTCATTTGATGATTATTTTCTGAAGTATTTTGTATATCTATACGAATATCGCTTTTTCCAACTCCAGTATAGTGGATAAATTCTGGGGAGCTTATGGTATTGAGAAAATTTATTGAAACGATGAGAATAAAGGTGCTGATGATAAAAACAATATTTAGTAAGAGATAGGTTTTAAAACGAAGAAATATATCTTTTACACCAAGTAATACATTGATATTTAACCACTTGTCCTTATCAATGGGAAAAAATGCCCTCTTTGTTGTTTTCCCTTTTGCTCGTGATATTTGAATTGCCTCTATTGCAGTAATATGCTTAAATTTACGAAGAATTATTTTTACAGATGGGGTAATCATGATAGAACAAAGTATAGGAATCACATAATTTATTACTGTTTTCTTTCCTTCACCCATGAATAACAAAATATTTTTCGTAAATAATCTGCTTACAAAAAGTGAAAATAAATAGCCGAGAAATGTCGCTAAAACTGCTATAAGCTCTTATTTTATCAGGTAAGTTTCTGAATATCTTTTGTTTGAATGCCTAGAGCTTTCATGATTCCAATTTCTCTGTAATCTTCTTCAATAACCACAAGCAAAATAAAACGAATACAAAATAACGCAATCCCCACCAGTAAGATACTTACCAAGATAATCACAATAGCAATTAACCCATCACTTAAAGCAGTAACCATTTGTAACGTAGAAGAAGTAATGCTCGGTCATTTTTGAGGGAGTTTCGCCTGTTGATATTCTCTTTCTATCTCTATCGTTGAAACCTTTTGTGTAGGCTTTAGTAAAAATTCAATCGAGTACTCTAAACTTCCAAAATTTTCTTTGATCTCCTCCCAATCCTAGGCACTTACCACAAACCGCTTAGAATAAATCAGTGAAGCATTCATTTGTACAGCGACTGAGTTGTTTTCTGAAATAGTTTGATTTTTATGGAGTTGTATAATAATTTTTAAATCAAAGATAAGACAACAAAAAATACAGCTCCAAGTTCAAAGAACACCAAACTTGAAACTGTATAATATCACGTTATTTTTTAACCTCTAATCCCTTTTGTGCCGTAGCCATCATCAACCGAATCCGATTCAACTGATTCACTAGAGAAACACCCGGGTCGTAGTCGATTGCCGCAATATTGGCTCTTGGGTATTGATGACGAAGCTCCTTAATCACGCCCTTCCCAACAACATGGTTCGGAAGACAGCCAAACGGTTGCATGCAGACAATATTGTCCACGCCGTCCTTTAAGAGCTCAATCATTTCCCCCGTTAGGAACCAGCCTTCACCCGTATGATTTCCGATAGACAAGACATTGGAAGCCCCGTCTGCAATCTCATAAATCGACTGAATCCCATCAAAACGTTCAGAGCTTCTTAGCGCCTTATCCATTGGTTTTTCCACAAATTCAATCACCTTAATGAAAAATTCCGCCAACTGCTTGCCCCATTTGCTCATACCAAGATTTTCTGATTTCCAAATTTGATTATAGAAAGAATAGTTCATAAAGCCGATAATATCAGGAACAACCGCTTCTGCTCCTTCTTCTTCAAGCAAACGCACAATATCATTATTAGCCGTTGGAGAATATTTCACGAGAATTTCACCAACTACCCCAACACGAGGTTTTCTTTCATTCGTCAAAGGAATCGTATCAAAATCGTGAACAATCTTCTTCATATTGCGATTAAATTGTGTCAATGAGCCATTTCTCACATTGCCTTGTATTCTCTTTAGCCAAGACTCATGAAGCGCATCTACAGCGCCAGTCTCCACCTCATAAGGACGCGTGCGGTAAACCACTCGTTCAAACAAATCTCCATACAGCATACCCACGACAATCCGTTTAATCAGCGGAATCGTCAATTTAAAGCCGGGTGTTTCCTCAACCCCCTTATTGCCAAGAGAAAGCGAAACTACCGGCACATTCGCAAAGCCAGCATCTGCAAGCGCCTTACGAAGCAATGGAATATAGTTTGTTGCTCGACACCCACCCCCAGTTTGTGTCATCATCACTGAAACATTGTCAAGGTCATAGTCGCCACTTTGGAGCGCTTCGACCAATTGCCCGATAGAAATAATTGCCGGATAGCATGCATCATTATTGACGAATTTTAGCCCAACATTGACCGCTTCACGATCCTCTGCAGGTAACACCACCACGTTATAGCCACTTGCCTTAAACGCTTCATCCATTAAGCCTGTTTGATGAATAGGCGAGAGCATGGGCATAAGTAGCGTATGTTTTTTACGCATTTCTTTTGTAAAGACAATCTTTTCAACCTCTTCATGCTGTTGGAAGGGAACAAAATTCATCTTTGCCCGTTCGCCAACTGCTGCTTTTAGTGAACGCAAACGAATACGAATTGCTCCTAAGTTCGAGCCCTCATCAATCTTCAACACCGTATAAATTTTTCCGTATTGATCCATGATTTCTTCCACTTGATCGGTAGTCACCGCATCCAGCCCGCAACCAAACGAATTTAATTGTACAAGCTCAAGATTTTTAGATTTTGCGACCACTCGAGCCGCTGCATACAAACGAGAATGGTAAACCCATTGATTCACCACACGAAGATTTCCGACATCACCTAAATGACTAATCGAATCCTCCGTCAAAACATGGAAGCCCTCCTGTGTAATCACATTTGCAATGCCGTGATTAATTTCAGGATCCAAATGATACGGGCGACCTGAAAGGACAATTCCTCGTTCACCTTTCATATTTATCCGCATAAGCGTATCTTCACCCTTTTGACGAATCTCTTGTTTAAAGTTTTCCAGCTCCTCATAGCCGTGATGAAGCGCCTGAGTGACCTCCTCCTTACTGATACCCAAAGTGATAAATTCCTTACTCAACACCTGAGCGACAGACTTTTCATTAGCTAAATTCAAGAAAGGATTAAAATACTCCACCTTGCCGTCACGAATATCGTCCACATTGTTACGAATCACCTCAGGATAGCTTTGAACAATCGGACAGTTGAAATGATTATCCGCCTGTAAATCCTCTTCTCGTTCAAAAATGACCCCCGGATAAAAAATTTTCGAAACGCCACTATCAATCAAGGCTTGAATATGCCCATGCGCAATTTTCGCTGGATAGCACGCAGTATCGCTCGGAATCGTATCCATTCCCTTTTCATAAAGCTCCTTATTTGACCGAGGAGAAAGCTCCACCCGAAAACCTAAATCGGTAAAAAACGTATACCAAAGAGGATAATTTTCATACATATTTAACACACGAGGAATCCCGATACTGCCACGAGTAGCCTTAGACAAACGCAGTGGACGATATTTAAACAAGCGCTTATACTTGTAATCCACTAGATTTATCTTACGTCCCTCTCGTTTCACCTTAACCTTTGCCGCATGCTCAGCCCCACGTTCGCAACGATTGCCCGTCACATACCGACGACCGTCAGAAAAAATTGTCATTGTCAACATACAATTGTTTTCACACAAACCACAGTTTAAAAATTCCTTATCAGAGGTAAAGGCTAATAACTCCTTTGCATCTAAAAGTGTAGAAGTTTCCCCTTCTACCGCATTTTCCTTAGCAATTAGAGCAGCACCATATGCCCCCATGAGCCCAGCGATAGACGGGCGAACCACTTCACGACCGGAAATTTGTTCAAAAGTACGTAGCACCGCCTCATTGTAAAAAGTCCCGCCCTGACAAACAATTTTTTCACCCAATTCTTCTGGACGACGAATCTTAATTACCTTATAAATCGCATTTTTAATCACAGAATAAGACAATCCAGCGGAAATATCCCCCACAGTCGCTCCTTCTTTTTGTACCTGTTTTACCTTAGAATTCATAAATACGGTACAACGTGAACCCAAGTCTACTGGATTTTGAGATTTCAACGCCTCTAACGCAAAATCCTCTACCTTATAATTCAGCGACTTCGCAAAGGTTTCGATGAACGACCCACAGCCTGAGGAACACGCCTCATTAAGCTGAATTGAGGACAATGCACCGCCACGAATCGTCATCGCCTTCATATCCTGACCACCAATATCTAAAATAAAATCAACACCCGGTTGGAAATAATTTGCCGCCTTATAATGCGCCATTGTCTCTACTTCCCCAAGGTCAACCTTAATCGCATTTTTGATTAACAATTCACCGTAGCCTGTAACGCAAGACTTCGCAATCGTTACACCCGCTGGTAGTTGGCGATACATATTCCCCAAGACACCGATCACATTTTCAAGCGGTTGTCCCTCATTATTCCCATAATGCGAGAAGAGAATTTCTCCGTCCCCATTAATCAAGGTCACCTTCGTTGTTGTCGAACCCGCATCAATGCCCAGATAGGCAGGCCCTACATGTTCAGCTAACGGCTTATAAACAGCTTGGGCTGCATTATGACGTGCACGAAAAGCCTCTAAATCTTCTTTGGTTTTAAATAACGGCTCTAACCGGTCAGTTGGAATCAGCTGAGCCCCATTATCACTACTTAATCTATCTAACAGACGTTCAAAAGTTACAGGCTCACTATTTTCAGAAAAAATTGCTGCCCCCTGTGCAACAAAAAGTTGAGGATTTTCGGGAAAAATGACATCCTTAGGCGCAATATTTAGCGTTTCGATAAACCGTTTCCGTAGCTCACTCATGAAGAAAAGAGGGCCACCCAAAAACGCCACCTTTCCCTTAATTTTACGACCCGCAGCCAGTCCCGCAATCGTTTGATTCACCACTGCTTGAAAAATACTCGCCGCAATATCTGATTTTTCCGCTCCTTCATTAATTAAAGGCTGGACATCCGTTTTCGCAAACACCCCACAACGAGAAGCAATGGGATAAATCGTTTGATATTCTTTCGCTAGTTCATTAACACCATTCGCATCCGTTTTTAAAAGAGCAGCCATTTGGTCTATAAACGCTCCCGTCCCACCAGCACAGCTCCCATTCATCCGTTGCTCCAAGGCTCCGTCAAAAAAGGTAATTTTGGCATCTTCTCCACCAAGCTCAATTGCGACATCCGTTTCTGGAATAATCTCCTCTACTGTTTTCGTACACGCAATCACCTCTTGAACAAATGGAATCTCCAGTACATCTGCTAAGCCCATGCCACCAGAACCTGTAATATTCATAGTTAAATCGGATTTTTCACCCAATAGCTCCTGTGCCTCGGTCAATACTTTAATCGTTGCCGCCTTCACATCTGAAAAATGACGTTCATACTTTGAGAAAACCGTCTCATTCTGCGGTGTTAGCACCACTAGCTTCACCGTCGTAGACCCCACATCTACTCCTGCCCTATAAGTCATAAATTTCCCCAGTCCTTTCAATACCACACAAAAACTTCTTCCGTTATCCGCCCAACAACCTGTTGAATATCCAACGTGACGTCTGTTATAATAAGTTCATAGTAAGTTTAAAACTATTATTTTTCTAATTCAATAGTCAAAAATAAGTAATTTGTGCGTTAAACAACAAAAAGCAACAATTTGTTGTTTATTTTACAAATAAATAGTAAGGAAGTCCTCAAGATGAAAAAAAACGATTTACGTGTACTACGTACTAATAAAATGATTATTACCGCTTTCATAAAACTTGTCGGAGAAAAAGGCTTTGATGCGATTACCATTCAAGATATAGCAGACGAGGCAATGATTAATCGTGCCACCTTCTACGCTCACTACAAGGACAAGCAAGACCTCTATGAACAAATTCTTAACCAGCTCATCAGCACCTTTACTTCTATTATTGATAGCGAAAATATCATCATCAACAAAAAATTAAAAGTAAAAAATATCGAACGACTACTCACCCGCTTCTACAAACGCTTAAAAGAAGACAATTACTTTTCCTATGCAATTTTAGACGGTGCCTCAAATGAAATTATTCAGAAAAAATTTGCCGACACGATACGACAAAAATACACAGAGCTTTTTACCACTCTGCGCATTACTGAAAACGATATTGAAGTCCCTATCGACTTTGTGATTGAATACATGACCTCGATTTTTACCGGAACGCTTCGTTGGTGGGTCACTAGCAACGGTGAAATGAAGCCTTGTCAAATGGCGGCACTTGTCATCAAACTCATCGGAAACGGACATTTAACTGTCCTTGGTATTGAGGTGGAACGATAAAAAGCCTTAGCCACCGCTAAGACTTTTTCCATCGATTTAGACTAATAGCCCTTACTTCTCCACTTAATCGTGTGCGCTGTAGGACGATCAGTCGTAATTTCTTTTTTCAACCCGTTCTTATCTACCGTGATTTTCACGCGATAATTTTTCTTTGTCAAATCGTACACTCGTTCAGCAGACGCTTCGACCGCTGATTTTGCCTTATTCAAAGACTTTTCAATCGTTGATTTTAAAGCCATGAGCCTTCACTCCTTTACTACAAAGTTATAAAAATCCTTCTCTATTTATTCTATGCCACTTTCTGCAAATTTTCAAAGATTTATACACTAACGTAAAAGCAAAGCCCCTAAAACATAAGTTGCCGAATAAACCATGCTAGTCAGACCAAGTGACTTATTCACTAAAGGAAAGGTAATTTTTTTGTTTTGTTGCGCAACATAAGGCTTTAACAACTTCACCACAATGGGTACAAAAGCAAGCGTTAATACACTTATAAAAGGAGAAGCACCGAAAGCCACGCCCAAAAGAACCGCTACATAAATCAAGAGATTCGTCCCAATAAATAGCCGAACACTCGCTTTTTTCCCAATAAAATAAACCAGCGTACGCCGCCCATTTTTAATATCCTCCTCCAAATCACAGGTATTATTCGCTAAAAGCCCGCTAAAGACAAGCAAAAATATCGGCAAAAAGGCAAGCAAACCATGACCGACAAAGCTCCAAGACATCGGCACCACATCAATACTCACAATATGTGCACTAATCAAAGGAATCATGATTCCGCTCATTGCAGAGGGCAAGGTTTCCGCAATCGGTAAGCTATTAATCGGGCGTTTACTTCCAGAATACCAAAAGCCCACAATATACCCAAGCGCTCCCATCGCAAATATCCAGCCATCCGTAACTGCTACAAGCCAAGCACCAGTCACGAAGGATACCCCTAAAAACAGAACAACCAGTCGTTTCACCATTTTCACCGAAAGCTTTTCCACACCTATCACATTCGTCTGCTTCTTATAGGTCTCGTCTTTTGCATGAAGATAATCCATTAAATTATTATGAATATTCACCGCTTCAAAAATCAGCAGTAACGTCACTAAGAAAAGTAAAATCCGCCAGTCAAAGAAAACACCTGTAGCGCATTTTGCATACCCCATGCCCAATAAAATCAAGAATGCCTGTATAGGAAGATTATACGCCTCCCCAAGCTCTATAAATTGTTTTCTAGTCATTTTTATACCTCCAATACAGATTGAATGATTGGCTCCACATTTTCACGAGCCACATAGCTAATCTTGCCACCATAATTCTCCAGAAATTCCTGTGCGTCCTTATCAAGACCCTTGCCCTCTTTCAACAAACGCTTTTGCTTTTTCTTATAAAAAATCGGCATCAGCTTCAAAAATTGACGATGACTCCAAGAAATCTTGCTATAATCTAACGCCCCACGTAAATGATAAAATTCCATTTTTTCAATCATTTCATCAGGAAACGCAAACTTCTTAATGCGTGTATAATCTGAGCTTTCTGGATTAGCAATACCAACCGTTGCCATAATCACATGCTTATCCTTTATCTCTTGCCAGTGCTTTTTCATAAATTTTGCCCCGTGAAGTCCGTCCCAATAAAAGCTACCTATCATGACAATATTATCAAAGGCTGAAAAATCAACTACTGCATCCAAACGACTATCTAAAAGTGTCGCATTTGGCACGTTCTCCTTCACCCAAGTGGCGTATTGCTTTCCTGCTCCATACTCAGAGGCATGAAAAATAATTGTACTCATTTCTATCTACTCCTTACCAAAAATCTAAAACATAATAATCATAACAAAAAAATAATCATTATTGGGGAAATTTACTCATTTAGGTATTTTTTACTCTAATTTTTTTATAAACGAAACCAAAAAGCCCATTTCAATAACTGAAGCTCCGAAAAGAATAATTGCTACCACTTCACTGTTATTTGATAAAAAAACAACAGCCAACATTTTCTTAGACTTAGTTATTTATCTTGAACGCGAAAAGAGCAAGGAAAAAATTTCCTTGCTCTGCTCCAGTATCAAAATACTGGGGTAGCTGGATTCGAACCAACGCATGAGGGAGTCAAAGTCCCTTGCCTTACCGCTTGGCTATACCCCATTAATGGTGGAAGGGGAGGGATTCGAACCCCCGAACCCGAAGGAGCGGATTTACAGTCCGCCGCGTTTAGCCTCTTCGCTACCCTTCCAATAGGACTTTCAAAGTGTTATTTATCAAGTCAACTATTATATAATACACTGTAATTTAATTTTGTGCAAGCATTTTGTTAAAAAAATTTAAAAAAATTCTTTTCTACTGGTGTAGATTGTAATCTGCGATTAAAAACTCGAAGCCTTCATCTAAAGTTTTAACGACTGCTTCAACCTTTCCGCCTACTTCTACTTGAAATCTTTTATCTTCTGTCGGAATCACGACACCGATAATATTTTTTCCGATAGATAATTGATGAACGGTTACTTGGCTATTTCCAGCATTCCGCTTCACTTCTTCTACTTTCACTTCAATATCCTTATTTTTCTTTGACATCTCTTAACTTCCTTTTCTAAGCCTCTCAAAACGGACAACAGCAAGAGAGAGAAACTCCCTCACCCTTCTCACAAAGCTTCTATTGATTGTTTTTCGTTGTTTGGCTCAATAATTCTTCATAAGCATTTTCAAACTTCTGAATATCGCCAGCGCCCATAAAGACAACCACTTCATCATGGAATTTCAATAATGGAGACATATTTTCCTCTGAAACGACTGTGCCACCCTTAGAAAGTTTAGCAGCTAAATCTTCTATCTTGACATCCCCGCTTGTTTCACGAGCTGAACCATAGATTTCTCCTAAATAAACTTCATCAGCTAAATCTAACGCTTCCGCAAAATCATCCATTAACGCAATAGTACGTGTAAAGGTATGTGGCTGAAAAACGGCAATGACCTTTTTATCTGGGTATTTTTGACGAGCTGCATCAAGTGTTGCCTTAATTTCAGCAGGATGATGCGCAAAATCGTCAATAATCACCATATCAGAAACCTTCTTTTCGCTAAAGCGACGTTTTACCCCTTGGAAAGTCAACATTTCGTCAGCGACAAGCTGCATATCTAGCCCCGCATCGTAGGCAACGGCAATCACACCCAAAGCATTCATAATATTATGTTGCCCAAATGCCGGCACTTGGAATGTTCCAATGATTTTCCCATCATGCTTCACGTCAAATTTTGAGCCCTTGGTTGTCCGTTTGATATTCACCGCTTGGAAATCGTCTGTATCATTCACTCCGTAATAATAAACTGGTACATCTACCGAAAGCTTCCGCAAATAAGGGTCATCTCCATAAGCAAAAATTCCCTTTTTCACTTGACTCGCATAGGTTTGAAATGCGTCAAAAACATCATCAATGCTTGTGAAATAATCTGGGTGATCAAAATCGACATTCGTAATAATCGTATAATCTGGGTGATAAGGCAAGAAATGACGTTCATATTCATCTGATTCAAACGCAAAAAAGTTTGCCTTAGGATCCCCATGACCCGTTCCGTCACCAATTAAATAACTCGTTGGTGTCACGCCACTTAAAACATGTGACAATAGTCCCGTTGTTGAAGTTTTTCCATGTGCTCCAGCCACGCCAATACTGGTATAACCATTTAAGAATTTTCCTAAAAACTCATGGTAACGAGCGATAGGTAACCCAAGTTCCTTCGCACGAGCCACTTCTGGATGATCCTCTTTGAAGGCATTTCCTTGGATAATCGTCATCCCTTCTTTAATATTTTCAGGATTGAATGGGTAAATTTTCACGCCCGCTTCTTCCAAACCGTGCTGTGTAAAGAAATATTTCTCCACATCCGAGCCTTCCACATGGTATCCCATTTCCTGTAATACTAATGCCAAAGCGCTCATTCCAGAGCCTTTAATTCCAATAAAATAATATGTCTTTTCTGTTTCCACTTGATATGGCCTCTTTCTTCTTGTCATATAATCTTTTTTATTATCAAATAAATTTCTTAATTATTCAAGTGAGAGCTTTCCTTCTTTTCATCAAAAAAGCGATTGTTCACGCGCTGACTGCTTTTATTTTCCTGTTCCATAATGCCACTCAAGCCACGCTCAAGCGCACTTTTCTTCTTTCCAATAGCGGTTTCCTCTTGTGAACGATTCGTTGTAAGCTTAATCTTTTTACTCCCAGAATAAATGGTTTTTTCCCTTGCAGGAGCGACAGCCACGGCTTTTACGGGCTTTTTCGTCTGTTCCTTGTTCGTCTGAGTAACGATAGGCTTGGATTGCGATGCCGATACCCGAGGAGCTGGTGCTCTCCATAGCTTTTCCTTTGGCTGTTCTACAGTTTTCTTTTTAGGAAGCGTTTTTTCATCAAGAAGTAAATAGCTATCCTTTTTCTTTGCCATAGAGGTCACTAGCTCATCCCGTGTAAAACGAGGTTTCGGAACCAGACGAGTTCTTGGCGGTGGCGTTTCATCCGCACGTGAACGAAAACGGCTAACTCCTCCAGAATACTGCTGTTTTAGAGAAAGAGGGCGTTTATTATTCACCTCTAGTCCATAACGGCTACTTCTACGTGGCATTTCCTTAGGGCTTTCTGAATAAATCACAGGATGTCGCTTAATAGGAATCCCTTTATTTTCTTCTTTAGGAAGCTTAGGAGAAAGGTGATTCGGTAATTCTTTTTTTGCCTCATAGAATTTTCGTTCCTCATCAAGTGTCACTCCATGTGCAGATTTTTCCCTTTCCATAGCGGGTGCCTTGACAGTATTTTCATCATCAAAATGGTCCATCGTCCGTTCTTTTGGACGAGGAGCCGTTACATTATCTTCGGTATAGCGTGTGAGTAGCTCATCATCGCCTAAAATCACACGTTCTTTAGAAGGATTGATTTTCACTCCCTCTTCATCATTAAAAGCAGGAAAACGGAAATGCCTACGCTGAATTTCATTCGTACTCATCAACCATTCCTCCTTTCTCGTATTTCTATTCCATAAATTCGATTTTCATTCGATACAATGCTCTCCAAATGAAGCACTTTTACTACTTCAATAATCACTTTTCTGTAATAAATTTGTATTTTCACTCCATTTTACCATACAATTAGAAATCAAAAAAGGCTGACAATTAGCCTTTTTCGATTTATTTACTCAAAATTCTCAATCTTGATATTTTCAGACAAGAAATAGCCCTCAAATGGAGGAATTTCTATCCCGTCCAAGATTTCCTTCATTTTTTCATAAGATAACGGACAAACTCGAGTAAAATTCAACTCGTCTGTTTCAATGATCTGCTTTCTGTCAGTCGGATTCACCAAATAAATGGAGTAGCCCTTACTCGTATACCGCAAAACACCAAATATATGCGCCGAATAAAAGGGTACAAATTCGCCATTTTGTAAAAATTTATCCGTTTGTCGAATGGAAATCCAACGCTTAAAAACTTTAAATAGTTCCTTATCTACGTGACCCCAAGGATAGAACCTCCGATTATCAGGATCCTTTCCGCCAGCAAGACCCGCCTCATCTCCATAATAAATACAAGGAACTCCCGGTAGCATAAACATTAATCCCAGTGCTAGATTCACTTTTCCCTTGTGATTGCCCATCATCGTCAAAATTCGCTCAGTATCATGCGTGCCAATATTATTAAAATTATTGAAAAAGACATCATAAGGATAATTTTCTCGAAGCTGAGTTAGCTCAATCGCCGCATCTCCTGGCGTTTTATTTCCTTGAAGAATCCCTAAGATAATATCTCTAAATGGATAATTCATACAAGCATTCAATCCACCACCCAAAATATATTGACGCCGTTTATCATAAGCAATCTTCCGACTCGCATCCTCCCAAACTTCGCCAATCAAGATTTTTTCTGGATAGGTGTCTAAATTTTTGCGGATTCCTTGAATAAAGGTATCGGGCAATTCATCCGCCACATCTAAGCGCCAGCCGTCAATATTAAATTGATTCCATTTTGCTAAAACACTATCAACATCTCCATAAATATATTCCTGAAATTTTCTATTGTCCTTATCAATCTCGGGTAAATCATCTATTCCCCACCAAGATTTGTACTCGGACGGATATTGACCAAATTTAAACCACTCAAAATAGGGACTGTTTGGCGTCTGATACGCCCCAACATCATCGCCGTAAAAGCCGTCATAGTTGAAGTATTTTGAATTTTTTCCGACATGTGAAAAAACACCGTCTAAAATCAAGTGCATATCATTTTCATGCAGAGCACTGATTAATTTTTTAAACGTCCGTTCATCTCCAAGCATTGGGTCAATATTGAAATAGTCAGAGGTGTCATAACGATGATTACTCCGTGCCTCAAAAATAGGGTTCAGATAAAGCGCATTCACCCCAAGTTCCTCCTTCAAATAAGGAATTTTATCAATAATTCCTTGCAAGGTTCCACCATAAAAATCCCACCGAGCGATTTCCCCATTTCCATCCTTCACATAGTAAGGGAGATCGGTTGTTTTTCCGTAAATAAAAATATTCTCTTTCGGGTGTAGCACACGCCCACCACTTTCCTTATCCTTTTGCAGATGACTAGCGAAACGATCCGGAAATATTTGATAAAAAATTGCTTCCCGATACCAATCTGGTGGCACCTCTGCCGAGCGATAACAGGTCAAGGAATAAGGAATCACCTCATTTTCATCTCCATAGTAGCGCCCTTCACCGCCAAGACCATTTTGCGACCCGTAAAACATTCGATAGCTACCCTCATTTGTTTCTTCCTTGATACGAAAATAATAGAAGTAAAGTCCCGCCTCTTCTCCTAATTTATAACGAAAGGTATAGTTCCCATCACCCTCGTCATTCATGCGATAATACTCCTTGCCATGTGGCCCATTTTCTAGGCGAATGACAAATTGAACCTCTTTAACATTCGGACTATCCACAAAGAGTGAAAAATTCACATGCTTTCCGACACGAACCGCCCCAAACGGTTTTTTATATTTCGTCAACCATGGATTGAAATAAATATGTACCATGTTCCTCTCCTCCAAAAATCCTAGTTCTTTTTTCGTTATTGTAACGTAAATTTCAGCCAAAACCAAAAATTCCATTTCAAAAAAAGAAAATGGTCTATGTTCTCATAAAGTTGAGAAGCATCAACCATTTTCTCAAAAATTAATTTTTTTCTTTAATTTGTCGTCGACTGAATATGCCAAATATCCTCAGCATAGCGTTTTACTGTATCATCACTTGAGAAGTGTCCGCCGTTTGCTGTATTGATTAAGCTAACTTTCCGCCATTTTTCTTTATCCTTATAGAGCGTGTCAATCTTTTCCTGTGCTTCCACATAAGAATGGAAATCAAGTAAAACAAAGTATTCATCATTATATTTAATCAGCGAATCAAAAATTTCTTGTCCTTCACGTAAAATATTAGGAATCGTTCCGTCAATAAACGCATTGACTACTCGTTTTAACTCAGGGTCTGAATTATAAACATCATAAGCATTGTAATTTTGTTCGCGATAATATTTATATACTTGATCCTTATTCATTCCAAAAATCACAATATTATCATCTCCAACAGCATCCCTAATTTCGATATTGGCACCATCCAAAGTCGCTACCGTCACTGCACCATTCAACATTAATTTCATGTTTGAAGTACCAGAAGCTTCCTTAGAGGCAAGAGAAATTTGTTCCGACACATCTGCAGCTGGCACAATCAATTCCGCCAGGGTTACGTTATAGTTTGGTAAAAAGACTACCTTCAGCTTATCTTTGATTTCCTTGTCATTATTGACTAGATTTCCTACTTCATTGATACATTTAATGACTGATTTTGCAAAATAGTAGCTTGGTGCTGCCTTTGCTCCAAAAATAAAGACACGAGGCGTCATATCAAGATCAGGATTTGCCTTTAAATCTTGATAAAGCTTGATAATGTGCAAGAGATTCAATAATTGACGTTTATAGGCATGCAGACGTTTGATTTGCACATCAAAAATAGCGTCCGTAGAAACCTCTACCCCAGTTTGCTCCTTGATGTATTTTGCTAGACGAGCTTTGTTCTTCTTTTTGGCTGTTGCTAATTTATTTTGAACTTCTTTATTATCTTTAAATTGTTCAAGTTGTTTGATTTTTTTCGCATCCTTGCGCCACTCCGTACCAATCGTCTCATCGAGAACCTTCGACATTGCCTCATTTGAAATTTGTGACCAACGACGAATCGCAATCCCGTTCGTTTTATTGTTGAAACGTTCTGGATAAAGGATATAAAAATCATGCAAAACAACATCCTTTAATAAATCGGAGTGGATTTTTGCCACCCCATTGGTAGAATGTGAGCCAATAATGGATAAGTGCGCCATATGTACTTGTCCATTTTGAATAATGCGTGTCCGCTCTACTAATTCGGGATCAATTTTGGTCGACATTTCCATGACAAACCGATGATCAATTTCTTCAATAATTTGGTAAACACGAGGAATTAATTGACGAACCATGTCAACCGGCCATTTTTCTAAGGCTTCGGCTAAAATGGTATGGTTTGTATAGGACATAGTTTTTACCGTTGCACGCCAAGCCTTATCCCAATCCATTCCGTGAACATCAATCAAAATACGCATCAGTTCAGGCACGCACAATGCTGGATGTGTGTCGTTAATATGAACAGCAATTTTCGTATGAATTTGTTCCAGTGGCAAGCCTAATTTAAGATAGCGGTTCACGATTGTTTGTAGTCCAGCCGAAACAAAGAAATATTCTTGAATTAAGCGAAGTCTACGTCCTTCAAAGGTGGAATCATCTGGATAAAGAACGCCCGTAATATCTTGAATGTTTCGCCTTTCAGAAATTGAATAATATTTTCGTTCTTCTGTTTCAGGAATTTCCACATCCCATAAGCGTAGATTATTCACCACACCATTTTGATAGCCAACCATCGCTGTATCGTAAGGAACCGCACGTAAAATTCTTGGATTTTCATAGACCGGCTCTAAGTGTCCCGTTTCTTCGTTTTCCGTCAAATAGACATTTCCTTCAAAAGTCACTTCGACCGCCTCATGTGCTTTACGTACCTCCCAAGTATTGCCATCTTGTAGCCACGCATCAGGTAATTCTACTTGGTAGCCGTCGATAAATTGTTGCTTAAACAAGCCATATTTGTAGCGAATCCCGTTCCCAAAACCGGGCAGACCCGTAGAAGCCAAGGAATCCATGAAACAAGAAGCTAAGCGACCTAGGCCACCATTTCCAAGCGCCATATCCTTTTCTGCTTCTGCTACCTTTTCAAAGCTGACACCAATTTCTGTTAAGCCATCACGAACCGTGTCTAAAATCCCTAAGTTTAGCAAATTACTTTTCAGCATTTTTCCAGGTAAAAATTCAATAGAAAAATAATAAGCAATTTTTTCCTTTTCTTCCCTTAGTTCTTTGCGATCCTCACGCCATTCTTGTGAAATATACGCTTTAATCACAGAACCTAACGCTTGAAAAAGCTCGACATCATTGGCATCTGCGGTTTCAATTGCAAATTTTTCATGAAGCCGCTTTTTAAAATCTAGTTGAAACTGTTCTTTTGTAAGTTGCATTTTATGTTAACCTCCGTTTATTCAAAACAAAGACTGAACGGAATGTCGCTCAGCCCTGTTTCCTTTTCTAACTCAAAATTGAATGGTATAAATCAAGGTAGGCTTGACTAGATGTTGTCCAGCTAAAATCTTGACTCATTGCAGAAAGCTGCATTTTTTGCCAAGCTTTCTTAGAATTACAGAATAAATCTATCGCCTTACCAATCGCTTCGCGCAAGAAATAAGAATCAAATTCGATGAAGCCGAATCCAGTTCCTTCCCCAGTTACAGGATTAAACGGAATCACCGTATCTCTTAAACCACCTACTTCATGAACCACTGGCAGCGTGCCATAGCGCATGGCCATCATTTGTGACAAGCCACAAGGTTCAAATGCAGATGGCATTAAGAATAAATCAGACCCAGCATAGAAAAGCTGTGCCAACGCCACATCAAAGCTAATACTTGCAGAAAATTTTTCGGGATAGCGACTGGCAAAATAGCGGAAGCCACTTTCAAAGGTCGGATCCCCTGTCCCAAGAAGAACAATTTGCACATCCTGCTGTAAAATATTTTCCATTTCCTGCAAAACTAAATGGAATCCTTTTTGATACGTCAGCCGTGAAACCATAGAAATCAATGGGACATCTTCACGAATAGGTAAGCCCATTTTCTTTTGAATTTCCGCTTTATCCATCGCTTTTCCAGACAAATCTGCCGTCGAAAAATGATATGGAATTAATTTATCGGTTTCTGGATTGTTACTATCATAGTCAATTCCATTCACAATCCCTGATAATTTCCCAGATTCCATCCGCAACACTTGATCCAAGCCAGCACCAAATTCCGGCGTTTGAATTTCTTTAGCGTAAGACGGTGATACAGTATTCACACGGTCAGCATATAAAATGCCCGCTTTCAAGAAATTCACGCAATTATTCCAACGAATCGTGCCGTCTTGATAACGTTCCGAACCCATACCGAATAATTCCCACAGAATAGACTGGTCGAATTGCCCTTGAAACTCAATATTATGAATGGTAAGAACGGTATGAATCTCGCTAAACGCTTGAATCCACCGATATTTTTCCTTTAATAAGAACGGAATAAACGCCGTATGGTAATCGTTCACATGAATCAAATCGGGAATGAAATCAACTTTCTCCATCATTTCGATAATTGCCATTTGGAAAAAGGCGAAGCGTTCCCCATCATCATAATAGCCATACAAATCAGGACGATTGAAGTAATATAAATTATCAATAAAATAATATTGAACGCCCTCTAAAGTCAAAGTTTTTACACCACAATACTGCTTGCGGTAGCCAACAAAAACTTCAAAATTCAAGACATCCTCAAGCTGTTCCTTGTATCTTTCAGCCATTTTGGTGAAATAAGGAAGAACCACACGTACCTCTTCTCCCTTACGAACTAGCTCCTTAGGTAACGCACCTGCCACGTCTCCTAAGCCACCCGTTTTGAAAAATGGTGCGCATTCACTTGCTGCAAATAAAACCTTCATCCTAAATGCCTCCAACTATTACGGGTGCGTTCCCGATAATATTTTCAGTAATGACGCTACCCTTTTTGATAACTACTGGATTTTCTTGTGTCCCTTGAATAATCACACCGTCCTCAACGATTACATTCTTATCCAAAATCGCATATTCAACGATTGCCCCAGATTTAATCTTACCACCCGGCATCACAATCGAACCTTTCACTGTTGCGTCCTTTGCTACAACCACCATACGAGAAATAATCGAATTTTCCACCGTTCCCTCAATAATTGAGCCTGACGCAAATTGTGAACTACGCACATGTGAATCTTTTGAATAATAAGTTGGCGCTTCATTTTTCACCTTTGTGTACACCTTATTATTTGAGAAGAATAACGCATTGAAAATCGCTGGGTCTAACATATCCATATTTGCTTCATAGTAAGATTTTACATCAAAGATATTAGATAGATAGCCCGTATATTCATAGGTAGCAGTATCTTCCTTCCCTAATTGTTCCGACAAGAAATATTGTAGGCTAATCGGTGCATTCGTCTTATACGCCCCACGAAGCTGATTAATCAACCAATCCGTTTCAACCATGAAGAGACCCATGTTTAAATTCACACGATCCTCTGTATCCACTTCTGGATTGAAATAATGCGTTCCAACTACAGAATTGTCACAAATTTCAAGAATCGTATTATTTGTAGACATTTGTGCGGGACTGTATTTCTTATAAGCCACCGTTAATTTCTTTCCTTGATTCTTATGCACTTGAATTAACGTGCGTAAATCAACATTTGCTAACATATTCGAGCTTAAAAAGACCGTTTGATCCGATTTTGATTTTACTAGATAATCAATCATCTGTGCATAATAATCTTCCCCACGATCCTTTCTTAGTTGAACATCTTCATAAAAGCCTAAGAAATAGCGGTTTAATAATGTATCCAAGCCCCATTCCTTCCCTGAACCGATATGGTCAAAAACCGAATGAATTTCATTGTATCTGAAAACCGTGTAAACATTACGGATATTTGCATTTGCAATGCTTGATAGCTGGAAGTCAATTAAACGATATTTTGCCCCAAATGGTAAAGTAGCTAATGGACGTTCTACGACTAATTGACCCAATCCGTTAAATTCAGAAATATTTCCTAAAATGGCACATACCTTATTACTCTTCATCACGTTTCTCTCCAATCACTTCAGAATATCCGACAACTTGAATTTCGTCTGTTCCATCAATTACTGCGTTGTCGCCAATTACCGCGTTTTCACCAATAATTGCTCGTTTGATGAAGACGTTTTTTCCAATTTTCGCACCAGTCATGACAAAACTATCTTCGACCGTTGTATCTTCTTTTACTTGAACGTTTGTTGAAAGAATCGAGTGCTTCACATCACCTGCCACAAAGCAGCCGTCCACAACTAATGAATTCGTCACAGAAGCTTCCTCCGTAATAAAGTTTGGTGGAGAAATCAAATTCCTGGAGAATGTCCGCCAATTCCGATCACGAATGTCTAATTCATTGTCTAACTCGATAAATTCCATATTTGCTTCCCAAAGAGAATCAATCGTACCTACGTCCTTCCAGTAACCTTGGAATTTATAAGAATAAACATTTTCACCAGAATCTAAGTAGGCTGGAATAACATTGTTCCCAAAGTCACTCATATCTACCCCTTTTGCATCTGCGTTAACAAGTAATTCACGTAATCTTCTCCAATTAAAGATATAAATTCCCATAGAGGCAAGGTTTGATTTTGGCTTTTCAGGTTTTTCTTCAAATTCAATAATTCTATCGTTTTCATCGGTATTCATAATTCCAAAACGACTCGCTTCTTCCATTGGTACTGGAATAACTGCAACAGATAGAGAGGCTTGATTTTCAATATGTTTTTGTAGCATATCTTCATAGTCCATTTGATAGATATGATCCCCAGAAAGAATTAAAACATAATCTGGATTCACTGCATCAATGTAGTCAATATTCTGATAAATTGCGTGTGAAGTGCCTTCAAACCATTTGTTCCCTTCAGTAGCTGAATAAGGCTGCAAAATTGTCACACCAGAGTCGATACCGTCCAAGCCCCAGCTTGAACCGTTCCCAATATGATTGTTTAAGGCTAATGGTTGATATTGTGTGACAACCCCCACATTGCGAATGCCTGAATTGGCACAGTTAGATAAGGCAAAATCAATAATGCGGTAGCGTCCGCCAAATTGTACGGCAGGCTTTGCGATATTTTGTGTCAGTTTCCCGAGGCGAGTTCCCTGACCTCCCGCTAGAATCATAGCTAACATTTCTGTTTTCATATAGAATGGTGATAAATCACCCTTCCCCCTTTCAGTTTCATTTATTTGAGACGTTTATCAGAAAAATTATCCAATAAAACGCTAAATTCCTGTATTTCTATCATCGTTGTAGCAATTTTGTTTTTTGTTCCAACACTTGTTTTGGTAGAATCAGTTCAATCTCTTTTGGTTGAAGAATGACTGCTCCCTGTGCTGGAAGTGTTAGTTTAATTTGACAAGGAAATTCCTTCCAATCCCATGGATAAGTCTGCATTGGTGCGTTACCCTTCGTCCATGTTCCGCCAAATTCTTGCATTTCTGTATTCAATACTTCTTCATAGACTCCCCAGTATGGAACGCCAATATAAAAATTACGATGCTCTACAGGGGTCATATTTAAGATAATTAGTAGAAAATCTTTTGGATTATTTCCTTTACGAATAATAGATAAAATGGATTGCTCTTTATTGTCTGCATCGACAACCTCTAACCCTTTGTAGGAATGGTCATTTTCCCACAAGGCTGGATGTTCTTGATAAAATTTGTTCAAATACTTCGTGAAATACTGATGTTTTTTGTTCATGCTATCCTCTAAATCAACCCACTCAAGACCATGGTCACACTTCCACTCGATAAATTGTCCCCATTCACTACCCATGAATAACAGCTTCTTTCCCGGAAATGTCATTAGATAGACATACATATTACGCAAGCCTGCAAATTGTTTGTAGCGGTCACCCCACATTTTGTGCATCAAGCTCTTCTTCCCATGAACCACCTCATCATGTGAAAAAGGCAGAATATAATTTTCATCAAACATATACATGAATGAAAAAGTCAATAAATCAAAATGATATTTTCGATAAATTGGATCCATTTCGTAAAATTTCAACGTATCATTCATCCAGCCCAGATTCCATTTGTAATCAAAACCTAGACCTCCATGTTCAATCATTCCCGTAATTTTAATTTCGCTTGAGCTATCCTCAGCAATCATTAACGCACTTTCCTGTGCCAGCTTCACCACAACATTTAGCTTCTTTAAAAAATCAAGTCCTTCAAAATTTTCTATTCCGCCTTCACTATTGGGTGTCCAAGGGCCCTCATCATAGTTGCGATAAAGCATGTTACTCACTGCATCCACTCGTATACCGTCTAAATGATAAAACTCTAGCCAAAATAGCGCACTGGAAAGCAAAAAGCTCTGTACTTGTGGTTTTCCCAAATCAAAATTCATCGCACCCCATCGAACATTTCGCGCTCGATTTCGGTCATGATATTCAAATTGAGGCGTTCCATCATAGTAAGTAAGAGTATCCTCATTTTGACAAAAATGTCCTGGCACCCAGTCAACAAGCACTCCAATACCTGCTCTATGCGCTGCTTCCACAAAATCTTGTAATTCCTCGGGCGTTCCATAGTAGGAGCATAAAGCAAAATAGCCAATCAGTTGATAGCCCCAGCTTTCACCTAACGGATGTTCCATTAAAGGCATAAACTCCACATGCGTATAATTCATCTCTATAAGATAAGGAATTAATTCCTCCTTTAGCTCTGAAAAACGATATGGTGTTCCATCCTCATGCTGTTTCCAGCTACTAGCGTGTACCTCATAAATATTCATTGGACGATTAAAATAATCAGAATGTTTCTTATGTAGCGACCATTCCTCATCCTGCCAAGCTTTCTTAGAAATTGTCCGAATCACTGCTGCATCACCCGGACGTTGTTCAAAGCAACGAGCAAAAGGGTCAATCTTCATTATTTCTCGTCCATTTGCTTGTTTTACCTTGAACTTGTAAAAATCTCCTTCACTTGGTAAATCTGTCCAAATTTCCCAAATACCAGTTTCTTGGTTTTTATTCATCGATATCTGTCGTTCCCACCAGTCAGAAAAATCGCCAACTAGCCAAACCATTTGCGCATTCGGTGCCCAGACACGAAAAACATAACCTGAAGCTTTCTCACGCACTTCTCGATGTGCGCCCAAATATTGCTGAGCATAAAAATTTTCGCCCGCAACGAAGCTCTTGTCCGGAGAACGTGCCTCACCCTTGACAAGTTCCTCAAATTCATCTTTATTTATCTGTTTTACCGTCAATCATATCCCTCCTAGCGATTAGTTGGAATTAACTCTAAGTAAAAAAGCACTGTTACTTTATGTAAATGTCTGATAACAATTAAAAATAAATTAAATAACCATGTTAAATATGTACTTCGTATAGGAAATTCACAATCCATTTATCCCATGTATTAATAATAACATAATTCTATTTCATTTGGTAAGGGTATTTTACATGTTTTCATATTTTTTTCGACAAATATAACAATTATTTCGTTATGAAAATAACATTTGAATTTTCCTTTTTATTTAATAAAAAAAAAAATAAAAAAAAGCTCGTAGAAGTAAGCATTCTCAAGCTTTTCTACGAGCAATAAGTTATTTATTGATTATTAAATGAAAAATTATTTTTCATTTAACCAGTTTTTTACTTCATTAAGAGCCGCCGGAATACCCGCTGGATTCTTCCCACCAGCCTGTGCCATATCCGGACGACCCCCGCCGCCTCCGCTAACTAATGGAGCAATCGCTTTAATCAGGTCTCCTGCTTTCAATCCCTTTTCATTTGCAGTTTTCATCATAGCAACTAATAGATTTACTTTTCCGTCTACTGTATTTGCCAAAACTAGGACATCAGAAGCGCCTTTTTGTTTCCACTGATCTGCTAGTCCACGAAGTTGATTCATATCCTTCACATGAACTTGAGAGGCAATAAAGCTTACGCCACCAGCCTCTTGTACATCTTTGAAGATATCTCCAGCCTGTTGATTTGCAAGCTTCGTTGCTAGAGTTTCATTTTCCTTTTGAAGTTCACGAAGCTGTTCTTGTAAAGCTTCCACTTTAGTTGGAACATCCTTTAACTGTGGAGATTTCACCATAGCCGAAACAGCCTTCAATTGTTCCTCTTCTTCACGATATAATTCATAAGCTTCTTGACTTGTCACCGCAACAATTCGGCGAGTCCCTGAACCAATACCAGATTCAGAAACAATCTTGAAGATTCCAATTTCTGAAGTATCCTTGGTATGTGTGCCACCACATAGTTCAAGAGAATATTCCCCAATTTTTACGACACGTACATCATGGCCATATTTTTCACCGAATAACGCCATAGCGCCCATTTTCTTCGCTGTATCAATATCTGTTTCAATCACTTCAACTGGTAGAGCTTGCCAGATAACTTCATTCACTTCATTTTCAATTTGTTGTAGCTCTTCTGCCGTCACTTGACCAAAGTGAGTAAAGTCAAAGCGTAAGAAAGTTGTTTCATTTAATGAACCCGCTTGATTGGCATGTGCGCCTAACGTATTTTTCAATGCTGCGTGAAGTAAGTGAGTCGCCGTATGGTTTTTAATCACCTTAGCACGACGAACTTCATCAATTTCAAGCTCATAGGTTTCCCCTTGAACTAGCGAACCACGCACGTTCACAGTGTGTAGCGGTTGACCATTTGGCGCTTTTTGAACATCCGTCACCTCAGCAACTACTGTACCGTCCAATGATTTAATCACCCCATGGTCAGCTACCTGTCCACCCATTTCAGCATAGAAAGGCGTATGTGCAAAGATTAATTGTGCCGTCCCAGTAGTTAACGTATCCACTCGTGCTTCATCAGAAACAATCGTTAACAATTCAGATTGTAATTTATGATGTTCATAATCAAAGGTCGATTCTGCTTTAATATCTGTTAACACAGCTGATTGCACACCCATGGATAAATCTTTTGAGCGAGCGCTACGAGCACGTTCCTGTTGTTCTTTCATAGCTACTTCAAAACCAGCATGGTCAACCTTTAAACCTTCATCTTCAGCTAATTCTTCTGTTAATTCCACTGGGAAACCATACGTATCATAAAGCGTAAAGATGTCGCGACCGTCTAAAGTATCTTTTCCAGATTTTTTCAAATCAGCTAGTAGACTGTCAAGCTTACTTGAGCCAGCGTCAATGGTTTTATGGAAGGTTTCTTCCTCTTGACGAATCACCTTTTGAATAAATTCTGCATTTTCAAGCACTTCTGGATAGTAGCTTTCCATAATTTCGCCCACGATTGGCACTAATTTGTAAAGAAAAGCTTCTTCAATCCCTAATTTTTTCCCGTGCATAACTGCACGACGCAATAAGCGACGTAAAACATAGCCACGACCTTCGTTTCCAGGTAACGCACCGTCTCCAATAGCAAAGCTCAGCGCACGTACGTGGTCAGCTATCACTTTAAAGCTCATATTTGAAGCGGAATGTTTAGGATTATAGGTTTGCCCACTAATCACTTCGACTTCATGGATAATAGGCAAGAATAGATCTGTTTCAAAGTTCGTTGGTGCATCCTGAATGATAGAAACCATCCGTTCTAAGCCCATGCCCGTATCAATGTTTTTATGCGGCAGCGGTTCAAAATTATCCGTATCTGGAATGTGATTAAATTCTGAAAATACTAAGTTCCAAACTTCAAGATAACGTTCATTTTCTCCACCCGGGTAGTTTTCCGGATCATCTTCTGGAATATCCAAGTATTCTGGGCCACGGTCATAGAAAATTTCTGAGTCGGGACCACTTGGACCAGCACCAATATCCCAAAAATTATCTTCAATCGGAATAATATGGTCCTCCGGTAAACCGACAACCTCATGCCAAATGCGATGTGCTTCGGTATCTTTAGGATAAACCGTAACATATAATTTTTCAGGGTCAAAACCAATCCATTCAGGACTTGTTAAAAATTCCCATGCCCATGGAATGACTTCTTTTTTAAAGTAATCGCCGATAGAGAAATTTCCAAGCATTTCAAACATTGTATGATGACGTGCTGTTTTCCCAACGTTTTCAATATCGTTTGTTCGAATAGATTTTTGAGCGTTCGTAATTCTTGGATTTTCGGGCACCTCTGAACCGTCAAAGTATTTCTTCAACGTAGCTACCCCTGAGTTAATCCATAGTAAAGTTGGATCATTGACTGGAATGAGTGACGCTGAGGGTTCCACTGTGTGACCTTTTGATTTAAAAAAGTCGAGGAAAAGCTGACGAACCTGCGCACTTGTTAATTGTTTCATGTGTATTTTCTCCTTTTTGTTTAAAAATAAAAAAACGATGTCCTTTGCAAGCAGGGACGAATTACCGCGGTACCACCCTACGTGCAATGAATATCGTGTCATTACCTCTTTAGCTCGATAACGCCGAGTTGCGCTAAGTTTTCACTTAGAATTTTGAGGGAGCCAATTAAAACGAACCTGTCTTTCTCTCAACCGTGGAAAGACTTTCTGTGAAGCTGAAGTTTTAAAAGATGTTCTCAATTTGACAGTATAGTGGAATTTTTTTCCCTTGTCAATTATTCCGAATAATTAATGCTTTTCGGTACAAATATTTCAGCGGAGAAAGAATTTCATTTTTCATGATTCGCACATAAGACTGATAATAGCTAGATAGTGGCAAGACATTTTCTATCAACGTCCCTGCTTGTGGTACCAGTCCTAATTTTAGAATTTGTTCCTCATTGGTAATTTCAAAGCGAGTCCGTGTTGTATCAATTACAGCACCAAACATATTTTCACCTAAAGCCCGCTTACGAGCAGGATTGGGCTGTTCTGAAAGAGGATTATCCTCAATATTTAACTCATTTCCCCAACGGAACAACCGTCGAGTTCCTGCACCAACTACATACTCCCATTGATTTTCGTCAAGTAGCTCAAAGCCCCATTGATGAATCCGCGCATAATTTTCCTCTAAAGTTAATTGTTGATGTAAAAACACACGGTAATAATCTAAATTTTCGACATATTCTAAGTAAAACTCATTCATTTCTAAAAAACGCTCGGGAGCCGACCAAACCAAGCTCTCCTGCAAAGACAAATCTGGAAAAAGTAGCTGACGAATTTTCTTTTCAAATGGGCCAAATAAATCTGTTTCACCCTCAAACTCACCTGTAATCATATCTAAACGACCGATAAAATTCGTACTAGCAGGAAGCGCATATTTCCCGACAATCATCGGCGGAATATCTACCTTACGAAGAGAAGTTGTATGAAGATTAATATAGGCGTCAATCCCCTCCATCGTTTCTAGGTCAAATTCTTCCTGCTCCTCCATAAATTCTTGCGCATAGGAGTGCATACTTTCATCAAAATTCGCCCAGAAGCTTACGTTTTCTTTTTGCTCAGGTTTCCCAAGCAATTCATGAGTAGGTAACCCTTCGCTACCAATTTCCCAGCCAAGAATCACTTCCCTTTGTCCGGGGATAAATACGAAAGTTTCATTAGCAAGCATAAATTCAAAGCTACGATTTTTTATTCCAAAAAGCTCAAACTCTTTTAATTGAATATTTGTTACCTCAAGTTCAGGCTTCACATGATAGGCAAGTACTTGTTCAAACAAAGCTTGCTTCATCTCATCCGTTGCATTTTTCCAACAAGCCCCAGAAAGCTGGTCAATGAACTCCATATGTATCCCTCCTAAAACACAGCGAGAAATCACCCAAATGAATTGAATGATTTCTACCGCCTATTCTAAACTTAATACGTTTTTTTCTTAGCTTTACGAGTATCCCGTGTTTTTTGACGACGTTCTACCTTTCGTTTTTGACGATTACTTTCACTAATCGCACGGTCAATCTTTTTCTTATAGCCCGGTTTAATTTTTTTCTTCTTCTTTTTCACTAGACCAATCAAAGTCGGGTCAAGTTCATCCCGACTTTTTTCTCGTTTGGCACGACGATTACGATCATAAGAATCTAAGATTTCCCCATTTTTAATCTCTTTTGGTTGGAAAACGACCCCAAGAGCCTCAATTTGTGTAATCATATGCTCATCACTAGGTTCATAAAGAGTAATTGCTGTCCCTGAAAGACCATTCCGACCTGTTCTCCCTACTCGGTGAATGAAGAAATCTAAATCATTAGGAATTTCTGCATTAATCACTTGACTAACGCCCTCAATATCAATTCCCCGTGCAGCCAAATCCGTTGCCACCACATATTGATAATCCAAGTTTACCACCTGACGCATAACACGTTTCCGTTCACGTGGAGAAATATCCCCATGAATTTTCGCTACCGTCAAGCCTTGAGATTTCAAATAATCTGTAATTTCATCAACCCTTGTTTTGGTATTTGCAAAAACAATTGCAAGATAGGGATGTCCAACTGTTAATAAATCATAAATAATCTTATTTTTATCTTTCCCCTTAGTAGAAATCAGCCAATTATCAATCGAGTCAGAAATGATTGATTTCGGTTGAATATGCTCCTGCACAGGATTTTCCATATACTTCTTCAAAAATGGTTTTAGCTTTTCTGGAATCGTTGCAGAAAATACCAACATTTGTAGCTTATCTGGCAAACGCCCAGCAATCTGGTCAACTTCCTCCAAAAAGCCCATATCTAAAGTCATATCTGCTTCATCAATAACAAAAGTTGTCGCTGTATGCGCAAGCAAAGCCTGTTCATTGATTAAATCTAAAATTCGTCCAGGTGTTCCAATCACTAGCTGTGGTTGTTGATGTTTTAGTTTTTCAATTTGGCGATGCTTGTCTGTTCCACCAACAAAATTAGTCACTCGAATTTCTGGCTGTGAAAATTTTGCAATCTGCGTGGCTGCGTTATAAATCTGTGTTGCAAGCTCACGACTTGGTGCTGTAACAATCACCTGTACCTCATTTTTACTTGCATCAATTCGGTTCATTAGTGGTAATAAGAATGTATGTGTTTTCCCAGAACCTGTTTGCGATTGTCCAATCACACTCTTGCCTTTTTTAATCACGGGAATTAATTTCTCCTGTACTTCAGTTGGTTCTGAAAATTGAATATCTGCTAAAGCTTCATAAATAAACTCATTAAAATCAAATTGTTTAAAAGAACTCACGTTTTGCACCTCTATTTCTTTCCTTTATATGCCTATCAAATTATACGCCAATCGTATTATAGCATACAAAAAGGCTCAACGTTGCCGTTAAACCTCCTCATTTAACCGATTCTCAATGTTCTTTCTCCATTTTCCGCTCCAAACGTAGCTCTTTTGAATTAAAATAGAACAAAATCATATTCATTAAGACTAAAATCGCCGTAGAAAAGAACACAGCACTATATCCAAACATACTAGAAACCGTGGTTCCAAGCATAGGACCAATCACGGAACCAATTGATTGAAAGCTTTGATTGTAGCTAAAAATCCGTCCCGTCACCGCTGTTGGTGTATTTTTGGCTAATAACGTATTCACCGCTGGAAGCATCGTCGCATCGCTAATTCCAACAAAAAATCGAAGAAGCATGAGCTGAGGAATACTATGCACAAAACCAGTCAGAGCAAAAACGAGAACCGCCCAAAGAAATCCCGCCATCAGCATTCGTTCCGTTCCAACTCGATCACCAACCCTGCCAAAAATCGGTGCTGCAATCACTGTGGCAATCCCCGGCATCGCAGCGACAATTCCCGCTGTAAAGGTCACATTTCCATGTCCTGACATCATTTGTCGAACATATAGGCTCAAAATGGGATTAATGGAATTATTCGATGCTTGAATAATCATCGTTGTAATTACAAGCCCAATAATCAGCTGTGGAGACTTCAACATGTGGTAAACCGAGTGAAACGACTGAGCCTGCATTAGACCCTTTGCAGGTGCCTGCTTCGTTTCCTTTACAAAGAAAAATGATAATAAAAACACAAGAAAAAGCAATCCACCCGTCACAAAGAAAACATTTCGATAATCAAAAATATTTGCCAACGCACCACCAAGTAGTGGCCCAAGCAGTGACCCAGAAGTCGTTCCTGTTACCAAAATCCCCAGTGCTTTTCCAGATGAATGCTTTGGTGTTTCCGTTGCTATGAGCGCATTCGCATTACTCACAAACCCAGCAAACACCCCTTGAAGTGCCCGCAAGCCAATTAATTGCCAAACATTTTGCGAAAGCCCCATTAAGCTAAACACAATCGCCATTCCAAACGAGGCACGAAGAAGCATTAATTTCCGTCCCTTTATATCCGCTAGCTTCCCCCAAAACGGAGAAACAACCGCCGTCACCAAGAAAGTAATCGCAAAAGTCACTCCTGAATAAAAATTCAACTGACTTTTGGTAAAATTGCCAAGCTCATCAATATAAAAGGAAAGAAATGGAAGAACCTCGCTAAACCCAACCCCTGCCATAAACGTACCAAACCATAAAACAATGATATTTCTTTGCCAAACAGGCATCGTCCTCAAGCGATTTAATTTCTCTTTTATCATTACCTCACCCCCAGTAATCTTCTGCTTTAAATATAAACTGAAATAGATATTTTGTGAACTAATAAAACAAAATTTCACAAGAAAAACATAAAAAAATCCAAATAGCCTAAGCTACTCGGATGATTCGTCGGTAAAAATTTACCTACTTATTTGTTTTGATTACGTTGTCAACCCAGAATTAGTCCTTACGCGACAATTGTTGATAGCGATTATACCAAATATCCACGTATTCATCAGAAAACGGTCCTTTGCCATTGTTAATCCAATCAACGAGTATCTTGACATTTTCCTTCAAGATAAAGTCAATCTCAGGGGTATAATGCATTTTCTTACGATGCAATTCATACTCATCCACATCCAGTAGACGTTTTTCCCCGTCTGGAAATACTTTGATATCTAAATCATAATCAATGTATTTCAGTGCTTCCTCATCAATCAAATACGGTGAAGCTAGATTACAATAGTAGGACACTCCTTTTTCACGAATCATTGCGATAATATTGAACCAATACTTTTTATGGAAATAGACAATAGCTGGTTCTCTCGTCACCCATCGTCGTCCGTCAGACTCTGTTACAAGGGTGTGATCATTTACGCCAATGATTGAATGTTCGCTGGTTTTTAATACCATGGTATCACGCCAAGTTCGATGTAAATTGCCGTCGTGTTTGTAGCTCTGGATAGTGACAAACTCTCCTTCTTTTGGAACTCCCATGTGGACCCAACTTTCTTCCGAACAATGTTCAGTATTTGTCTGGGTGTCAATTACACCGATGTCAAACAAATTATAGCACAAATTTATACAGTGTGGCTAAAAAATTAACTTTGATAATCAGTTATCTTATCTGAATGTTTTTTCAACAAATCCCACATTTTTATTTGTGGCTTCGGGAATACCAATGTTTGAAAATCTGTTCCCGTTACCCAACGGACATTATTTTCGTTATATTTCTCAAGGCTCTCAGCAACTGTAAAATCTTCACGAGCTTGCTTTATTCCTTCATAAACTAAAATATGCCATTTTAAATGACTAAAAATATGCGTAATTTCTCCAGTCGGCTTTGTTTGCCAAACGGTTTCAGCTATCTCATTTGGCAAAGAAAATTCCTTGTTTAAACCATGTTCAGAGTGCTGTGAAAGCTCGGTATAACGCTCCTTACTCACTTCTACTAGAGGAAACGTCCACATGTTTGCCAACAATCCTGTATCTGGACGCTGTTCTAAATAATAAGCCCCATCTTCATCTTTGGCAGCAAATGCTAAATAATACATGGGCTTTGCTTTCATTTTCTTTGATTTTACTGGAAAATGAAGCTGCGTCCCCTCCGCATAGCTTACACAAAAGCTTTGAATAGGACAAATGTTGCAGGACGGACTAGTCGGCGTACAAATTGCAGAACCCAAATCCATCATTGCTTGGTTAAATTCTCCCGGAAATTCATGACTAATGATTTTCCTCATCGCCTCATCAAAAATCTTACGACTAGAGCTTTTCGCAATATCCGCATCAATCTCAAATAAACGACTGGTCACCCGCATAACATTTCCATCAATTGCTGGCTCCGGTAGTCCAAAAGCAATGCTCGCAATTGCCCCACTGGTATAGGGGCCAATCCCTTTTAAACTTTGAATATCTGCCAAGTTCCCAGGCATCTTTCCATCAAATTTTTCTACAATCTGTTGTGCTGCAATTTTTAAATTCCGAGCACGTGAGTAATAGCCTAAGCCCTCCCAAGTTTTAAGGAGAACCTCATCCTCCGCCTGCGCCAACGCTTGAATCGTCGGAAATCGCTCCATAAACCTATAAAAATAGCCAATCACGGTATCTACCCGTGTTTGTTGAAGCATAATTTCAGAAATCCAAATGCGGTATGGATTTTGGTCTGCACGCCAAGGAAGATTGCGATGTTCCTCTTCATACCATTTCAAAAATACCTGCTGGAAATCAGCTACCCTCTGCTCACTCCAGCTCTCCCAACTATTCTTCACCGTTTTCTCCTTCTTGCGTGAGCATTTCTTCGATAAATTCATTAATACTATCTAAGGCAAACCCTTTTTGGTAAAGCGACTGTTTGACTTTCTGCTTTCGTTTGGCAAGCTCCACCCGAGCATTTCTATGCCAAATCTTCTCACCAAACTTAACTAAAGCCTGATATTCAGCCTCATCATCCTTCTCAAATTCAATTGAGCCCATAGCAAGTGTTATCACTTGATTAGAAAAGCCTTTCTGCATTAAATTTTGTTTAATTTTCTGCAAGGATTCCTGATAGCTTTTTGCATAATATTTCTTCGCTAATTTTTGCGCAACATGTGTAGCAATCGCTAGTTGATTTTCTTCCTCGTAAAGCGTGAGAGCATTTGTAATGATACTTTCGCTTACCCCACGTTTCTTTAACTGCTGACGAATGACAATAGGCCCCTTATCACTCGTTCGCATCATTGTTCGGACATAGCTTTCCGCATAGATTTTATCATCTAGCAGCTTTAATTGCTTGAGCTGTTCTACAATCCTATCCGTATCAGTGCCAAAAATTTCTTTTTCCTTTAAAAACTTCCGCAATTCCCATTCACTTCTTAATTGGTAGCCTAAATAATTATAGGCTAGCTGCAACCCAACCGCATAGACCCCGTCTTTTTTCACTTTGTTAATGGTTGTTTCGTCAAGCTCTTTCCCTTTTAATAAACGATACTTTACAAGAACATCCTCAGACACCCTTAATTTTTGTCCGTCATCTAAATATACTTGATAAAACTCGCCCTTGTCCTTACTTAATTTGGTTATATTTGCCATTTTCTCACGTCTTTTCTTCAGTATCACTCACGTTTATTCTATCAAATATGAAGAAAGTTTGGTATCCTAAGACTTATAAATCACTTATTGAACGATGAAAAGTGGAGGAAATATGACTATCCAATTGAAAAAAAATCAAACCTTTATGTTAAAAATTAAACGCTTAGGCATCAACGGGGAGGGTGTCGGAAATTACAAAGGAAAAATCGTATTTGTTCCCGGTGCTTTACCTAAAGAAGAAGTCTTAGTGAAAGTCTCACAAACAACTGACAAATATGCAGAAGCACAAATTGTGAAAATTAGGAAAAAAAGTAAAGAACGCACCACACCGCCTTGCTCTGTTTACGAAACATGTGGAGGATGCCAGCTCCAGCACTTAGCTTATCCCGCTCAACTAACCTTTAAAAAAGATTTATTAAAGCAGGCTCTAGCAAAATTCAGACCGGCTGGCTATGAGAACTATATTCTTCGTGACACCTTGGGAATGAAAGACCCTTGGCATTATCGCAACAAGGCACAGTTCCAGCTTCGTCAAACAGCTCAAGGCATTCAAGCAGGATTGTATCAATCGAATTCTCATCAGCTTGTAGCGATTACTGATTGTCTCGTTCAAGAAAAAACCACACAAAAAGTCATCAACATCGTCGTGACAATTTTAAATAAATATCATGCTTCAATTTATGATGAAAATAAAAATTCAGGGATTTTTCGGACACTGATGGTACGTATTGGCATAGAAACTGGAGAAACGCAATTAGTATTTATTACAAATTCAGAAAAATTTCCACAAAAACTTGAAATTCTTCGTGAAATTACGCAAGAATTACCCGAGCTAGTATCCATTATGCAAAATGTGCAAAACAAAAAGACTTCGCTTATTATGGGAGAAAAAACCATTCATTTGTGGGGCAAGGACAGCATTGAAGAACATATCAACGAGGTTGTTTTCGACCTTTCCGCTCGTGCCTTCTTCCAGCTAAATCCAAAACAAACAAATGTTTTATACAACGAAGCATTAAAAGCACTGGATTTAAAGGAAAATGAAACCGTGGTAGATGCCTATTGTGGTGTTGGTACAATAGGCTTAAGCTTTGCGAAACATGCGAAGGAGGTTCGTGGAATGGATACAATTCCACAAGCCATTGAAGATGCGCAGAAAAATGTCAAACGACTGGGGTTAACAAATACCCGTTATGAAGTCGGGACAGCCGAAAAGTTATTGCCAAAATGGATAAAAGAAGGATTTCATCCCACAAGTATCGTCGTCGACCCACCTAGAACGGGCTTAGATAAGGAACTTGTCCAAACGCTCTTACAAAATCCACCAGAAAAATTGGTCTATATCTCTTGTAATATTTCCACATTAGCGCGTGACCTAGTCCAATTATCGAAAATTTTTGAGGTACATTATTTACAGTCTGTTGATATGTTTCCGATGACCGCAAGATGTGAAGTAGTCGTGAAAATGACAAAGAAAAATTAATAATATTAAAGGCTTATTTTCATTTGTTTCGATGAATAATAAGTCTTTTTTTAATAAAAAAATTAAATCTAGTAGTAAATATTTGAAATTGATAATCATTTGTCTTATAATAAAATTATATTTTGATGTGATGATTATAATTTTGCTAAAAAGGAGAGGTAGATAATGAAAGATAAATTATCAAAATTAAGATTAATTCTCATTGAACTATTATCTTTTATTTATACACTACTGCTTTTTTCTCCGTGGTTACAGGTTGATCTGACAGAAAAACCACATTCTCAGATTCTTGGTGTTGAATATTTATTGGAATCTCCTCTACTTGTTGTTGTTTATCTAACTATTTCTATTTTCAGTTTTATTTGTTTAGTTAAGCCAACGACATTCTCTATTGTTGTTGTCCGCTTGCTTTCATTATTCGTTCTTTTCTACATGTTTGATCCTATTTTCATTTATGGTTCAAAGGTCTTTGATTATATTGAATACGGCTACGGAACATCGTTAGTCATTGTTTTCCTAATAAATCTATTGTTATTCAGTCCAACAATCTTACATATCCTTAAAATTCTGAACGAGGGTCGAAAAGCACTTTTCACCATTCATCTCAATTAAAAAGCGAAGAATTAATGATAAGCTCCCATCATAGTAGACAATAGAAAAAACAAAAATTTCTATTCTACGAATGATGGGAGTTTTTTGGTATGTCAAAAAGAAATATTAATTTATCGGTTTCTACAAAGCTAG
>JAISJD010000010.1 GCA_031261705.1 Lactobacillales bacterium
ATTTACCATGGAATAAAAATATTCAATCCATTTGTGGCAGCAATATTTAGTATTTACCGATTCTTATTATGAAGGATCGGTTATTTGTGTTGTAGACACCTCACTATGGGACGCTTACTTTTATACTGTATGAAAATAACCCGTAGAAAATTTTCTTGAAGTTTTCTACGGGTTTTTATTATTTTGCGTCAACTAATTTTGCTTTTTTAATGTCTTCAACGGTTTGTGAACCGGTTAGTTGCATATCAATGGTTAACTCTTTCTTGAAGTGATTGAACACGTCTGTTACCCCCTGGATTCCTCCAAGGTTTAAGCCCCAAAGCATTGGGCGACCAATCGCTACGACGTCTGCCCCACTAGCTAAGGCTTTGAAAATATGTTGTCCTCTACGAACGCCTGAATCAAACACGATTGGTACTCGTTTGTCGACCACTTTTGCGATATCTTCTAAGTTGTCAAATGAGGCAGGCGCACCGTCTAATTGACGTCCCCCATGGTTACTTACCCAGATACCATCCGCACCCGCTTGGATTAAATCTTCGATATCATCTGCAGATTGTACCCCTTTGACAAGGACAGGTAAGTGCGTATAATCTTTAATCGCTTTGATATCCTTTAGAGAGAGCTTTTGTTTTGCCTTGGCATAAATCGCCGCAATTCCTTCCCCTTCGCCACGTTCGTTTCCTGCAGTTTTAGAGGCCCATTCTGCTAAGTTCTTCATTGGAAGTGGGAAAGTAAAGTTATGGATAATATCACTTTCACGATAGCCACCAAGAGTAGAGTCGGCAGTCAAGACAATTGCTTTATATCCGTCCGCTACGGCTTTATCTAAGATCCAGTGGTTAAAGTCATCATCTTTACTCATGTAAAGTTGGAAGAATTTTGGTGTTTCAGGACTGGCTTGTGCCACTTCATCGACTGTCGCATTTCCATAAGTAGAAAGGCTGAAAATCGTTCCTGCTGCGCCGACTCCTTGTACGGTATCTTTTTCTGCTTGCTCGTGAACTAAGCCATGAGCGGCGATTGGAGCAGCGATAATCGGTGCTGAAAGTTCAATCCCAAAAAGTGAAGTTCTAAGGTCGGGATTTTCCACGTTTTGTAGCACACGTGGTAAGACTTTTTTATGTTCAAAGCTAGTTACGTTGGCACGCAAAGTAATTTCACTTTCTGCCCCACCTGCAAGATAGCCAAACGCCCCTGGTTCCATATTGACCTTTACTTTTTCTTCTAACGCCGCCACATTAATAATATCAATCGGACGTTCTTGTGTACTTGTGTGATAAGTCATTATTTTTCCTCCTCAGTTCACAGAGCTAAAAGGGATCGTTTAGAAATCGAGAAAAATAAGGAAATGATTTTAAGCCGCTTTTTGCTTTGGAAACATTTCGTTTTTTCTTGTGTTTCTATTCCTTGTGCTCGGCTTCAATAATCCGTGTTCTTTCTTAAAATAAAATTTGTTATTTTTGATACAAATTCATCTTATACCTAAGCGCTTTATCTGTGAAATGATAAGTCTTTATTGAACAATCAATATCGGATTTTTTTCACCTATTTTTTGAGAAATCATGTGTAAAAATAAAGCTATTTTTTGAAAAATCGGTAAATAATACCGTTTCTATCAAGAATTTCTTATTATTAAAAAAATAGAAGAATGGATTTTCCTCCATCTTCTTTGAACCTCAAAAAGAATTTAAGGAATTTGAGAAGGAAGAAAAGAAGGGGAAAGAAGGGGGACAAAACAATTAACGTTAGAAAGATTTTGTGATTTAATTAAGGTAGAGGATGAGATATTTTGTTTTTAAATGGGAGAGAAGAAAATGTTCAATTATATGTTTACATACATGAGAAATATTCCGTCAAATGTCGGGTTCGGGCAGTTTGGCTGGATTCATTTTACGGTCTTATTTCTAGAGGCACTAATGGTTGCAGGGTTCATCAAGTATTACCGTGGAGCAAACGAAGAGAGCAGGGGAAAGTTCCGCAAAGTCTTGGCGAGTATCATCTTGGCAATGGAGGTCGCAAAAGAAGGCTTTCTGGCACTTACAGGGCAATATGAGTGGGGATTGATGCCCCTTCACTTGTGCGGATTAAGTATTTTTATCGTCTTTTTCGATGCGTTTTGGAGCAATAAAGCAAGTCGAGAAATCTTATACAGCTTGACTCTTCCCGGAGCATTAGCGGCATTACTTTTTCCCGATTGGGCGAGTTATCCAATCATGAATGTGTTTGCATGGCAAAGCTTTCTGATTCACGCCTTTCTTGTTGGGTATGTACTTGTTCGTCTGTGTAGTGGGGAGATTCGTCCAAATTATCGAGAATTGTGGCGTCCAGCCGTCTTTCTAGCGATAGTTGTACCGATTGACCTAATTCTGAATCGGCAGTTAGGAACGAACTTCTTTTTCTTGAACACCTCTGCACCGGGGTCTCCACTTGAGTTTTTACAAACACTTTTTGGCAATTACTATCTACTAAGTATGATTGGGTTATTGTTGATTGTGTGGTTCTTCATGTATTTGCCTTGGGCGCTACAAGAGAAGAAAAGCAAAACGGTGGAATAGAATAGGTAGAAAAATGGATTATCGTACTTTCTTAGACATAAGGGAGTACGATTTTTTGAGTAAAAATTACCTAAGAAAAAATCATAAAAAAGGGGTGAACAAGTGTCATGTCTTCTATTTTTTTATTCAAGTTAGTGAACTACTTCTCATTGATAACAGGTGAAAGGGTGTGTTAAGACATAGAAAGCTGTGATGACAGATGTTTTATTCATGTGCTTTTCTTCAAATATAACAAGTGATTTCTTTATAAATGATGGATTTAAAGAATAGAAAACGCAACCATTTTCAGCTTGTGAATTTTCCTCTAAAAAGCGGAGAAAAAATACGAAAGCGCTAACTTTTAATTATACCATGAAATTGCTATAATTCGTTTATAATTGTAAGTTTTTACTTATTTAGATTGTTTTCGCTTTCACTCTGGTTGCTTGTTTACAAATGTGAAAAAACTTGTTAAAATCACTAATTGACCGAGACATTAGGGTTAATAAGAAATTATACTATTATTTTTCAGGAGGAGAAAAAAACATGGGTGTATCATGGCAAGAGTTAATCGCTTCATCTACTTCAAATGCTTGGATGTTGAAGTACATCACAGAATTTTTCGGAACAGCAATTCTCATCATCTTAGGAAATGGTGCTGTTGCAAACGTTGATTTGAAAGGAACAAAAGGTCATGCTTCAGGTTGGATGACTATCGCTTGGGGCTATGGATGTGGGGTTATGATTCCTGCATTAATGTTCGGACATATCTCTGGAAACCATATTAATCCTGCGTTTACACTTGGGTTAGCGGCTTCTGGATATTTCCCATGGGCACACGTGATTCAATATATTATTGCCCAACTTCTAGGTGCGATGGCAGGGCAATTGGTTGTCGTTGCTGTCTACAAACCATTCTTTGATCAAACAACTGAAACAAACCATATTTTAGGTTCATTTTCAACAATTGACAATGCGGGTAGTCGCTTAAATGGTTTCCTTAATGAATTTTTCGGTTCATTCGTTTTATTCTTTGGAGCGATTGCTATGACTAAGAATTTCTTCGGTGCGGAAGAAGCAACAACAGGCTTCCAAGCAGCAGGACTTTCTGTTTCTCACTTGGCACTTGGTTTCTTAGTAATGACATTAGTCGCTTCATTAGGTGGACCAACTGGACCTGGTTTGAACCCAGCACGTGACTTTGGTCCTCGTTTATTGCACGCTGTTCTACCAAAATCAATCCTTAAAAACAAAGGGGATTCTCAATGGTGGTATGCTTGGGTGCCAGTTCTTGCACCAATCTTGGCTTCAATCGTTGCAATTGCTTTATATAAAGCAATTTACGGTGGATTATAAAAATTTCTTTTTGGGCACTGGAATTATTTCTGGTGCTTTTTTATTTTCTTCATTAGATAACTTCCTCCTGTTCTCTTTCTCTAAAATTAAAAAATACAAAAAGTGAAAAAACTTCATAATTTTAATTGCATAAGCAAACATTATAATGTTATAATGTAATCGAATTCAAAACGAACGGTTCGGACAAAATTACTAGCAACTTAATTGGAGGAGCAACAATGCAGAACATAGTGAACACTTTAGAAACCAAGATTATGCCCGTAACAAACAAACTTGCGACACAGCGACACCTTTTAGCTATCAGAAAAGGGATTATCGCCACCATGCCACTTACGATTGTCGGTTCATTTTTTACCATTTTATTAAATTTGCCAATAGACTCATTAAATGCAATGATTGAACCATACCGTGCGGTTCTTGATGTTCCGTTTCGTATGACAGTTGGTATTCTAGCACTTTATGGAACATTTGGAATTGCTTCTGCCCTAGCAGGTTCGTACAAACTAGACAAGCTTACTGCAGGGATCCTTTCTGTCATGGCTTTCCTAGTAACAGTTATTCAACCCGTTCAAGTAAAAGAAAACGTTGACGGTGTAATTGCGGCTGGACGTTACATGAGCATTGGTTCTCTTGGCTCAGGTTCGTTATTCGCTGGGATTGTTACTGCTATTGTATCTGTTGAAATTTATCGTTTCTTTATTGAAAAAAACATCACGATTAAAATGCCTGAAGGAGTGCCACCAGAAGTTTCAAATTCATTTATTGCCTTAATTCCTGGTGCAGTTATCTTGATTTTCTTCTGGGTAATTCGTCATATTATTGGTTTTGATATTAATGGTTTCTTAAGTTCTATTTTAATGCCACTTAAAGGAATTTTGACTGGAAATAGCTTGTTTGGTGGATTATTAACCGTTCTCTTGATTACATTCTTTTGGTCACTTGGGATTCATGGGGCGGCTATTCTTGGTCCAGTCATCCGTCCATTCTGGGATATGTCTATTGCAGAAAACATGGATGCTTTTCAAGCTGGTGCAAGCGCACATCATTTACCAAATATCTTTACAGAACAATTCTTACAATGGTTTGTATGGATTGGTGGTGCTGGTTCGACTTTAGCATTAGTGGTACTTTTCATGTTCTCTAAAGATAAATACTTGAAGAGCTTGGGTCGTTTATCTTTCTTACCGGGACTCTTTAACATCAATGAACCGATTATTTTTGGGGCACCGATTGTCATGAACCCCGTATTAGCGATTCCATTTATTTTAGCACCGTTAGTAACGACAACCTTATCTTACTTTTTAACTGTTACAAATGTTGTCCCGATGATGATGGCACGTTTACCGTTTGCAATGATTGCGCCAATTGCTGGTTGGATTAGTACCAACTGGAGTATTGCGGCTGGGTTATTAGTTATTGTGAATTTCTTTATCTCACTAGCAATTTACTATCCATTCTTTAAAGTATTTGAAAAACAACAATTAGAACAAGAAGGAAAAGAGGATTAATATGCGTAGAAATCTAGGGGTTTCCATTTACCCAGACCACTCAGATGTGGCACAAGACAAGGCTTATCTTCGTTTAGCGAATAGCTACGGCTTTACCCGAATTTTTATGAGTATGTTAGAAGTGACGGAGGGGAAAGAAGCTGTTAAGGAAAAATTTCAATCGTTAATTCACTTTTCAAAAGAATTAGGTTATGAAGTGATTTTGGATATTGCGCCGAACATTTTTGAAGAGTTAGGCATTTCTTATGACGATTTATCTTTCTTTGCGGAGCTTGGGGCAGATGGTATCCGCCTAGATGTCGGTTTTGATGGAAATAAGGAAGCCTTACTAACGTATAATCCTTATGGCTTGGCAATTGAGCTAAATATGAGTAATGATGTCGCTTATCTGGATAATATTTTGACGTATCAAGCAAACACTCCGTATTTATACGGATGTCATAATTTTTATCCGCAAGAAAATACGGCATTACCTTACGATTTCTTCGTAAAATGTTCCGAACGTTTTAAACGTGCAGGCTTACGTACCGCAGCATTTATCAGTTCTCAAGTGGCAACAGGAGGACCTTGGGATATTAATGATGGCTTGCCAACTTTAGAAATGCACCGTCATTTACCAGTGGAAGTGCAAGCAAAGCACCTTTTTGCGACAAATTTGATTGATGATGTCGTGATTGGAAATGCGTATGCTTCTGAGGAAGAATTAAAACGCCTAAGTGAAGTGAATCGTTATCAATTAGAGCTTGAGGTGGCGCTTGTGGAGGAAATCTCAGATGTGGAACGTAAAATCGTTTTAGAGGAACAACATGTCAGACGTGGGGATATTACTTCGGCAATGGCTCGTTCTACAGAGGTTCGTAAGAAATATAAAAATGAGGCAAATCCACCACACGACAATACACAATCCTTATTACAAGGCGATGTTGTGGTAGGAAATGATCAGTTTGGAAAATATAAAAATGAACTTCAAGTGATTTTAGAACCTCATGCAGATGAGAGAAAAAATCTAGTCGCACGAGTTCGCAAGGAAGAACTTTTCTTATTAGAATTTCTTCGTCCGTGGAGTAAATTCCGATTTGTAGTGAAATCCTAGGTCTAACGTTAGGAATAGATGGAGGAAAACGGAGAATAAACTATTGCAACAACATTGCAAGCATGTCTTTGTATGAGAGTAGTTTATCGAGGCTGCTCTCATACAAAATATTTGAGTGCATTGCTTAAAGATTTTAGCTTTGTAATTAGTCGAGCACGAGGAATAGAAATCAGTGGAAAAACGAAAATCAGGCAAAGGTAGAAAGCACCTTCACTTGCTTTTCTTATTTTCCATAATTTCTGAGCAATTCCTTTTAGCTTTGTAAATGAGGTGGGAAGTATGAGCAGGGAACTATTAATGAAACAAGTAAGGACGGTTGATTCAAAGGGACGTTTCGATATTTTGGTTGTAGACGGAAAAATTAAAGAAATCGCTCCTGAGATTCAAGGCAATGGAACGGAAGAACTTCTTCTGTTAGACGAAACAAGTTATCTTTCTGCCGGTTGGATTGACGGTCATGTGCATTGTTTTGAAAAATTAGATTTATATTATGATTATCCAGATGAGGTTGGGGTAAAGCAGGGCGTAACGACGATTGTAGATGCGGGTTCGACTGGGGCGGATACGATTTCAGGTTTTTATCCTCTAGCACAAGAGGCGAAAACAAATGTCTATGCTTTGTTGAATATTTCTCAAGAAGGAATTATTACGCAAGATGAACTTTCAGATTTAGAGAAGATTCAACTTGGAAAGATTTTATCTATCAGAGAAAATTATCCGAATTTTATTCTAGGAATTAAGGCACGAATGAGTAAAAGTGTTGTTGGGGAGAACGGGATTACTCCGCTGAAAATGGCGAAAAAAATTCAACAAGAATTAGGGAACGTGCCACTTATGGTACATATCGGGAGTGCGCCACCAACTTTAGAAGAAATTGTCGATGTGGTGGAAAAAGGAGACATTCTCACCCATTGTTTTAATGGAAAAGCCAATGGTATTTATGATTTCAATCAAAAGAAATTGAAAGATTTTGCGGTGCATTGTAAAGAAGAAGGCGTGATTTTCGACATTGGGCATGGAACGGATAGCTTTAATTTTGAAGTGGCGGAAGAGGCTCTTCATGAGGGAATCAAAGCTGATTCAATTAGCACGGATATTTATATTCGTAATCGTAAAAATGGCCCAGTTTACAATTTAGCGACGACCATGGAAAAATTACATGTGGTCGGTTATAGCTGGTCAGAAATTCTTGAAAAGGTAACGAAAGCACCGGCAAAACAGCTTGGCTTAACAACCAAAGGAAAGTTGGAAGTTGGCTATGACGCTGATTTTACAATTTTCCAAATTCATGACACAATGAAAGTATTAATAGATTCAAATGGCAACGAACGGACAACAGATGAGGTTTTAGAGCCACAAAAAGCGATAATAGGTGGAGTGATTTATGACATTAACGAATGAAAGTTTACACTTAAAAGAGGTCATCAACGCCTCTGGAAAAATGACAATTCTAGGCGTATCTCGTGTTTCTGACGCAGTACTTGACGCACAAAAGTTTGGCGGAAAAAGCTTCTTTGAAATGGAACAGTTGAGTATCCAGACGGGGAAATATTTGGCGAATTTACTAAAGGTTGAGGATACACAGATTGTTTCCTCTGCATCGGCTGGGATTGCGCAAAGTATTGCAGGCGTGATTGGAAAAGGGTCTATGTATCACGTGTATCACCCGTATACAGATAAGATTCAAAAACGTGAAATCATTTTACCAAAAGGGCATAATGTGGATTATGGCACACCAGTTGAAGTCATGGTTGAACTCGGTGGCGGAAAATTAGTAGAAGCGGGCTATGCGAATATGTGTAGCAGCGACCATATTGAAAGCATGATAACAGAAAATACTGCAGCGATTCTCTACATTAAGAGTCATCACACCGTGCAAAAAAGCATGTTGAGCGTTGCCGAAGCTGCCGAAGTGGCGCACAAGCATGAGTTACCACTGATTGTGGATGCCGCAGCGGAAGAAGATTTATTCAAATATATCGCAGCTGGCGCAGACCTAGTGATTTACAGTGGTGGGAAAGCGATAGAAGGTCCAAGCTCTGGGCTAGTGATTGGAAAGAAAGAACTCGTTGAGTGGACACGTTTGCAAGGCAAAGGGATTGGTCGTGCCATGAAGATTGGTAAGGATAATATCTTAGGACTGACGCAAGCGGTGACGGATTATCTCGCTCTTGGTTCTGAAAGCGGGGAAAGCATGAAAGAACGCTTGATGCCATTTTTAACAGCATTGAATAAAATCAACGGCTTATCCGCAACTAGTGTACAAGACGGGGCAGGTCGAGAAATTTATCGTGCCAGTGTCCGTGTGAACAGCGATAAAACCGCCAAAGAAGTCATTGCGGAATTAAAGGAAAAATCACCTGCAATTTATGTTCGGGAATATCAAGCCAATAACGGGATTATTGAATTTGATATTCGTTCCGTTAATACAGAAGAAATGAATCTTATTGTTACTCGATTAGCAGAAATTTTACGTTAGGAGAAATGAAAATGAAATTAACACCCAATTATTTAGAGGATAGAATTTGTTTAAACGTTCTAGCAAACTCCGTGGAAAATGCGAAGGCTTGTTATGAAGCAGCGGAAGGGCATGTCGTTTTAGGCGTATTGTCAAAAAATTATGCGACAGATGAAGCGGCGATTGAAGATATGAAGCGTTACATTGAAGCAACGGATAATGCATTATCTGTGGGGTTAGGTGCGGGCGACCCCAATCAAAGCCAAATGGTGACTCGTTTATCCAAAGTTTTACAACCTCAACACGTGAACCAAGTATTTACAGGTGTTGGTGCGACTCGGGCATTATTAGGTCAAGGGGAAACGATTATCAATGGGTTAGTTTCACCAACCGGCAAAGTCGGCTATGTCAATATTGCGACAGGCCCTTTAAGTAGTGAAGCACCCGCAACCGAAGTACCGATTGAAACAGCGATTAAGTTGTTGCAAGATATGGGCGGAAGTTCCGTGAAGTACTTCCCGATGAAAGGTTTAGCACATATTGATGAATTTAAAGCGGTAGCAGAGGCGTGTGCAGCATTTGATTTCTACTTGGAACCAACTGGTGGAATCGACCTTGAAAACTTTGAAGAAATCGTTGAAATTGCGGTTCATGCGGGCGTGAAGAAAATTATTCCACATGTGTATAGCTCGATTATCGACAAAGAAACTGGAGACACAAAACCTGAAGATGTCGCAAAATTATTGGAAATTTCAAAAGGAATCTTAGCTAGATCCTAGAGTGGAAACTTGAGTTTGTAATGAGGTCGAGCACGACGAATAGAAATCAATGGGAAAAGATGCTAGTTCCTGCTAGGAAATAGATTTCTAAGCAGAACTAGCATGATGAAAGTAAACTTTGAACGCTGTTTAACAGATTTCCCTATTTTCCATAATTTCTGAACGATTCGTCTCAACTCTGTAATGAAAGGATAGTAAGATGAAAATTGGTGCATTTGGGGAGGTTATGTTACGTTTTTCCCCACCTGAATATTTTATGTTAGAACAAACAGATACATTGAAATACTCCTTTACAGGAACGGGTGTCAATATTCTGGCAAATTTGTCGAAGTTTGGCATGTCCTCAACGATTTTGACGGCGCTACCGAACAATCGAGTAGGCGAGGTTGCACAGGCGAATTTACAAAAATTAGGCATTGACACCCAGTATATTCATAAGGACGGCAACCATATTGGACAATTTTTTGCGGAAATTGGCTACGGTCTGCGTCCGACAGAAGTAACTTATCTGAATCGGTTAAATAGTGCATTTGGTCAATCCAGTGTAGATCAATATGCGATTTCATCTTTTGTGGCAGCGGTGGATTATCTTCACATTTGTGGCATTTCAATCAGCTTGACGGAAAATACAAGAAAGTCAGCGCTTGAGATGGCAAAAGAGGCACATAGGCAAGAAAAGAAAATTTGTTTTGATTTCAATTATCGTGCAAGTCTGAACGACAAGGATTATGAGGAAGTACGAGGCTATTATGAAGAAATTCTTCCTTACAGCTCGATTGTTTTTGGTGGTGTGCGGGATTTGACGGACATTCTCGGCATGGAAATCAATAAGAATTTACCTGAGAACGAGCAGTTTCCAGCGCTCGTGGAACGTTTTCTTCGGAAATACCAGCTGACCGCCTTTGCGGGAACTAAGCGGATTCAAAACGGCTCGAAACAATTAGTCGGCACTTTGGCAACTTTAGTGGATGGGGAGTTCCACTATTATGAGTCAAATGCCTATGATTTAACGATTTTGGATAGAATCGGTGCAGGAGATGCGTTTGCGGCGGGAATTATTTGGGGCATGATGGAAAATATTTCCCCAGAATATTGTGTGGAATTTGCAACGGTGAATGCCGTGATTGCTCATACAATTAATGGAGATACCCCACTAACCACTATCGAACAAGTGAAAAGAACGATGGAACAACCTAATTTAGAGTTAATTCGCTAATAATCATGGTATAATTATTGTTATATCAGCACAGTATGAGTAGGAGCGTAAGGAAATTATATAAGCGCTTAAAAATATTAGCTAGTAATTAGGAGGTCGTCATTGATGGTTCAAAGAACGAAGGTTTTATATATTGAAATAGCCAATAGTATTCGCTCAGATATTCTTTCTGGTCGTTATCCGGTGGGGGAGCTACTGCCAACAGAGATAGAGTTTGAAGAACTATTTAGCGTCAGTAAAATTACCGTCAGAAAAGCAATTGACCTTCTTGTAAATGAAAATTATGTCTCACGGAAAAGTGGCAAGGGAACCATGGTTCTAAATAATCGTCCCTATAACAAGCTGTCAAAGGCAACCACCTTTACCGAGGAGCTTGCGAAGTCTGGTCGTAAGGTGGAGCGGGTGAACCATGAATTAAAGGCGATGAATCTAAAGCCAACGCATGAGGCCTATCCCTTTCTGGGAGAATCCGTGATTCATTTGAGCCGGACGTACCTCCTAGACGGCAAGCCTTATATTTATTATGAGTATTATCTGCCAGCTAGCGTGAGGGACATGACACCTCAAGAGTTAGATGAGCAATCTTTGTATCAGTTAATGCTACGCCGTGGCATTGAAATAGAAAAATTTCATGATTTCTTTACCGTTAAAGAGCTAACTGAGAAGGAACAAGACATATTAAAAACTTCAACGACTCATGCGCTATGCCGGACACGTCAATCTTTTTCAGAGAAAAAAGTGGGCGTAGAATATTCTAAAGCAATCTATAATACGGCAATGGCTCCTTACATGATTGAATTTGAAGTGTAAAATAGAAAAAATGACTAAAAGCGGCTGAGATTTCAGTTGCTTTTTATTTTTAATGTTGTATAATGTCTTGTAAAAAATAGCCTTTTATTTGATTGTGTAACTGATTAATGATATTATAAATAACAAAGAGTGAAAACGTTTTTTTGTCGAGGAAGAGTCTGATAGGACGAATGGAAATGAGTTAGATGAAGTAGAAAGCCTTTGTTTTTCACATTTCTAAGCGATTTGTCTTAACTTTGTAGTGAGGTGAGCGCAATTGGACAATCAATATTGGAAAGCTTATTATCGTGGGATAAATGTAGTCGAGATGTTGTTACAAGATGGGTTCGTTGCTATGCTGGATAACGGTTTTTTGAATTTCGATTTATATTATCGTTGTTTACAAAAGCAGAAAGAGTCCTCCAAATTGCTAGAGAAACAGCTCTCTCCAGCAGACCATGCAGATCTCTGTTTTCATGAAGGAACGCTGTGTGCCAGTGAGTTAAAAAACATGGGAATTTGGGAGTATTATGCGAAAAAATACCTTGAAGCGGTGAAACGAATCGCTGAAGAAACGGCACCTTCCCCACAGAACGGACGAATCGTCTATCATGATATGTTGCAAGAGATGCGTGGAAATATGGAAGAAGAAGCCTCCAATCTAAAAAAACCTAAAAATTAATGAGCGAGAGAGTGAATTTTCTCGCTTTTTTGTTTATTTTTAATTAGACAATCTCTAATAAAATATTAAAGAAAATTGTTGTTTTTTGATTTTTAAGTGTTTTTCTCAAAAAAAATGAGTTTTTTGTGAACAAAATAGAAAATTTAGTTTCAAAATTGCTTGAAAATGTTGTAACATGTAAAGTAGGAAAATACATAGGTGAGGGAAGAAATCTATTGAAGGGGTTGGGGGTACATGTTAACACTTTATTATTCACCGAGTTGCACGTCCTGTCGCAAGGCGAAGGCCTGGTTAATTGAACACAAAATTGACTTTGAGGAACGAAATATCTTTGCGACACCGCTAAATGCGGAAGAATTACGTGGGCTTTTACAGCTAACTGAAAATGGAACAGAGGATTTGATTTCTACACGTTCCAAGGTTTTTCAGAAGTTAGACATTGATTTTGATGATTTATCCATGAGCGAGCTACTTGAATTGATACAAAAGCATCCGAGTTTATTGCGTCGTCCGATGATTAGCGATGGGAAACGTCTATTAATCGGGTTTAACGAAGATGAGATTCGTGTCTTTCTTCCAAGAGATTTAAAACGCATGGAACTTCGTAAAGCACAATTAAAGGCAGGTTTTTAACGAGGGAATGATTCTCTCGTTTTTTTAGTGCGCCAAATTCCCTGTTTCTCTGTTCAATGAAACGAAATTTCTGTATAATCGTAATTGAGAATGTTTCTCAATTATAAAACTTTGTGAAAAGAAAGGGGAATCCTTATGAAGTTTTTAAGTCAGCAACGAATGAATTTGTATAAACTTGGGATGATTTTTTATGTCGTAACTTTAAATATTTTGTTTTATTCTTCTAATAATTGGGTGGTGATTCTTCTAGCAACTATTGCCAATGTTCTTGCGATTTTAACAATCATCGGATTTATCCAGTTTGGACGAACAAGAAAGAAAGAAAACAGGCAAGGAAAATGCGAAGAGAAGAACGGAAATTAAAAAGATAAATCAAAATGAGTCATTTCATCATGAAGTGGCTTTTTTAAATACAAATTTTCACATAAGAAAAAGAATTTGCAAAACAATAACAGTCAAGACAATATTTTTACGACTTTGTTTCTCCATGGTAAAAACGGACAAAATCAAAGTTAAACACTCGTATAGTCCTTAATTTAGACACTTCGAACCGTTTTTACGAACAAACTTAAAATAAGCGATAAAATAGTGGAAGAAATGTTGACATTTCATAACAAATCCATTATATTTGTAATTGTAAGAAAATTCAAATAATAACAGACGTGCCATCGGTCGTGTTATAAAGAAGGAGTTTTAGTATGAAAAAATATCTAGTAACATTAGGTTTAGTTGGAGTAGCTGCTATCACACTTGCCGGCTGTGGTTCATCTTCTAGTAAGGACGACGACTCGTCAAAGGAATCGGGAAAATTAGCAGCAGATCAGATTTTTAATACCACAGTTACACAAGAAATGCCCTCAGCAGATTTATCTGTAGCGACGGATACCATTTCATTTACTGCATTAAACCAAGTGTATGAAGGAGTTTATCGCTTAGATAAAAACAATGAGCCTCAACCAGCAGGAGCAGCGGAAAAAGCCAAAGTTTCTGATGATAACACAATTTATACTATTAAACTACGTGAAGATGCGAAATGGTCAAACGGTGAGCCTGTAACCGCTAAAGATTATGTTTACAGTTGGCAACGCACGATTGATCCAGCAACGGCTTCCGAATATGCTTACTTATTTGCTCCAGTGAAAAATGCAGCAGAAATTTCTGAAGGCAAAAAAGATAAATCTGAATTAGGAATCAAAGCAGTAAGTGATTATGAATTAGAAATTACTTTAGAACAAGCAACACCATACTTTGATTATTTATTAGCTTTCCCAAGCTTCTTCCCATTAAATGAAAAAGAAGTGACAACACAAGGGAAAGAGTTTGCTTCAAAATCTGACAAAGCAATCTACAATGGGCCATTTACATTAGAAGACTTTGACGGACCAGGAATTGATACAGAATGGAAATACAAGAAAAACGAAAAATATTGGGATGCTGAAAACGTTAAGCTTGAAACGATTAACGTGAACGTTATCAAAGATACTTCAACAGGTTTGAATTTATTTGATGCGAAAAAAGCCGACGATGTCATTGTATCTGGTGAACAAGCACAACAAATGTCAAGTGACCCAGCGTTCTTCTCTGCCAAAGAATCACGTACTTCTTATATGGAAATGAACCAAGCAACAGGTAAAAATGCTGACGCTTGGAAAAATGTGAACCTACGTCAAGCGTTCTCAGCGGCAATTGACCGTAAAAGCTTAGTAAACAACGTATTAGGGGACGGTTCTGTCGTATCAACAGGAATTATTCCAATAGATATGAGTAAAGACCCTAAGACAAAAGAAGACTTTGCGAAAGAAGTCGGCAATCAAAACCCATCTGATGCGAAAAAGGCAAAAGAATATTGGGAAAAAGCTAAGAAAGAATTAGGTATCTCTACATTAGAAATCGACATTATCGCTTCTGATGATGATACAACGAAGAAAGTTCTTGAAAAAATTCAAGGGGACGTTGAGAAAAACTTGTCTGGCGTAAAGGTAAAACTTTCTCCAGTACCATTCTCCGTACGTCTATCTCGTTCAAATTCTGGAGACTTTGACGTTGTTCTTGGCGGTTGGGGAGCAGACTATGCAGACCCATCAAGCTTCACAGACCTATTCACCACTGGCAACTCTTATAACCGTGGAAAATATAGCTCTGAAAAATACGATGCTTTAGTGAAATCTTCTAATACAACGAATGCAGGAGATCCTGAAAAACGTTGGGCGGACTTAAAAGATGCAACAGATGTATTAGTAAAAGAAGATATGGGAACAATTCCAGTTTTCCAAAAAGCTGAAGGTCATTTAATTAATACAAAAGTGAAAGATGTCGTTCATCATGGTGCCGGCGCTTCATGGGATTATAAATGGGCTTATGTTACTGAATAATAAAATTTAAGCTTGAGAGGCTGGGACAAAACTAGCTTCTCAATAAGAAATAGGGTGTGGATAACTTCCGATGAAACTTGGAAAATGTTATCCACACCCTATTTCTGTTAATTAACGACAAAAAGAACGCGAAC
>JAISJD010000011.1 GCA_031261705.1 Lactobacillales bacterium
TGATTGTTTTGCATTCTCTTGCACTCCTTATTTTGTCGTTATTATAAGTGTACAAGAGAATGTTTTTTGTTGCACTTTTTATTGTGCGAGAGTGGCTAACTTAAATATACAATTTTTAAAAATGTACGAAATAAGGACTTCGCCTTGACTTGCGAGGTTCTTTTTGCTATGATACTAATGTTGTATTTGTGTACTCCACATGTGCAACCGCACTGAGTGGGTTTTAAGTCTACATTCGTGGCACCTAGGAAGGCGAGTCTAACAATAAATAAGGAGGTGCCGTAATGAGCGCATACGCAATTATCAAAACTGGTGGTAAACAAGTGAAAGTAGAAGTAGGTCAAGAAATCTACGTTGAAAAATTAAACGTGGAAGCTGGCGAAACTGTTACTTTTGACGAAGTTATCTTAGTTGGTGGTGAATCTACAGTAGTTGGAACTCCAACTGTTGCAGGTGCAAGTGTTGTAGGTAAAGTTGAAAAACATGGCAAACAAAAGAAAGTCGTTTCTTTCAAATACAAACCTAAAAAACATTCTCACACTAAAAAAGGTCATCGTCAACCGTACACTAAAGTTGTTATCGAAGCAATCAATGCTTAGTAGCAATTGTATCCAATGAGAAAAGAGCGAAATCTATGATTAAAGCTTCTTTCAAAAGAGATTCTGAAGGCGACATCGTTTCCGTGACATTGTCAGGACATGCGATGAATGGTGAAGCTGGTCACGACATCGTTTGTGCTGGTGTTTCAGCATTAACGTTCAATGCAGTAAACAGTATCGAAGCATTAGCAGGTCATCAACCAATCGTTGATATGGCAGATGAAGCTGAGGGTGGTTACTTATATTTTGAGATTATCGCTGGATTAACAGAAGAAAAAATTCAAATTACACGTATTCTGATGGAAAGTCTTTTAATCGGTCTGACCGAGATTGAAGAGGAGTACAGTCAGTATGTTCAAGTAAAAACAACGAAATAAGTTTATAGGAGGTGCTTTCCATATGTTAAAAATGAACTTACAATTCTTCGCCCATAAAAAAGGGGGCGGTTCTACATCTAACGGACGTGATTCTCAATCTAAACGTTTAGGTGCTAAAGCTGCAGATGGCCAAACTGTTTCTGGTGGTTCTATTTTATACCGTCAACGCGGTACTAGAATCTTCCCAGGTGTCAATGTTGGTATCGGTGGAGATGATACTTTATTTGCTAAAGTCGAAGGTGTCGTACGTTTTGAACGTAAAGGCCGCGATAAGAAACAAGTATCTGTTTATCCAGTAGCTAAATAAGCTTTTAATTATGAGACTAGAATCCTTGTGTGATAAGGGTTCTAGCCTTTTTCTTTTTTATTATTTGGTGATTGAATGCCAACAGCTTAGAAATTAGCAAATTTAGCTAGTTTTCGGCTGTGGCATTTTTTTTGTTTACTGCTTAAATGAGTGTAGATCGAGTTTGTCATTTCCAAACTAGCGTGTCCCAATCGTTCTTGTGTTTCTTTCATAGGTACACCTGCTTCATAAAGCATAGAAGCATGAGTATGCCGCTAGCCGTGTGTGCCTAAATTCGGCAATCCTACAAAAGCAGATAATCTAGAAGAGCGCTGATATAATGCTTGACTTTGTGAATATTGTCCTTTATAATCTGAAAATATGATATTCTTATTTTTTTGTATTAGCTTGGAAAAAAATCTTTTTGTCTAAGCTACCATCGTTTTAAAATTTTGCATGTTTTATCGTCAATAGAAATTACCCTATAAGAAGATTTTGTTTTAGGAGGTAAGACAGAATAACCATTTCTAGTTAGTGATAATGTTTTATTGATCGTTAGTAATCCTTTTTCAAAATTCACGTTTTTCCAAGTTAATGCCAATGCTTCACCATCACAAATACCACTAAATGCTAATAATCTATACATAGTTAAGTCCCATTCAGCGAAATATTTATAGAGTAAATTTTTACTGTTGACTTGCTTAACTTTATTCTCTAAATAAGAAAGAACCTGCTGAACTTCTTCACTGGTGTAAAATTTTATTTCCTGGCAAATTTTATAATCAACTTAGCCATTTGATTCGATAAAAAAACGTCACAGCGAATTTCATGTATTATTGAAGTTACCACAACAAACAATAAAGGATGAAATCACTATGACGCAAATCGTGAATAACACAGAATCACGCAAAGGAAAACACCTTTCGTACAAAGAACGAGCACTAATTGAATACTGGTTCAATATTCAACAGTGGTCACGCAGAGAAATCGCAAAAGAGCTAGGTAAAGCGCCACAAACCATTAACCAAGAAATCAAAGATGGTACAGTTCAACAAAAACGCATCTACAACGGTCAGGAACTGGACTTCGAGATTTATTCAGCAGAAGCAGGGCAAGTGAAATATGATTATGCCAGAGAGAACTGCGGACGTTGTCCGAAATGGCTTGATGACCAAAAATTCGTTGATTGCGCAGATAAAATGATGCTTGAATATGATTTTTCTCCTGACTCTGTGGTCGGTAGAGCCAACTTAGAAGGTGAAATACCAAAACATCTAATCCTTCAACCACAACGCTCTACAATTGGATTGATAAAGGATTCATGCAGACAATCAACCTGGACTTACAGATGAAACTTTCTCGCAATACCAGAAGGCTAAGGTCAGAGAAAACAAGAAAATTCTTGGTGAACTTATTGAAAAAAGACCAGATATTGTTGATTCTCGTGAGCGTTTTGGCGACTGGGAAATCGACACTGTCATTGGAGAAAAATCAAAACAAGACCAATGTCTTCTCCCTTAACAGAAAGAAAAACTCGCTTTGAGGTTATTGTGAAGATTGACGGAAAATCAACTAATCCAGTAACTAAAGCGCTTCAAGACATCAAAAGTAATGCCGGTGAACACTTCCCTAAGATATTCAAGACCATCACGTCAGACAATGGTTCAGAGTTCTCTGACTTATCGCAAACATTGAAGAATGTCGTAGACGTGTATTTTTCACGTACCCATACTCTTCATGGGAACGAGGAACGAGAATCATAACCGAATGATTCGACGCAACATCCCTAAAGGAACAAACATGAGAGGTGTCAGTCATTCAAGTGTTCGTCGAGTTCAAAACTGGATGAACAACCTTCCTAGAAAAATTCTAGGGTATGCAACACCACACGAAGCATTCGAACAGGAGCTACATGTATCAAGCGCTGCGTAAGCTTCCAGTTGGATTTGACATTGAGCAAAGGGATGACTACACGTCTGCGAAGCCTAGCATGACCAGTCTGTCCATCAGACTACCATCCCTTTGCTCAATATAAAATCTAGCCTAAACAGTATCAACAATTAAATAACTAGATAAATATTATGGGTGGCTAAATTATACTTGAAATTGTCGAAGTTTTTACATATCAATTATTCCGATAATAATATTATTTTTAACTGTAATTCTTTTTGGAATATTTTCAGATGTAAATGGAGTGTATCCAGCGATGATCTTATCAATAATATATTTTATGGTGGCTCAAAAAGATATTGATGCTCTAAATAAAGGTGTAATAAATGCTTTCGGCCACAGCTTCGTCTATGGGATTTGGAAATGTCGTGGCTCAATCAGAAGCTTTCAAAATGTTTTTTCAGTTACTTTCGGAGAATAGTAATTCTATTGTGAGTTTAAATCTTACATCAATTTTTTTGGAGGAGTAACAGTATCTTCTTCAAGTGGTATTGCAATTATAATGGAAAACTTTAGTTCGTATTTTTTAGATACGGGAATTTCGAGGGATGTTGTTCATAGAATCAGAGTAATGTCGTTAGCTGTATTTAAGATGTCTGGAAGAGATCATAAGAAAGGGTTTAGACATGTTTTTTAGGATTCACAATTGCTCATGTTCTTTCATTATTAGTTGCCAATATATTAGCATATTATATTTATTGAAGGAGTTCAAAAGAATCTATGAAGAACTTCTGATTAGATAACCATTATAATTTGACAACGAGTCTTCATCAATGAGCGTTCTGATGATAAAAAAATTAGCAAAAAAGGGAGCTAGAATAGCTATTGATGTTTAATGTGCGCTTCACCACCTCAAGCAATAGTCTTGGTTTAGTTAGAGAGGTGAGAAGAGAAAATGTACTTGAATCTTAATATTATCATGTTCTAGAAGGTGTTTTTTAGATGAATTTTGTGTTGCCCTATCAAAAAGGAGAGTATATTTTATGAAAAAGGCTTATTTTAAAGCAAAAGATAATACAAATGAAGTGGTATTTCCTAGAATTATAGAGTATTTTGAAAGACTGGAGAAAGAAGAAAAAAATTTCGAGCATAATACTTCTGAGGAAACGCTAAAATATCAAAAAATGGCGTTCAATAATGTTTTAAAGTTTGCTCGAGAAAATAATAAATTTTATCGAAAAAGAATTCAAAACCTAACTTTTTCAGAATTAAATAAAATACCATTATTGTTAAAAGAAGATATTCGTGGTGAAAAAGATTTGATTCAATGTGTACCTAGTGAACAGATTGGTCAGCTACATCTTACATCAGGAACCACAGGGAAGCCAACATATATATCATATACTCTAGCAGACCAATATATTTATGACCTTTTACCCCAATATAATGGACTTTTTCCATTTGGATCTGATGATATTGTTGGTATTGCTTTGCCATATGAATTTGCTTTACCTGCATTGGGATTTCAAAGGTTGTTTCAATTTGTTTTTGGATCTATGGTATTGTCACTAGGAAAAGGTGGATATATGGCACCAGTAGATAAAGCCTTAGATTTGTTAAAAGAATATCAACCAACAGTAATAACAACAACCCCTTCTTATGCTGCTTTATTATATGATGAAGCAGTAAGTTTAGGGTTTGATCCCAAAGACTTCAAAATAAAAAGGTTTATTTTAACTGGAGAGGGTTGTTCATTTACTTATAGAAAACAATTAGAAGAAAAATGGAATTGCAAAATGACTTTCTTTTATGGATCAACCGAAATAGGATTAATTGCAAAAGAATGCATTAAACAAAATGGTTATCATATTTGTGAAGGTCATGTGATTGTAGAAATATTGGGTGCGGATGGCGAACCTGTTTCAGACGGAGAAATGGGAGATATTGTTGTTTCAACTTTATTAAGAGAAGGAATGCCTATGATACGATACAACACTGAAGACAAAGGGTTTGTTTCGGAAGAAATATGCGATTGTGGTTGTGGAATGAAAAAATTATTCCTTTTTGGTAGAGAAAGAGATCAAATTTGTTTGAATGAAGGAAATTTTCCACCATTGGTATTGGAGAATGTGCTATTAAAAAGCAAGTTTATAACGTTGTGGTATCAATTTGTCATAGAGAATCAAATGTTAACAATAAGATGTGAAAAACAGCTTTCCAATGTATCAGAGAATGAAATAATATCAGAAATAAAGAAATTATTCAAAGACAATTTTGATATCAATTGTGAAGTAGAAATTACAGATGATATACCTAAACATAAAGGGAAAAATCAACGAGTATTCTACAAAAAATAAAGGAGGATATTGTATGAGCGAAGAAGTGGTGTTTTCGAAAAAGGTTTTAGAAGACAAATCACAAATAGAGTTATTAGATAAGGAAATTGACCAGAGTATAACATATGTAGAGTCATCTGGAACTAGTGGAATTCGTGGATATGGTTGGTATAGTGAACAAGATTTAGAAAAGATGTCTAATCATCTTATTAATAAAGGGGTTCAATTGTCTGAAAATGATACAATCATGATTAGATTTCCTTATACATTATCGTTACCAGCACATTTAATTGAAGCCAGTGCTCGAAAAAGCAAATCAATTATTGTCCCTGTAAGTAGTAGAACGGAAATGGCCCCATATTTTAAACTTTTAAGTCTGATGAAAGAACTAGAGGTGACTGTTTTTGCAGGTAATCCAAGAGAAATTGAATTCTTATTCGAGGCACTAAGCATTCAGCAACTCTCTCCAAAGGAATATTTACCTAAATTACGAGCTTTTGTAACTGCTGGAGAAGTGCTGAGTTATAACAGAAAGAATTATATTGAGCTCAATTGGGGAGTTGAGGTATTCAATTTATATGGAGCAACAGAAGTAGGTAATTTTGGTTATACTTGTAAATATGGGATGATGCATATTGATGAGGAAAATTTTCAGATAGAAAAAGAGCAAGAGGGTGCGTTTTACTCACTATCAAAAGGTCTTAATAAGAATGTTTATATAACAAATAAATCAAATTGTACTTCGAAAATTAGAAATTACGAAATTGAAGATATTATAGAAGTTTTGTCAGAAGAGTGCAGTTGTGGAGATAGCAATACATTGATTCAGGCTAGGGGAAGGTTAGGAGACGTAATAAAGATAAGCGAAAAAGAAATAGATATGTACGATATTCAGGAGGCTATTTATGCTTTAAACGAAGTTCCATTTTTTTGGGAAGTTCATGTAAAAGATGAAGATGTTGAAATAAGAATGGAGTACAATATAGATAAATCAATAAATAGATCTGAAGTAGAGCAAGAATTGAAAGATAAATTAGAATTGCTCTCTATAAAAGTTCTTATTTTTAAAGAGGGGGAACTGGTTAATCGTGGAGAAATTTTTAAGTACCCAAGAAGCAGAAAACCTATCTACATTTACAATTCGAGAGAAAAAAAAATTCAAGCAGAAATTGAATTGGGGAAACAGGAGCTTCAAAATAAAAATTATAAAAAAGCTAAGTTGTACTTTAAAAATGTAATTAAAGAATATGACTTTTCTGAAGCGTATATTTGGTTAGCTGCTGCTATTGGATTAGAAGCCGATTCAAAATCATTGATGGAAAAAATTACGTTATATCCAAGTTTAAAAAAATATACTGAATTAGCAATACAAAGGAATCCATATGACTCCTTTGCTCATTATTTATTGGGCATGTTATTATATAAAACTCCTGAAGAAATCGGAGGAAATCGTAAGAAAGCACTGAATCATTTTAGAATGAGTAAATATTTAGGATATAAAGAGGATATCTCAGTTTATATAGAAGATCTAACATAGTCTATTCAAAAAAATGAAAAAGGAAGGAGAACATATGGATTTTGTAAAAATTGATAATTTGGTTAAAAGATATGGGGATTATGAAGCTCTTAATATAGAAAATATTTCTATTAAAGAAGGGGAGATGACGGGCTTACTAGGTCCTAATGGTGCTGGTAAATCAACCTTGATTAATATTTTAACTGGTTTAGATGAACAAGATAGTGGTTCAATTTTTTATAATGGGGAAGAAAAAATTCCTAAAGAAAACATCGGTTATGTTCCACAAGATATTGCGCTGTATGAAGAATTAAATGCTGTAGATAATTTAGCTTTTTTTGGGTCTATGTACATCAATGATCGAAAAAAAGTTAAAAATAAAGTTAAAGATATCATTACTATGGTTGGATTAGAGAGTAAGGCTAAAAAAACTGTAAAAACTTATTCAGGTGGGATGAAAAGAAGAATAAATATTGGAGCTGCTTTAGTTCATGATCCACAAATTCTTTTTTTCGATGAGCCTACAGTAGGAATTGATCCTCAATCAAGAAATTATATTTATGAGATAATCAATAATTTAAAGGATGCAGGTAAAACACTAGTTTATACTACTCACTATATGGATGAAGTAGAAAAACTATGCGATTCTATTTATATAATTGACGAAGGAAAGGTTATTTTGAAAGGTCGAACTAAGGAACTGTTACAGAGTTTAGGAAAGAGTGTTTTGGAGCTTACAGTTAAAAATTCATCTATTAATGATGAGCTAGTTTCAATAATTGAAGAAATTCCTGAAGTCAAATTTTTAAGTGTGAGGCAAGAAACCTATTATTTTAGTATTAATAAAAGTATAGAAGAGATAACAAAAGAATTGTTAGATAAGACAAGCAAAAACAATATTACAATTGATTCACTAAATTATTCTTCTCCCAACTTAGATACATTGTTCTTAATACTAACTGGTAAAGAGTTAAGGGAGGGATAATGAAGATGAGATGGAAGTATATTGCAATAAAAGATATAAAAATTCTATTAAAAGATCCTAGTGCGCTAGTTGTACTATTAATATTGCCATTGATGTTTATGACCATCATGAGCTTTGCACTAAAAAATGAGTACGGCAGTAATGATAATCCAGTTACCTTAGGATATTTCGACAAAGATAACACGAAAGTATCTCGTGACTATTTGGCCAAAATTGAAGAGTCAAAAGGGATCAAATTAGAAAAAATAAGTACAGTAGAAGACTTTTCTAAATACAAGGAAGAAAATAGATATATTGTTTTGTTCACAATACCTGAAGGTTTTGAAAAGTCAATAATTGATAATACTAAAATTAATATCGAAATGTTTTCTGATGCTACTCAAGCTACTACAGCGAATGTATTGATTCAGTCAATTGTAGGAGTTTCTAGAGCTTTTGAAGTTAAGTACCAATTAGAGAGTTATGGTAGAAAACAGGCAGACATGACTAATAAATTTGTTAATGATGCTATCTCGGAAACTGTTAAAGGCATTGAAAGTCAATTAGGCATGGAATTATCAATTGATAGTCCTCAAAACGAGGTTAAAGAAGAAAGTATTAGTAAAGATACCGAAAAATTGATGAAGGAAGAAGTAGAAAAGCAAAATATCTCTGTTGAAAATGTATTTAGTAATGATCAGAAAACATCACCAAACTCATTTCAGCAAAATGTTCCCGGCTATGCTGTCATGTTTGCCTTCTTTATCGTGATATGGTCAGGAAAATCATTTTTGAAAGAGAGAGAAAGTGGAACATGGAAGAGATTATTAATATCTAAAGCTAGTTCGTTTGATTTGTATTTTGGAAAATTCATTCCAAACTATATAGTGAATTTCTTTCAAATTCTTTTGTTGTTTCTATTTGGAAGCTTAGCATTTAAAATGAGTCTTGGAAAAGATTCGTTTGCCTTGCTAGTAATGATAGCTATTTTATCTTTATGTAGCACGTCTTTAGGGGCTTTACTATCATTAGTAGCAAAAACTGATTCACAACTTACAGGTTATTCCTTGTTCATAGTTCTATTTTCTGCTGCGTTGGGGGGGACTATGGTTCCTTTAAGATTAATGCCCGAAATGATGCAAAAAATTGCAAAAATAGTTCCTCAATCTTGGGCTCTTGAAGGGTTTCAGAAGATTATAGTAAGCAATGGAAATATGTCAAGTATAATAACAAACATAACTGTCTTATTAGGCTTTTCATTGGCATTCCTGATGTGTTCTTTATTTCTCATCAGAACAAAAAAATAGGAGATTGTAAAAATGAAGTCAGTAATAAAAAACATTAGTGACATGGCTAAATTAGCTCCAGATAGAAATGCATATATTTCTATAAATGAAAAAGTAACATACTTGGAGTTAAATGAAAAAATTTCAAAAATGTTAAGCTTTTTAAGTAGAGCGGAAAATAATATAAGTGAGCTATGCACTATTTGTCAAAAGGAAACCAATGCGTTAGCTGCTCTGTTGGCGACTAGTTTACTAAATATAGATAATTCAATAATCCCATATGATGGACACAAGTATACTAAAAATGAAGATGTGGAATTTACTAATGATATTATCGTTATTTCAGAGGAAGATATTGACAAGACTAATACTATTTTAACGGATAAAACTATTTATTTCGGTAATAGTTCTATTGAAAAAATTCATATCAAAGATATAATTGAGAAAGAAGAACCAAAAGACATTCAATTATTTCTTGAAAAGTACAATCATAATGGTGGCAAATTAGTATTATACACTTCAGGAACTACAGGGAAATCTAAAGGAGTCATAGTTTCGTACGATCAATTTAACTTTATTAATTCTCCAATCAATGTACAAAATGAAGGCATTAATGTCATTACGAGGGGGAGTTCAGTTAGACCGTTTTTAGGAACCATGCTTTCAACATTGAAAGAAGGTAAAACTATCCTTCAAGTTGATGTGGATAATTATTCTGATATGGTCACTATGTGTGAAAAAGGAAACGTAGAATCTCTAACGACTAATATATATGGCATAAAAAAATTCATTTCAATTGCTGAAGCAAACGAAATGAATTTTAATAAGGTTCCATTAGTTACAATTACAGGTGGCGTGATGCATCAATATTTAAGAGAAAAATCAGTTGAAGCATTTCCAGATGCTAAATTGTTAGATTTATATGGACAAACGGAACTAGGATTAATATCTGTTATTGATTCGACAGAATGGTTTGAGAGTGAGTATTGTGTTGGAATGCCAAGTTTTTTTGTAGATGTGACTATAAAAGATTTATATTCTGAGAATCAGCTAAAAGAAAATGAGATTGGGCATATAACTGTTAAAAGTAATCACAAATTTAAAGGCTATATTAATCATACCGCTGAAGCACTTGATGAGGTTTACACGGGGGATTTGGGTTATCTTAAAGATGATAAATTATATTTATTGGGACGAATATCAGATTGTATAAAACATGATAATTCTTGGTTTTTGAAAAGAGATATAGAATGTAGCTTATCTAAGGAGATTTCAGAAAAATTTCAAGTACTTGTTAAAGATGAAAGATTTTATATAATTTTAGAAAACTATTCCTCTATGGTAGAAAAAATTATTGAAGATAAATTCAGTTCATTCAAGCATATGATTCAAATAAAAGTTGTTCATGAAATAAACGAAACTAACTAGGTTATAGGATTTAAATTATTCAATTTTGAAGATCAGCAGTTTGTTGCAACTAGAAAATTTCTACCACTCAATTTTTCTAAGAGATTAATGTTGTATATGTGAAAGTAACTGAAGTAGACCCAAGAATGTTTAACTTTTATAATGAAGGGAACTTATTATGTAATATGAAAGATTGCATAAGTGATTTGAAAAATAAAGAAAAATCATTTTATATTCTGTGGAGGTATTGAGTTAACGCAATGCCTAGCTTTAATTTTTGTGACCTTGAACTGTTTAGCATAGATGCGGATACAAGCGGTTCTGTTCAATTAGGAAGTGTTGAAAAAGCAAGGTAACAGCACACAAGCGGACGTTTTAGCAAAGTTAAAACGAAATATCCAGTAGCTAAGTAAAACGTAAAGTAAGCGGGAAGTAACAAGGTATATTGGATAGAGATCACCCTCCGGTTATTCTTAAGATAATTAAGAATGGCTCTTTGTCAAATGATGGTGGTGACACCTAAATCTGATAAATAAAGCTTAGGCTGCTTCACATGAGAAATCGTGTGGAGCTGCTTTTTTGATTGTCAGTAAGCGTCCCATAGTGAGGTGTCTACAACACAAATAACCGATCCTTCATAATAAGAATCGGTAAATACTAAATATTGCTGCCACAAATGGATTGAATATTTTTATTCCATGGTAAAT
>JAISJD010000004.1 GCA_031261705.1 Lactobacillales bacterium
GAACTGAATCGGTACAATATCTTTTTGATCCATAATAAAAATCCTCCTGTCATTCTTGATGTCTCAAGTATGACAGGAGAAAACTGCGGACGATAGTCACCGTGCTATGGGACGCTTACGTATAAAAATAGGCAAGCTCGTTTTGAGCCTGTCTATTCTTTGGTTTTCTAAACTTTTCCGACCATGATAAATGCGATAACAATCGCAATAATAGCAAGACCTTCAACCATCGCTACACCGATAATCATATTCATGCGTAGTTTTGATTCCATGTCTGGTTGACGACTCATTCCGGTTAAAGCTGCATTTACGATTAAACCATTACCGATGGCTGCTCCTAACGCTGCTAAACCTGCCGCTAAACCGATACCGATCATACCTTCCAATTCGTACACCTCCAACTCGTTAAGATAAAGTACGTGCATGAAGCTCTCACGTATTCAAAAAATCAGGATATAATTGCGAGCCAATCATGACTCCCTACACATAAGGAAACCACTTTATTGATTCCAAGTCAAATAATAACAAATGATTTTCTGTAAATTTCAGACATTTTCAACTTATTGTCCATAACTTATATGTGGATCCTGAATTCGTTTAAACATCTTCTCCATATCCTTATTTGTGAAGTGAATCAGGACGGGACGACCATGCGGACAGTTGAATGGATTGCTACATTTAGCCAAATCCTCCAGTAAGACACGTGCTTGGCTATCATTTAGATAGTGATTCGCCTTAATCGAACGTTTACAGCTCATCATAATCGCCGTTGCCTCTCGGAATTTCTTCACGCTAACGTTGCCTGTTGAAAGCAGCATATCAATCATTTCACGCACGATAGACTCTTCTTCCCCTTGCGGATACCATGTCGGATGATACCGCAAAATAAAGCTATTTTGTCCGTATGGTTCTAGGTAGATGCCGACTTGATGAAGTAGCTCCTCATTTTCCTTAATGGTCAGCACATCATTGGTCGGATAATCAAGGATAATCGGTAGAAGCAATTCCTGTAAATCATCGCCCACTTTCCCGATTTCTTCGCGAAAATATTCGTATTTTATTCGTTCCTGTGCCGCATGCTGGTCAATGATAAACAAGCCAGTATCGCTTTGTGCAAATAGATACGTCCCGTGCATTTGTCCGAAGTATTCTAACTCTGGGAAACGTTCTTCTGGCACTTCTTCACGCTCCAAGGAAGTCATGACACGATTTAATTCTTTTTTTGCTTCCGCACTGTCTGACCAATTGAAATCAGGGTGCTGTGTTTGTTCATACTCTTCGTAGATTTCTTCCTCTTTTGGTGTTTCTACCGGCGCTAACTCCTCATGCGTGGGTGTTTCCACCACAAATTCTTCCACTTCTTCCTTGACGAAAAAGTCGCCTGTCATGCGGTCAAATGCTAAATCACTTGTTTTTTTCAGATGTTCCGTCGGTTCAATACGCTCCATACTTTCAAAGCGTTCTGGATTGGTGGATTTGGGTTGGCTAAAGCCTAGCACTGTTTGTTCGGACTTTGGCGTATGTTGCCAATCCACTTTTTTCTTGAATTTTAAATTTTCAACCGCAGACGGAATCAATTGTTCACTCGCTAAAGCTTGCTGAATCGCCGAGGTAATTAAGCCCATGAGCTCTTTTTCCTTAGATAAGCGCACCTCTTGCTTCGTTGGGTGAACGTTGACATCAACAAGAAGCGGATCCATGTCAATTTCAATCACCGCAATTGGAAAACGTCCGACCATGAGTTTGGAACCATAACCTGCCACAATCGCCTTGTTTAAAGCAAAATTCTTGATGTAGCGCCCATTGATAATCACGGAAAGGTAATTGCGACTGGCTCTCGTCACTTCTGGTAGGGTAACATAACCCTTCAACGTGAAATCTAAATCTTCCGCTTTAATTTCCAACATTTTCTTCGCCGTGGATACCCCATAAATGCCCGCAATCGCTGTTTTTAAATCTCCGTTGCCAGTGGTTGACATCATGCGGTTGCCGTCATGAGCGAGGCGAAAAGCGATATTGGGATGACTAAGCGCTAGACGGTTGACAATATCCCCGATATTCGCAAGCTCCGTTTGAATCGTTTTGACGTATTTCAAGCGTGCGGGAGTATTGTAAAAGAGATTAGAAACCGTGAGTTGCGTTCCTTGCCTTAACTTTGCTGGACTATGCTCCTCAACACGCCCACCTTTAAGCACGAGCAGACTGCCCGCCTCTTCTCCTACTACAGCGGTTTCCAGACGAATTTCTGAAACAGAGGCGATACTTGGTAAGGCCTCCCCACGAAAGCCCAATGTCCGAATGCGGAAAAGATCATCTCTCGTGTGAATTTTACTTGTTGCGTGGCGCTTGAATGCTGCGAGCACGTCCTCACTAGCAATCCCTTCGCCGTTATCGGTCACCTGTATGGTCTTTAACCCCGCTTCCTCAATCATTATATCAATCTGAGTGGCGCCAGCGTCAATCGCATTTTCCACCAATTCTTTGATGACAGAGGCGGGACGTTCTACCACTTCTCCCGCAGCAATCTGATTGGCTAATTGCTCCGTTAACTCTTGAATCTTTCCCATTATTTTCACCTCATTTACAAAGCTAAAATCTTTAAGCAACGTTGAAAGTTTATTTTCATAAGTGCGTAAGATTTTTATATAGAGTAACTTGTCTGTAAAGCAGACGGTTACAACGCAACACTTTCAGCTTGCTGAAAAAGTTACTCTAATACAAAGACACACTTGTAAAGGCGCTCTTTTCCTTGAAATCATTTTGTTCTCCACTATGTTTCGCATACAGTCTAAAACTAAATTCTCTTTTGTAGCGTATAAAGCGTATTTAACGCATCCATTGGTGTCATTTCTAATAAGTTTAATTTTTTCAACGTATCGACAACACCCAGCTCCTCAGAAGAAACTTCCTTGAACAACGAAAGCTGCTCAGTCTCCTCTTCTTTCTCCTCAGCTGCCGGAATTTTTTGTTTTTCTGGGCTTTGATTTTCCAGAGCTTCCAAAATAGTCGCCGCACGTTCTAATAAATCCGTTGGTAAACCCGCAATTTTTGCCACATGAATCCCGTAGCTTTTATCTGCTGGCCCATCCATCATCTTGTGTAAAAAGACGACTTCCCCATTTTTCTCTATCGCGCCAACGTGAACATTTTTCAAGCCGGACAATTTTTCATCTAGCACGGTCAATTCATGGTAGTGAGTAGAAAAAAGAGTTTTCGCTTTGACATGTTCATGGATATACTCAATAATCGCTTGCGCTAATGCCATTCCGTCATAGGTCGCTGTTCCACGTCCAAGTTCGTCAAATAAAATCAAACTTTGCGGTGTCGCATGACGTAAAGCTTGATTGGCTTCCATCATTTCAACCATAAAGGTAGATTGTCCACTGATTAAATCATCACTCGCCCCGATACGTGTAAAAATTTGGTCAAAAATTGGTAACGTTGCTTCCTTAGCTGGCACAAACGAACCAATCTGACCGAGAATCACCGTGAGTGCTAGTTGGCGCATATAGGTCGATTTTCCCGACATATTCGGCCCTGTAATCAGCAACATCATAGTTTCCTTATCCATTTGAATGCTGTTTGGAATATATTCTTGATGTCCAAGAACCTTTTCGACTACTGGGTGACGCCCGTCCACGATACATAACTCGCTAGTCGCTTCTTTCAATGTTGGTCGAACGTATTGATAGCGTTCTGCAACGGTCGCAAAGCCCTGTAAAACGTCAATCGCGCTAACCGTTTTAGCTAAGCGTTGCAAACGTGTGATGTATTTTTCAACCTCTTCACGAATTTCTAAAAATAGCTCATATTCTAGTTGCATGGATTTTTCTGTCGCTTCAAGAATCGTATTTTCAAGTTCTTGAAGTTCCTCTGTGCCAAAGCGTTCCGCATTTTTCAAAGTAGCTTTGCGGTAATAACGCCCCTCTGGTAAGTGCGCAAGATTAGAGTTCGTGATATGAATAAAGTAGCCGTCCTTCCGATTATAATCAATCCGCAAGGTCTTGATACCTGTCGCTTCACGTTCCCGCTGTTCGTAGTCCAATATCCATTTAGAACCATTTTTCATCGCTTCACGATAATGGTCTAACTGTTCATTGTAGCCTGTCTTAATTACATTGCCCTCAGTAATTTGAAACGGAGCGTCCTCATCAATCGCTTGGTCAATCAATGCCACAAGCTCTGGCGGTGCATTAAGGTTCAACAGTAAATCAGACCATTCTCCTTGATTAATGCCCTCCAAAATCGCCCGAATCGCTGGAATTTGTTCCAATGAATTTTTCAATTGCAATAAATCCCGAGCGTTTACTGAACCGAATGCCACACGACCCGCCAAACGTTCTAAATCATAGACACCTTTTAAACTTTCTTGTAAATCCGTGCGTTCAAAGAAATTGGTCACCAAAGAAGCCACCATTTCCTGACGTGCAAAAATCGCTTTTTCCTGTATCAACGGACGATCTAGCCATTGCTTTAATAAACGTCCACCCATCGCCGTTTTGGTTTCATCAAGCAACCATAAAAGTGTGCCGTGTTTTTTCCCCGTACGAATTGATTTTGTCAGCTCTAAATTATATTTTGAGTAGTAATCCATTTTTAGAAAATGCTCCGTTTGATAAACGACAGCTTGCTGCAAATGCCCCAAACTCCGTTTTTGAGTCACGCTAAGATAGGTTAACAGCTTACCTGTTGCCTCAATCATCAACTCATCGGTCAATTCACTGGTTAAAAAACTTAACTCCGCATTTTCTTCTCGTTCCAACTGCTCTGAAAAGACCAAATTTAAACGAGCAGTCAATCCTTCACGTAAGCTCTCTGAAATCGTCGTACCCAACACAATTTCTTTCGTTTGTAAGGCAGATGCCTCATTTAACACGGCTTCTTCATCTGATAAGCGAGTGGTTTTCAGCTCCCCAGTCGATAAATCCACATAGGCAAAACCAAATTTCCCTCTCTTATCTTGAACCACGGCGGTTAAATAATTGTTTTCTGTGGCACCAATTTCCTTACCCTCCATCACCGTCCCGGGCGTGATAATTTGCACGACATCGCGTTTAACCACCCCTTTTGCAAGCTTTGGATCCTCTAATTGTTCGGCAATCGCCACTTTATAGCCTTGTTCCACCAAGATATCAATGTAGGCCTGTACCGCATGAAACGGTACGCCCGCCATTGGAATGGGATTATCCGCATTCTTATTCCGACTGGTTAAAGTCAATTCTAAAATTTGTGCTGCTTTTAACGCATCCTCATAGAATAATTCATAGAAATCACCCATACGAAAAAGCAAGAAAGCATCTGGATATTTTGCCTTAATATCCAAGTATTGTTGCATCCCTGGGCTTAATTTTTCTTTAACCATGATCGTAATTTCTCCTATTCTATCGTTTCTTTCTCTATTGCCTCATTGACCTCTGATTCAATTTGTTTCGTGATATGTTGCAAGAGATCGTTTGCTTCAATCAAACGTTCGCGGTAGGTCACCACTAACGGATGCGTATCAAACGCTTCTTTTTTCTGATCGGCAAGCGCTAGTGCCTGTCTCTGTGCTTCAGGCTTTCCGTAATGCGCAAACTTCACCGCATCCTGTTGGGCTTTTTTCATCTCCTCAACAAGTTCGGTTAAATTTGAATTTTTCGTCACCACCGCCTGAATCTCTTTAAATTCACGAATCGCTGGATCCTCGTCAATCAATTTCAGCAGTTCTTCAAGTGCTTGTTGCACCTTTTCTTCTTCCATTTTGCCCTCTTATTCCCTAAATGGTCTGTCATCACTAATTTGGATAAGCTCCATTTTCACTGTTTTTCCTGTCGTGTTATCAATATCAATCACAACGCCACTTAGTAAACCTCGTCCGTCTTCTACTACTTCAAACCGTCTTGGTAAGGCGGTAACAAATTTTTCCAGAACATTTTCTTTTTTCATGCCCAACACGCCGTCATATGGGCCTGTCATGCCAACATCTGTTAGATACCCTGTTCCGTTTGGTAAAATACGTGCATCATTTGTCTGAACATGGGTATGTGTACCGACAACTGCAGAAACTTTTCCATCCAGCCACCAACCCATTGCTTGCTTTTCACTCGTGGTTTCCGCATGAAAATCTAGGAAAATAATTGGTGTCCGTTTTCTCGCTTCTTCCACCATTTTCTCAATCTTGCGGAAAGGATCATCAAGGTCGTTCATAAATGTTCTACCTTGTAGATTAATCACTGCAATCTCCAACGCATTCACCTTTACATAAACCATCCCTTGTCCTGGTGTAGTCCCTTCTGGAAAATTCGCCGGACGAACCAATTTTTTTGCGTCATCAATAAATTCAAAAATGTCACGATTATCCCACGCATGATTGCCCAGTGTGACAATGTCCGCTCCGTCTTGTAAAAATTTCTTATATATTTTTTCGGTAATTCCCCGACCGCTTGCCGCATTCTCTCCGTTCACAATCGTTACCTGTGGACGATAAACTCGCTTTAGCTTCGGTAAATAGTCTGTAATTTGCTTTCTTCCTAATGACCCTACAACATCTCCAATAAACAATAAACGCACGCGTTTTCCAACTTTCTAGTAGTTAAATTTATACCTATTTATTATAGTAGTTTTTTTGAAAAAAAGAAAGGTTAGCAGAATTTTCATGGGCTTGGGAAACTTTAGAGAGTGAAAAATAACTATTTTTCTTGTGTTTATCGAAGAGTACAAAAAAATAACCGCTCCCATATTTACAGATTTGGAGCGATTATTAGCTTCAGATAAAACCGACCGTTTTTTTGCGGTGCTACGTCTTGGAAGTTGTGTGGTCGCACAGCTCCCTTTCATTTGTTATTGTCCCCATCTAGCGTCCTTTCAAGCATAAAAACAAGAAATATATCGCTCTTTCACTTAAAAAATGGAAGCCAATCCCAAATGGTGGCAATCATCGAATGAGGATAATAATCCATTGGGGAAGTCTTTGGAAACATCGTCCCCATACGAAAAGCATAAACGGCAAAAATTAAACCAATGATTCCATAAATAAGTCCTTTATTCTGAGATAATCTCGTAAAGAAGAGGACTTTTTTACGAAATAGAAAAACGATAAAAACGACAGGTACTAAGAAGAACAAGGGATGATAATAAAACGCGCCTTTCAAATCTAGTTGAAACAGATGAATGAAAGCACGTGTCATCCCACAGCCGGGACAGGGAATTCCAAATGTTCGTTTGAATACACAGATTGGACTATTAGAAATCCATTCCAGAGCTATATCCATCATAATCTCCTGAATCTAGTTTGTCCCAGAACCGATTCAAATCTGATTGTAAAATTCCTGCTGAAACAATTGAAAAACCAAAAACAGAAAGAATTAAAAGTAAGATTTTATTATCCACAACGGGTCGAATATTTCTTTTTTGTTGTGCATCAACAAACATCCCACCAATCTTATACCACCAGTAAAGCGTATAAAAGCCACAGGTAATAATCGAAAAGACAACCACCAAACCAGGATTTGTTGAACGGTCATCATTCGCATCCGCTAACATGCGAGTCGTGTCATACATCCAATAAAAAGTGTAGATACCACAAGTAACAATAATAAGAAGAATAACTAAGGGTACAGATTTTTTATTTGAATTATTCATCAAAAAGCCTCCTTTTAAAATTTATTATTTACCTATAAATAATTCTTATGGAAAGTATACTAAATATTTCACAATACTTCTACCTATTCTTAAAATTTCACATATAATAAAATAAATTTCTTGAGGTATAAAAAGAAGGCTAGTACGATTCACTAACCTTCCCAAAAAGCTTATTAATCTGCATAAATTTCATGAATTGGTAACATGATAATTTTGTTAATATCATTCATGACTAAGCTAAATGCTTGTTCTTTTTCCATTAGCTGACCAATCAGTGCGTTGGCTTGAACTTTTGTCCCCATTTCTTGCATTTCTTTTTGGTCGTCCTCAGAAGGCATTTCACCCGTCATCATTTTTTGATGTAGGTTTTCTTGGAAAGCTTTAAATTCTGTGAAAAGCTTGTCCGCTTCTGCATCAGCCTTGATATTTGCACTCGCTTCGCTCAATGCTTTGAACTCGGGAAGTTCACGTAATTCTCTTTCTAATTGGTTAGCTGTGTCATAAATGTTTGTCATATTCTCTTCTCCATTCTTATTGCTTATTAATTTAAGGCGTTAATTCGCGCCAAATAAATCCTTTACTTTTTCCCAATACTCCCCTGATTTGTCTAAGACCCCACGGACTTTGCCTGCCGCATCCTTTGCTTTATCAAGGTATTCTCCCGCCTTGTCCCGTAAGTCATCAATTGTCTTATCCGTTTTCCCATCCTCATTTTGGTTTTGCATTTCTTGACCGCTTGAGGCAAAAGCATTTTCGATATTCGGATAAAGCTCACTGAATTTTTTCCCGGGAGCATGTGGCATGATGTAGTTTGCCTCTGTCTGAAAAATGGCAGAAGCCTGTTCTGTTGAGCTTCCCTCAAGATAATGGTCGTTTTCTAATGACGGTTTTTCAAAACCAAGCCAAGTGGCAATCACCACGTTTGGCGTGTACCCAATTACCCATTGGTCGTTGGTCTTACTTGCATCAAAAGAGGTTTCCGTTGTTCCGGTTTTCCCTGCCATAATATAGCCCGGTGGATTGGCATTGACCCCAGTTCCGTTACTAAAGGTTCCAAGCATCATACTCGTCATATTTTTTGCGACCGTTTTTGAAGTGATTTGTTTTTCTTTCGGGTCTGCGTCAACAATCACCGCCCCAGTGGAATCGACAATTTTACGTATCACATGCGCTTCTACTTGTTTTCCACCATTACCAAATGTAGCATAAGCCTGTGCCATAATCCAAGGAGAAACCCCTGTGCGCAAACCGCCTAGTGCCAAACCGTAATATTTATCCTCATCTACAAGTGGCAAGCCAAACTTAATCCCCTCATTATACCCACGATTTATCCCAATTTTATGCAATAAATACACGGCTGGAAGATTTAGACTATCGGCTAATGCCTCATACATTGGCACATTTCCGTCTGTATAAGTTCTCGAATAATTTTGTGCCACCGGATAATAGTCCTGTGGTTTATCCTCTAATGGACTATCAATTTTATAGCCGTCCTCTAACGCCGGTGTATAGACAACGAGTGGCTTAATCGTTGACCCGGGAGAGCGTTTCATTTGTGTCGCAAAGTTGTAGCTCCTAAACACATGATTGTCTGGATTTCCTTGTTCCCCCACCAATGCTTGTACGCCGCCAGTTGCTGGATTCATCGCCACAGAAGCCCCTTGTGCATACTCTCCGTCTACTGATGACTTAGGAAACAAGCTATCATTCGCAAAGGTTTCCTGCATACCCACTTGATAATCTTGATTCAAATTCGTATAAATTTTATAGCCCTTGGTCAAAATATCCTTTTCAGAAATAGCATATTTATTTTCCGCTTCGGCAATGACCGCATCAAAGTAAGACGGATATTTGTAATCATCTTTTGACGCTTGATAATCGTCACTCAAGAAATCGGCAATATTGATGCTTGCCTGTTCATCTGCTTGTTGTTGTGTAATTTTATTGGTGACAACCATATTTTGTAGCACCGTATCTCGACGAGCATTCGCATTTTCAGGATAATTAATCGGGTTATAAATTTCAGGCCCCTTTAGCATTCCTGCAATAGTCGCCGCTTCTCCAAGGGTCAAGTTCTTCGCACTCACCCCAAAATATTTATGTGAGGCATCCTCCACGCCCCAGACCCCATTACCAAAATAAGCCTTGTTCAGATACATAGTCAAAATGTCGTCTTTACTATACTTCTTGTTAATTTCTAGCGCTAAAAATAATTCGCGCGCTTTTCTATCCCACGTCTGCTTCTGCGTCAAATACGCATTTTTAGCGAGCTGCTGTGTAATGGTTGACCCACCGCCCGCAATTCCTCCACGTAAAACGCCCATAACAGCCGCCCGAGCAATCCCTTTTGGATCTATCCCAAAATTCGTCCAAAACGTGCGATCCTCTGTTGATACCACGGCTTCTTGAACAAAAGGGGAAATATCCTCAAGTTTGACATAGGTTCCTTTTTGACCGTATAGGGAACCCGCCTCATTATTCAACTCATCATAAACCACTGTTGAGGTCGACATAGAGGATTTGAGCGTTTCCACATTGGCAGATTTGGCAAGGTAAAATAAATACCCCGAACCTGTCAAAAGAACTACTAAGCCAGAAAGCAAGATGATTTTATTGATTTGATATTTTTTCCAAAGACGTTTACGCCACTGATGAAAACGACTGAGATAAGGATGTATCCCTGTCCAAAACGTTTTCAATCCGGACTGTATCTGCCTAACTATTTTTTTCGCTAATTCTTTCCAATCCATAGACTGTTTGCTTCTCCTTTGGTTGACTCTTTTGTTTACATTCTATCATAGCTTATCCCATTAAAAAATACAGCCTTAGCCGGATGTTTGTGGTAAAATCTTAAAGAAAAGACGGTTCTTAGGAGGTGAAAACATGCAATATACGATTCCCTTGCCAGAAAATTTCCAGAAAAAAACGATTCGTGAGCTCTTAGAAAACGACTGGCTTGTTCCCAGAAAAGTACGTCATTTTTTACGCACTCGGAAAAACGTAGCGGTAAACGGTGAAGTCAAGATGTTTCATGAAGAAGTCCAAGCAGGCGACAAGGTGACACTGACCTTTGAAGAAGCCGACTACCCATCACCCTCCATTCTTTTTGGGGATAAGCGCAAGGTTGAAATACTTTATGAGGACGAGCATCTTCTTATCGCAAATAAACCCGTAGGCATGAAAACCCATCCGAATCAGCCAGATGAGACGGACACTTTGTTAAACCATTTAGCAGATTATTTAAAAGATAAGGGAGAAATCCCTTATGTCGTCCATCGCCTAGATAAAGAAACTAGTGGGGCGGTGCTTTTTTCGAAAAATCCTGTGATTTTGCCTATTTTAGGACGAATGTTAGAGAAAAAAGAAATTCACCGGAAGTATCAAGCTGTTGTACAAGGAAAGTTAAGCAAAAATCACTTGACGATTAATAAAAAAATTGGACGAGACCGCCACGACCGTAGAAAACGGATTATTGACGAACGAAAGGGAGCCACCGCAATTACTCACGTTACCGTGAATCAGTACGACCCGACACAAAATCGTTCCATGCTTACACTCGTCTTAGATACTGGCCGCACACATCAAATCCGCGTGCACTTATTAAGTATCGGACATCCGATTATCGGCGATCCACTTTATAGCAAAAAGAGCGCTCCTCGCCTAATGCTTCATGCTGAAACCCTTTATTTTACCCATCCATTTACTTTGGAAAAAATCGAAGCGGTCGCCCTACCTAAACTATTTTAAAAGCACGAACAATAACGCATTCGTGCTTTTTTTGTTATTCAATTCGTAAAAGCATATGACAGCACTTTATTAATCATCGTTTGGAATAGGTAATCCTAGCTTTTCTAACGGAATAAAATCAAAATAATAGCTACAACCAACTGAAATAATATAGTCTAGCGTGTCTTTATATTGATGATTATTAAACCAACTTTTTTCAAGTAGATACATATATTCCACTTCTTTATTAAGAGGAGCAAATAATTTTTTATATTGTTTCTTCTTAAAATCACAGGTTTGTAATTTCTCATCGACTGATCCATTCACTTTTTGTGTTTTCTTTTCAATGATATGAACGGTATTTTTACTAATTACAAAAATTGAATCATCAGGTAATATTTTTTTCGAGATTATCTTTTTCCAATTATAATCTCGAATTTCATCAAAATAACGATAAAGTCCATGTCCTCTGAAAATTTCACCAACCAATTTCCCTTTGAAAAATACATTCCATCGAGAGTTGGTGACCCCTTTTCTATCATTTTCTGTAACAGTATATCCATTTTTAGAACTTAAGAAAGTCGGTAGATCTCGTTCACGTTCAAACTTCAATCCTGTTTGAGTATTTGCTCCGCCAATTCCATCCTTAATCATAATCACACCCCATTTATCCTCTATTGAAACAAATCAAACAAATAATTATTGCTTAGCATATTCAGATTAAATATATTTTTAATATGCCCAAATGCTTCAGCAAGTGGTAAATGAGCGGTATGCCACCCTTGTCCATCCGTCACCCAGACAAAAGTTACATCATCCTCAGAAGTCGAAACAAATTCATTTAAAGTAGTGAACTCCCCTGCAACTGCTTTCAATTTACTCCCACCACTACCATAATAATTTGTTTCAATAAGCCAGACTTTGTTAGTTTTCGGATCAAAAACAGCCTCGTCAAATCTTCGTTCAGATTTATCAACGGGAACATGAATCCCCCAATTCTCTAGAATATATTTTGCTGTTGCTTGAGGACGGTGCTCCAAGCCAAGTTTTTTAGCAACTTTTCCAACATTTCTTTCCAAAATGCCTTCCATAGTTGTTCCGCTCCGATTTTTTCGAGCATTGCTATCTAAACCAGCTTCAACTCCATAAACATAATCAACAAGCGAACGATTTACTTCACTTCGCAAAAACTCAAGTAACCCCGCTTGTGACATGAAATCCACGTATGCCTTAATCTCATTTGTATTTATCAATTTAAAATCAAGCTGATAAAATGTCATATTATCTTGTTCATCCATAGATAGAACGTCTAAAACCTTGTCTCTACTTGCAATTAAACTTGGAATAGCTTTAATCAATTCTGGCTGTTTTGTAAACAATTTAAAAGCTTCATTATAAATGTCTTGTTTTCCTATTAAATAATTTAAAGTATTCAATTCTATTTCAAATTTTCTTGTTTCTCGCTCAACTTTTTCCCAGTTTACATAGTATTCTGGAGTTCTATTCGTCTTAGATAAACTCCCTATAAAGAAAGATAACCGTTTTTCTGCTGGTGCATGAATGTATTCCTTAAAATTCATTAAATGCCCTCCCTTGATATTTCGTATTTTCAATGCGTTTTTTGGCGATTTCAAGATATTCCTCTGAGCTATCTATACCTAAAAATTTTCGTCCAAATTTTTTAGCAACTACACCTGTTGTCCCACTACCAACAAATGGATCAAGAATAAAATCGCCTTCATTTGTTGAAGATAAAATCACCTTTTCAAGAATGTACTCTGGTTTTTGTGTCGGATGTTTACCAAATTTTTTCTCACTTGGTTTTGTTAGACTACCTGTCCAAACATCCTTCATTTGTTTGCCACCATTTATTTCCCGCATTAGTTCGTAATTAAAAAGATGCTTAGATTTTTTTCCATCCTTTCTCGCCCAAAGAATGGTTTCTGTTGAATGAGTAAAGTACCTTCTTGAAAGATTGGGCGGTGGATTTGTCTTTTGCCAAGTGATATTATTTAAAATCTTGTACCCCTCTTGCTCTAATGCCATCCCTACTGAATAGATATTATGCAATGAACCAGAAACCCAAATTGTTCCATTGGGCTTTAAAACACGTTTGATTTTATGCAACCATTTCCGATTAAATTCATGTTTTTCTTCAAAAGAAGAAATTTTATCCCAGTCTCCTTTGTTCACCGATACAACCTTTCCTCCGCTATTCGAGAAACCATCATTACTCAAGAAATATGGAGGATCCGCAAATATCATATCTATACTTTCTTCGTCCATTTCATCTAAAAATTTAAAAGTATCTGCATGAACTAAACAAGCAAACCCATCAAAGTAAAAAGGTGTTTCCACTTCATTTCCTCCCATTCCAATACCATTGTAAGTATAACAAAAAAACACGAGAAAGATCCCCCGTGTTCACAATAAAATTCATTTAGTAATTTTTGACTAAAACTTCGTCTATTTTTCCTCGTCCAGATGCCTTTGCATTAATCATTCGTGTTGCACCAACAATCAAAGTTGTATCCGCATAATCTTTATATAGTTCTCTGACAAGAGGTACATTGGAATTGGAAAGCATCACATATACTCCACGTCTATCTAAATCTATAAACACATCTCTCAAACGAATCTGTTCTTCCAATCCAAAACCATCAGAAGTATAGGAAGTAAACGAACTCGTCTCTGAAACAGGCACATATGGAGGATCGAAATAAACGAAATCCCCAGCTTGGGCTGTTTCGATAGCTTTTTCAAAATCTCCATTCAAGATAGTTATTTCTGCATTATTTAAGTAATTACTAATAGCTCTTAATAACTCTTCATCTACAATTTTCGGATTCTTATATCTACCATAAGGAGTGTTAAATTGACCTTTACTATTTACACGATATAAACCGTTAAAATTCACACGTAACATATATAATAATCGAGCAGCTTTTTCAGTCTCAGTCATTTTTTCAAAACGACCATCCCGATCAATTGAACGAATATCATAGTAATAATCCTTGCTGTTTTCTATAGAGTGTTTATTAAGCAAATGAATCAACTCACTTAAATTATCTCTAATTGCAACATATGAATAATAAAGTTCAGAATTTAAATCATTAATTACGGCATTTTGAGGGGCAATATCTAAGAATAAAGCTCCACCACCAACAAAGGGTTCAAAATACTTATTATAATTTGGCGGCATATTGTTACATAACACATCTAAAAGCTGTCTTTTACCACCAGCCCATTTTGTAAAAGGTTTTAGCCTTGCTAATGTAGCTGTCATAAAATCAATTCCTTTCATTCTGATATTATACCATATAAAAAGTGTAGAATTAAAATTAAGTAAATCATTATTCAATTCGTAAAAGCATCGCATTCACCGCAACAATAACCGTACTAAGCGACATCAGCACCGCCCCAATCATCGGATTAAGTAGAAAACCAATCGGTGCTAAAACTCCAGCAGCAAGTGGCAACGCCAATACATTGTAGCCCGCACCCCAAAACAGATTTTGTTTCATCTTACGAACCGATTGTTTTGAAAGCTTGAGAAACGTGATGACATCTATCGGACGACTTTTCACGAGGACAACATCAGCGGAATCTATCGCAATATCCGTTCCCGCTCCGATAGCCACACCAATGTCTGATAAAGCTAATGCTGGCGCATCATTCACCCCGTCACCAATCATCATAACACGCCCAAGCTTGCAGTATTCTGCGACAATTGCTGCTTTTTCTTCTGGGCGAACTTCTGCCCGTACTTCCCCAATTGCAAGTAAATCGGCGACCTTTTTCGCACTATGTTCATTATCCCCTGTTACCATGACTGGTGTTAAATTCCGTTTTTTCAGCTCAACGATAAACGCCTTGGCATCCTCTTTAATCTGATCGCCTTGCGTGATAAGCCCCACTGCTTTTCCGTCAATTACTAGGTAAGAAACGGACACGCCAGAACTTGCTAATTCGTCAAACTTTTCCTTATCAAAGGGGATTTTTTGGTCTACCAAATAATTTTTTGAGACAAATGCGACCTTTTGTTGATGAATCGTTCCTAAAATTCCCATTCCTGGAAGCTGTTCTGTATTTTCTGCTTGGAGGAGGGAAATTTTTTGTTCCTTTGCTGCCTCTAAAATTCCTAGAGCAAGTGGGTGATTTGTTCCTTGTTCCAAAGTAGCAGCTAGTTGCAAGACTTCCTCTTTAGAAATCATTTTGTTCAAGGATTCAATCGTTTGAATCGTAAACTTTCCTTCTGTTAATGTTCCTGTTTTATCCATTAACACATAGCTCAAATGGGTGCTCGTTTGCATGACTTCACGGTTGCGGATTAATAAACCATTTGTGGCAGCTAATGCCGTTGTTCGTGCAGAAACTAGCGGAATTGCTAAACCAAGTGCATGCGGACAGGCAATGACGAGAACCGTCACTGCAATCGGAAAGGCAACGGAAACACCTGAAACGATGGTCCAAATCACAAAGGCAAGGATAGCAATAATTAACGCCGCATAGAATAATAACCCTGCCACCTTGTCTGCCAATGATTCTTCCTGTGTTTTCGATTGTTGTGCCTCTTGAATCAAGCGTCCAACCTTCGCTAGATAACCCGTTTCACCTGTCCCCGTCACTCGCACTTTAATCAAGCCGTCGCCATTTGTCGACCCACCAATTACGGTGTCCTCGATTGCTTTTGCGACCAATTTGGATTCCCCTGTAATCATGGATTCATTCACCGAAGTTTTTCCCTCGATAATCACCCCATCTGCTGGAATTTTTTCACTCGCCTTCACAAGAACAATCATGTCTTTTTTCAAGGTCGCAATCGGCATGTCCATTTGATGTTCCCCATGTAAGACATGTGCGGTGTCTGGTAATAGTTTTGCTAATTTTTCGACCGCTTGTCCTGCTTGCATGACTGTTTTCATCTCAATCCAGTGACCCAGTAGCATAATATCAATCAATGTGGCTAATTCCCAAAAGAAATCATCCACTTTTGGTACCACATGGAAAACATCATTTGCCACTACCGAGTAAATACTATAAAAGAATGCGACCGTAATTCCCATCGTCACAAGGGTCATCATCGCTGGTTTTCTGTCATGTAGCTCGTCTTTTGCCCCGTCCATGAACGGTTTTCCGCCGTAAAGATAAATGATTGTGCCCAAAATTGCCACTACCCAGACCGACCCTGGAAAATGAATAGTAAACGGCAAAGTCATCCCCATCATTGGTGAAAATAACAGAATAGGAATCGTCAAAAATAAACAAATAAAAAATTTCTTCTTAAAATCCATGTGATGCATATGTCCCATCTCATGACCTCCATGAGTCATATGGCTCATATCGTGCATGTCACCACTCCTATCCATCATTTCCTCATGATTATGCATTTCATGATTCATCATATCTCTCATCCCCCTTAAAAAACTAATCTTCGCACTTTAAAGTTTACGTCTGTAAACGATAATTTGCAACAAAAGACTCTGATAAACCAGTGGATAAGCATACTTTTAACTCTATAACAAAATCGAACACGGGGAATAGAAACTAAAAAGCCAAACAGAAATCTGTTCAGCTCCAAAATTATCTAGCAAATTCAATTAACCTATCTTCCAATATTTCCGCATCCTCTACCGAACGGCAAGTAATCATTAAAGTGTCCGCTCCAGCAATTGTCCCGAGAGCCTCCTCATAATCAAGCTCATCAAGCAATGCAGCAATTACATTGGACGTGCCAATCGTTGTCTTTATCACGATAACAAACGCTACACGGTCAATTTTCACTGCCCCCTCTTGTAACATATCCTGTAATTTTTCCTCATTTGAGCTGACATGTGTCGTAAAAATCTGATAGACATTTCGTCCCGCTTCATTTCGTACCTTTGCCAATCCTAGCTCGTGAATATCTCGTGACACCGTGGCTTGCGTCGCCATAATCCCTTCACGCTCTAATAATTTCGTTAATTCCTCCTGTGTTTCAACCGCATGTTCCTCAATAATCTTGCGGATAACTTCTTGCCTCGCTTGCTTTTTCACTCTATCTCCCTCCTCGTCTTTAAATCCACATAGAGCCACCTTTCTTATCTACTGTTTCTCTTTTCCTTTCTTCTACATCATTATAGCAAAATTATTAGAAAAATAGAGAACTAAATTGCACAGTTTATTAGTATTTTTGCATGAAATTTGGTATAGTTTATGGGGAATGTACCGAAAATGAATAAATTTACAAAAGGAGAATGAACTTATGAGCGAAAGAGAAGTCGTTGCTCAAGCTTTGACTACTGCTTTGGACGGTCAGTTAAGCACAGACGAAATCTTAAATCTATTAGAAAATCCAAAATCCGCGGCTCATGGAGATGTTGCTTTTCCAACCTTTGCACTCGCAAAACTTTTACACAAAGCACCACAAGCCATCGCCAGTGAATTAGCGGAAAAAATCCCCACTGAAAACTTTGAAAAAATCGAAGTCGTTGGACCTTATTTAAACTTCTTCCTAGATAAAAACAAAGTTAGCCAAGATACATTAAATAAAGTCATTACTGATGGTTCAAACTATGGTAGTGAAAACGTTGGTTACGGACGAAATGTCGTCATTGATATGAGTTCTCCAAACATTGCAAAACCTATCTCTATGGGACATCTACGTTCAACGGTTATCGGAAACGCACTAGCTAATATTGTCGCAAAAATGGGCTATACTCCAGTAAAAATCAATCACTTAGGTGACTGGGGCACACAATTCGGCAAGCTAATCGTTGCTTACAAAAAATGGGGAACTGAAGAAGCGGTGAAAAAAGCACCGATTCAAGAACTCTTACGCTTATATGTAGAATTTCATGAAGTCGCTGAAACAGAGCCTGAACTAGAGGACGAAGCACGTGCTTGGTTTAAACGGCTAGAAGACGGAGACGAAGAAGCCTTAGCATTGTGGCAATGGTTCCGTGACGAATCTCTAACAGAATTTAACATGATTTACGACAAACTTGGCATTACCTTTGATTCTTTCGCCGGTGAAGCCTTTTATAACGATAAAATGGATGAAGTCGTGGACATCTTAGATGAAAAAGGATTATTACAAGAATCTGACGGTGCAACGATTGTCAACCTTGATAAATATGACTTAAACCCTGCCCTTATCAAAAAATCTGACGGTGCCACTCTCTACATTACTCGTGACTTAGCCGCTGCATTATATCGTAAACGTACGTACGATTTTGCGAAGGCACTCTATGTTGTGGGAAATGAACAAAGCGGACACTTCAAACAATTAATCGCTACCTTTAGAGAACTTGGCTACGATTGGGCAGATGATATTATCCACGTACCATTTGGCTTAATCACACAAGGTGGAAAGAAATTATCCACTCGTAAAGGGAAAATTATTCTTCTTGAAGCGGTGTTAAATGAAGCGGATGAATTGGCTTTAAATCAAATTACTGCCAAAAACCCTGACCTACCTCGCAAAGAACAAATTGCTCACGAAGTCGGTACCGGTGCGGTTATCTTCCACGATTTGAAGAATGACCGGTTGAATAACTTCGACTTTGACCTTGAAGAAGTCGTGCGTTTTGAAGGGGAAACAGGGCCTTACGTACAATACACTCACGCGCGTTCGATGAGTTTATTACGTAAATCAGAATTTAAACCTGACCCAACAGCTACTTACCAATTAAATGACGCAGATAGCTGGGAAGTCATCAAGTTATTGCAAGCTTACCCAGAAACTATCGAACGTGCCTTCAAGAAGCTTGAACCATCTGTTATCGCCAAACATGCGATTCACTTGGCACAAGCCTTCAATAAATACTACGCACATGTACGTATTTTAGATGAAAATAGCGAACGTGATTCACGCCTTGCCTTAGTTTACGCTGTGGCAACAATCTTGAAAGAAGATTTACGTCTCCTAGGTTTGAAAGCACCAGACGAAATGTAAGCACAAGCGGACTTCCTTAGTAGGAGGTCTGCTTTTTTCAGCAAAAGACTACCTGCCTGTTAGTGTTAGCAAGCAGATAGTCTTTTTTTAATCGTGATAAAAACCTTCGTCCCATTTTTGAATAAATTCATCAAAGAAGTCAACATTGCCTGTTTGGTGATTTTCGTCCACTTGGATGGCATCGATTTTGGCGATTAATTTTTGATTTTCTTTACTCGGTTGATATTTTGCTTTCAAGAAAGCTTCTACAATATCACAAATTAAAAATTCGCCTGTAATTCTTCCACCAAAACCAATCACATTCGCATTTAATTGTTCCTTCGCATAAATCGCTGAGGTCATATCTCGCACTAATGCCGCACGTATCCCAAGCACTTTGTTGACTGAATTGGTAATACCAACCCCTGTTCCACAAAGCACAACCCCTTGATCTGCTTGACCGGAAGCGACAAGTTCGCCCACCTTCTTCCCAAAAATCGGGTAATGTGTCCTAGTATTGTCATACGTTCCCACATCTATCACTTCATAGCCCTTTGCTTTTAAAAAATCAGAAACCTTCATTTTTGTATCTGTCACAATATGGTCACAGCCTAGTGCAATTTTCATTTTCTTTTCCTCCATTTCTTACGCCATTTTGTTTAACATATCAACACGAATTTGATGACGGCCGCCTGCATAATCAGAAGATAGAAATTCTTGGACAATATTTTTTGCTAGACCAACGCCAACAATTTCACTCCCCATGGTAAGCATGCGTGCATTATTATGTTCTCTCGTCATGTAAGCAGAACGTTCATCACTCACTTCTGCTGCAACCATTCCTTTGATTTTTGTCGCCACCATAAAACTTCCCGCCCCATAAGCGTCAAAAACAATTCCTAGTGCATAATCATCCGCTAAAACTTTTTGTGCCACTGTTGTTGTTGAAACAACAAAATCTTCTGAGGGAGTAATAGAAACGTCCTCTACTTCATATCCGCCCTCTAGTAAGTAAGCCTTTACATTTTCTTTTAAAGAGTTGCCTGCTTCATCTGATCCGATAATTACCCTTTGCATTTTTTCTTCCTCCATTCATCTTTTTCAATCAAGAACGTAAGTAAACGTTCACTTTTGCTTGACTTCGTTTAAATTCTCTTTATTTATTTTTCTTTACACAAACATAATAAAACATAAACAAACTATATTCAACAAAAATATTCTTTTAAATTTTTATAAAAGTTCATTGACATTGAAAAATATGTTGTATATACTCAATTTGTAAGATAAACAATAACAAACAATTTTTACCAATGAAACGAGGGATCTATATGTCAAAAACAAACACATTTAGCCTATTTTCTAATGAAACCGTTTACTTGTCAGATAAAGAAAGTGTTTCAGAAATCTTTGAGGAGGTTTCACAAGATTTAGTTCAAAAAGGCTTAGTGCACCCATCTTTTTTTGAACATCTCATACTAAGAGAAGAGGAATATCCAACGGGAATTGATTTATCCGTCGTACATGCCAATCTTCCAAACATTGCGATTCCTCACACAGAAAGCGATTATGTGAACGTCAACCGCATTGTTCCAGTGAAACTACTACATCCGGTTACTTTTCACAATATGATTCTTCCTGACCAGACCATAGAAGTTTCTTTTCTATTTATGATTTTGAATAAGAACGGAGCTGAGCAGGCGGGATTATTAGCGCAAATTATGGACTTTATTCAATCGGTCACCCCTCAAGAGTTAAAACATTTCTTTGAGCTAACAGATGTGAATAAAATCTATCAATTTATTGAAATGAATTTTAAGGAGGAAAAAGAAAATGATTAAAATTTTAGCAGCATGTGGTGCAGGCGTCAACTCAAGTCATCAAATCAAAAGCGCATTGGAAACAGAATTAGGAAAAAGAGGGTATCAAGTGCAATGTGATGCCGTAATGATTAAAGATATTAACGAAAAAATGATTGGGAATTATGATATTTTCGCCCCAATCGCCTCTACTCAGCTTGGTTTCCCAATTAATATTCCAGTAGTTGACTGCGGACCGATTTTATACCGCATGCCAATGTTAGCCGAACCCGTTTACGCAAAAATGGAAGAGGTTCTAAAAAGCTTGAAAAAATAACATGCAAATGAAATGAGCGTACTTTTTCAAATCGTGTGCTCATTTCTCTTGTGTGACAGAAAGGGAGTATATGAATCATGAGTACCATTATCGACTTAGCAAACACGATTTTTCAACCATTAATCAACCTTGGGGCAGCTCCTCTGATGACGATTATCTTAACCTTGATTGCCGTTTTATTTAAAACTAAGCTTTCAAGCGCATTAGAGGGCGGGTTAAAATTAGGGATTGCTTTAACAGGGATTGGCGCAATTATTAATATTTTAACCACACAATTTTCTGGAGCTTTACAGCAATTCGTTGAATCAACAGGCATTTCATTAAACGTTACTGACGTTGGTTGGGCACCTTTAGCGACGATTACATGGGGTTCTCCCTACACCTTATTTTTCTTATTAATTATGGTGATTGTAAATGTGGTCATGTTATTACTTAACAAAACTAATACACTTGACGTGGATATTTTCGATATTTGGCATTTATCTATTGTTGGTTTATTCTGTATTTTCTCAGGGGCAAACTTGTTCATTGCTACTTTACTCGTTATCTTTATCGGCGTGTTGAAAATTATTAACTCTGATTTGATGAAGCCAACGTTTAATGATTTATTAAATGCACCAGAGGATAACCCGATGACAACAACTCATATGAACTATATGATGAACCCTGTCATTATGGTTTTTGATAAAATTTTCGACAAACTGTTTCCATGGTTGGATAAATACGACTTCGATGCGGCAAAATTGAATAGTAAAATTGGCTTTTGGGGAAGTAAATTTGCGATTGGGATTTATCTAGGAATTTTCGTCGGGTTACTCGCTCATCAAACACCAACTGAAATCTGTGCACTAGCTTTTACTGCTGCCGTTTGTTTAGAGCTATTCTCTTTAATCGGAAGCTGGTTTATCGCAGCTGTTGAACCCCTTTCTCAAGGAATTACAACCTTTGCGAATGAAAAACTTCATGGACGTAAATTGAACATTGGTCTGGACTGGCCATTTGTTGCTGGTCGTGCAGAAATGTGGGCAGCCGCAAATGTTTTAGCCCCAATCATGCTGCTTGAATCGTTAATTTTACCAGGAAATAAACTTCTTCCATTAGGTGGAATCATTGCCATGGGTGTTACGCCGGCATTATTAGTCGTGACACGTGGGAAAGTACTTCGGATGATTGTTATCGGCGCATTAGAATTGCCATTATTCTTATGGTCTGGAACATTGATGGCACCATTTATCACGGAAACGGCACAAAAAGTTGGCGCCTTTCCGAAAGGGTTAAGCCAAACAACCTTGATTTCTCACTCAACAATGGAAGGACCAATTGAAAAATTCTTAGCTTATCTTGTAGGTCACGCTTCTACAGGTGAAATTAAGTTCGTTCTTTACGCCGCATTAGCACTGGCTGCTTACCTATTAATCTTTATCTGGTATGCTTTCCAAATGAAAAAACGCAATGCTATCTATGCTGCTGAAAAATAAGCGTCTTTCTAGTCAAGAAGTGCAACACTTCTTGACTTTCTCTATATAAAATCTATAATAATAAGTGAGGGTACACCGATTGAAAGTCGGTAGCCGATGAAAAAGTTTTTAAGACCGTTTACTCGGCTAAAGTAAGGACGGTCTTATTT
>JAISJD010000020.1 GCA_031261705.1 Lactobacillales bacterium
ATTGTTTTGCATTCTCTTGCACTCCTTATTTTGTCGTTATTATAAGTGTACAAGAGAATGTTTTTTGTTGCACTTTTTATTGTGCGAGAGTGGCTAACTTAAACATACAATTTTTAAAATCTTAAAAGTTTCAAGTTCAGCCTTGACAACTGGTTATTTTTTAGACTAAGATTAAAGTCGATTTGAAATTGTAGGTTTTCTTGTATTATATAGTAGGAAATCATACATTCATCTGTATGAACTTGAACGGAGGCCAAAATTACATGGCGTATAAATATCTAGTGATTGTAGAATCACCTGCAAAAGCAAAAACAATCGAAAAATATCTTGGAAGAAATTATAAAGTAGTTGCAAGTGTCGGACACATTCGTGATTTACCAAAATCAAAAATGGGTGTTGACATTGAACAAAATTATGAACCTTATTACATTAACATTCGTGGAAAAGGCGATGTGATTAAAAGTTTGAAGCAAGCAGCTAAAAAAGCTGAAAAAGTTTATCTCGCAAGTGACCCGGATAGAGAGGGAGAGGCAATTGCTTGGCATTTAGCGCATATTCTAGGTTTAGAATTAACAGATAAGAACCGTGTTGTCTTTAATGAAATTACAAAAGAAGCTGTCAAGGCAGCATTTAAAGAACCTCGTTCGATTGACTTAGACCTAGTAGATGCGCAACAAGCTCGTCGTATTTTAGATAGATTGGTTGGTTATTCCATTTCGCCTATTTTATGGCGTAAGGTTAAGAAAGGTTTATCTGCTGGACGTGTGCAATCTATTGCTTTAAAAATTATTATTGATCGTGAAAAAGAAATTCAAGCGTTCATTCCAGAAGAATATTGGACGATTGACGGAAACTTTGTAAAGGAAAAGAAAAAATTTAAGGCACAATTTTATGGAGTAAATGGCAAAAAACATAAATTAAAGAATGCAGAAGATGTGAAAGAAATCATCGGGAAATTGCCTAGTAAAGATTTTGATGTAATCAGCGTGGATAAAAAGGAACGAAAGCGCAATTCACCTAATCCTTATACCACGAGTTCACTTCAACAGGATGCGGCAAATAAAATTAATTTCCGTACTAGAAAAACAATGATGGTTGCCCAACAACTTTATGAAGGGATTACACTTGGTAAACAAGGAACGGTCGGGTTGATTACCTATATGCGTACCGATTCGACACGTATTGCCGACACAGCAAAACTGGAAGCGGCACAATTCATTGAGGAAAAATTTGGGGCAGACTATTCCGCTCATGGTGGACGTAAGGTTAAAAATGCTGCAAGTGCACAAGATGCCCATGAAGCAATTCGCCCATCAAGCGTTTTACGAACACCAGAATCTATTGCTCAATATTTAGACAAAGACCAATTGAAATTATATACTTTAATCTGGAATCGTTTCACCGCAAGCCAAATGACACCAGCAGTCTTTGATACTATGAAGGTGCGCTTGGAACAAAACGGTGTCATCTTTATCGCAAACGGTTCTAAAATTAAATTTAAGGGCTATACAAGTGTTTACAACGACACTGAGAAAGATAATATGCTTCCAGAAATGGCAGTTGGAGATGTAGTAACGTCTGCTTCTATTGAACCAAGCCAACACTTTACTCAACCACCTGCACGATATAGCGAAGCAACACTTATTAAAACATTAGAAGAAAATGGTGTTGGACGACCATCAACTTATGCACCAACGCTTGAAACTATTCAACGCCGTTATTATGTAAAGCTTGCAGCGAAACGTTTTGAACCAACAGAACTTGGAGAAATTGTGAATAATTTAATCGTTGAATTTTTCCCAGGAATTGTAGATGTTCATTTCACCGCTGAAATGGAAAATGACCTTGATAAAGTCGAAGAAGGCGTAGAAAATTGGACGAAAGTGGTCGATACATTCTACAAGCCATTTGAAAAAGAATTAGAAAATGCGGAAGAACGTATTGAAAAAATTCAAATTAAAGATGAACCTGCCGGCTTTGATTGTGATTTATGTGGGCATCCGATGGTAATAAAATTAGGACGTTACGGAAAATTTTATGCGTGTAGTAATTTTCCAGAATGTCGAAATACCAAACCAATCGTGAAAGAAATTGGTGTAGAATGTCCTATCTGTCATAAAGGACAAGTCATTGAAAGAAAATCGAAGAAAAATCGTATTTTCTATGGTTGCGAACGCTATCCAGATTGTGACTTTACCTCATGGGATAAACCAGTAGGACGTGATTGTCCAAAATGTAATCATTACCTTGTTGAGAAAAAAATACGTGGTGGCGGCAAACAAGTCGTTTGTACAAATGGAGATTATGAAGAAGCAGTGATTAAATAAATATTCTAGGTGGGTGTTTTTATACCTGCCTACTTTTAAAGGAGAAAAAGATGACAAAAGATTACTTAACCGTGCATATTATTGGCGCTGGTTTAGCAGGTTCAGAGGCAGCTTGGCAAGTAGCAGAGGCGGGCGTTCCAGTAAGACTCTATGAAATGCGTGGAGTAAAAGAAACACCTCAACATAAAACAGCAAATTTTGCTGAATTAGTTTGCTCTAATTCCTTGCGTGCAAATAATATTACGAATGCCGTCGGGTTATTAAAGGAAGAAATGCGTCGCTTAAACTCTGTTATCATGTATGCGGCGGATAAAACGGCAGTTCCTGCAGGCGGTGCTTTGGCTGTTGACCGTGACGGTTTTTCAGAGCTAGTTACAGAAAAAGTTAAAAATCATCCCTTAATTACTGTTGTTAATGAGGAAGTAACAGAAATTCCAGAAGATGAAATTACAATTGTTGCTTCTGGCCCGTTAACAAGTGATACGCTGGCTGAAAAAATCAAAGAATACAATGATCAAGAAGGTTTCTATTTCTATGATGCAGCAGCGCCAATTATTGATGTAAATACTATAGATATGGATAAGGTTTACTTGAAATCTCGTTATGACAAAGGGGAAGCAGCTTATCTGAACTGCCCCATGTCTAAAGAAGAATTTGAAGCATTTTATACTGCGCTTGTTGAAGCAGAAGTTGTTCCTTTAAAAACGTTTGAAAAAGAAAAATTCTTTGAGGGTTGTATGCCAATCGAGGTAATGGCAAAACGTGGGATTAAAACCATGTTATTTGGTCCGTTGAAACCTGTTGGACTTGAGGATCCAAAAACAGATAAGCGCCCTTATGCAGTAGTTCAATTACGTCAAGACAACGCTGCGGCTTCTTTATACAATATTGTTGGTTTTCAAACACATTTAAAATGGGGCGAACAAAAACGTGTTTTCCAAATGATTCCAGGGTTAGAAAACGCTGATTTTGTACGCTATGGGGTTATGCACCGGAATAGCTTTATGAACTCACCTGAATTACTTGAACCAACTTATCAATCTCGTAAAAACGCACATGTTTTCTTTGCAGGACAAATGACTGGTGTAGAGGGATATGTGGAATCTGCAGGCTCAGGTTTACTTGCTGGAATCAATGCTGCTCGGTTAGCAAAAGGGGAAGAACCGATTACCTTACCTGCCACCACGGCGATGGGGTCAATGGCGCATTACATCACCCACACTTCTGGGAAGCATTTTCAACCAATGAACGCTAATTTCGGTATTATTGAAGAATTACCAGAACGTATACGTGATAAAAAGTTACGTTATGAAGCTGTAGCGAATCGTGCGTTAGAAGAACTTGAAAAAGTAAAAGAACAAATAAATTTATCAGTATATTTATAAAAGCAGACTAGAGCGGAGAAATTTCTTCGTTCTTTTTTATCAAAAATGAAAAACAAGTGAGTGAGTTTTAAACACTATTAAAAATACTCACAGTTTTCAGACAATTGTTTGCGTCGAGAAATTTGTAGTGTTAGTATATAGAGGTAATAGATTGTTCTGAAATATAAGAAATACAGGGAGGAAGTAAAATGGTAGAATCGCCTTTTCATTCAACAACGATTTGCGCAGTATCAAAAGATGGTAAATTTGCGATGGCTGGGGATGGCCAAGTAACAATGGGAGAATCTGTTGTTATGAAAGATACTGCTAGAAAAGTTCGACGGATTTATAACGATAAAGTGGTTGTGGGATTTGCTGGAAGTGTTGCTGATGCTTTTACACTAGAAGAAAAGTTTGAAGAAAAGCTGATTGAGTATAATGGGAATTTAACTCGTGCAGCAGTGAAATTAGCACAAATGTGGCGTAGCGAACGTTCTATGCAAAAATTAGAAGCGATGCTGATTGTTATGAATGAAAAAGAAATGTTGCTCGTTTCTGGTACAGGAGAAGTCATCACACCTGATGATGGAATACTTGCTATTGGTTCAGGTGGGAACTTTGCTTTAGCAGCAGCTCGTGCGTTAAAAGTGCATGGTTCAAAAGAACTTACAGCAAAAGAAATTGCTGAATCTGCATTAGAAATTGCAGCAGATATTTGTATTTTTACCAATCACAATATTATTGTGGAGGAAATGTAGATGACAGAAATGAATAAAACACCAAGACAAATCGTCAAAGAACTAGATGAATATATTATTGGTCAAAATGTCGCAAAAAAAGCAATTGCGGTTGCACTGAGAAATAGATATAGAAGAATGCAGCTTGATGAAAAAATGCAACAGGAAGTTACACCTAAAAATCTACTCATGATTGGTCCGACGGGTGTCGGAAAAACTGAAATTGCTCGTAGACTTGCGAAAATCATTCAAGCACCCTTTGTAAAAGTGGAAGCAACAAAATTTACTGAAGTCGGTTATGTTGGTAGAGATGTGGAATCAATGGTTCGTGACCTAGTAGAAAATGCGGTGCAAATCGTTCGCAAGGAACAATATGAAAAGGTTTACGCTCAAGCACTAAGAAAAGCCAATAGAAAATTAGTGAAAGTGCTAGTTCCAGGTCTTAAGAAAGAGAAAAAAGCAACAACAGGGGGCAATCCTTACGACCAAATGATGAACATGTTTAACAATATGACTGCACAAAATGAAGAACCCGCAGAAGAAGTGAATGACCAGATTCGTTTAAATCGACAAACGGTTTTAGAACAGCTTGAAAAAGGGCAACTTGATACTCGTGAAGTGAAAATCGAAGTAAATGAACCAAAGAAACCAGTTGTTGGCTTGGGGAATGGGTTGGACCAATTAGGAATGAACCTTGAAGAAAGCATTGGTGCTCTTTCACCTAAGAAGAAGATTACTCGTACGGTAACAGTAAAAGAAGCTCAACAATTATTAGTTGATGAAATCTCAGCTCAACTAGTGAATGATGCGGATATTTCAACTGCAGCGATTGCTTTAGCTGAAGCTACTGGAATTATTTTCATTGATGAAATAGATAAAATCACTTCAAAATCACAACAATCTGGTGAAGTAAGTCGTGAAGGCGTTCAACGTGATATTTTACCAATCGTTGAAGGCTCACAAGTAGTAACAAAACATGGTGTTATTGAAACAGACCATATTTTATTTATCGGAAGTGGAGCTTTCCATTTAAGTAAACCTAGCGACTTGATTCCCGAATTACAAGGACGTTTCCCAATTCGTGTGGAATTAGAGGATTTAACTGCCGATGATTTCGTGAAAATTTTGACGGAGCCAAATAATGCTTTGGTGAAACAATATATTGCGTTACTAGCGACTGAAAATGTTGCAGTGACCTTTACCATAGAAGCAATAAAGAAAATCGCACAGATTGCCTATGATGTGAATCGGGATACAGATAACATTGGTGCTCGTCGTTTGCATACGATTTTAGAAAAACTTTTAGAAGACTTATTATTTGAAGCGCCAGAAATGCCAAACACTGAAATTACTATCACAGAAGCTTATGTGAATGAAAAACTAGGTGACATTGTTGAAAACGAAGATTTAAGTAGATATATATTATAGAAAAGCGAGGAAGAAAAGAATAATGGAGACCCTTTTAGAAAAAACTAGAGAGATTAATCAATTATTACAACAGAAAAATACTTTTGACATGAACTCAGATTTACCATATGACAAAATGGCAATGATTTTAGGTGATGTGCTTGATTCAAATACCTATATCATCAGTGATACAGGGGCATTACTTGGCTACAATGAAAAACACGATGTGAATAATGCGCGTATTAAGGCACTCTTTTTAGAACGCCAATTTCCAAAAGAATATACAGCAAGAGTGGAGTCTTTATTGAAAACAGAAGCCAATATTCCTGTTTCCAATGATTTAACTTCTTTTCCTGAAGAGCTTAAATCTCAATTTCCAGATGGTTGGACAACAATTGTACCCATTTACGGAGCTGGTGAAAGAATCGGTGCGATTATTTTAGGTCGTGAAGAGAAAAAATTCTCAGATGAAGATTTAGTTCTAGCTGAATATTCCGCTACAGTAGTTGGTATGCAAATTCTTTATCAAGAATCTAAGAATATTGAAGAACAAGTTCGTTCTGCTACGGCAGTTCATATGGCAATCAATACGTTAAGTTATTCGGAATTAAAAGCGGTAAAAGCTATTTTAGGAGCGCTTGATGGCGATGAAGGTCGTTTGACAGCTTCACAAATTGCAGATGAAATTGGAATTACTCGTTCAGTGATTGTTAATGCTCTAAGAAAATTAGAATCTGCAGGTATAATTGAATCTCGCTCACTTGGGATGAAAGGGACCTACTTGAGAATTTTGAATAAGGATATTCTAGCAGAACTTGATAACCAAAATATCTAAGGGAAAGAGGAACTATCTTGGCGATTCATTTAGAAAATAAATATTTTACTGCAACAATTAATGAAAAAGGGGCAGAGCTTGTTAGTTTAAAGTCTAAGGAAACAGGACTTGAGTATATTTGGAACGGCAATCCTGAATTTTGGGGGCGTCATACACCAGTATTATTTCCATTTGTTGGACGCTTAAAAGATGATGTTTACCGTGTAGACGAAAAGGAATATCATTTAGGGCAGCACGGCTTTGCACGGGATATGATTTTTGAAATTATAGAACAAGGTGAAGAGTTTGTCACCTTCTCGCTTATTGCAACGGAAGAAACTTTAGAAAAATATCCATTCAGATTTGAGTTGAACATTTCTTATCAGCTAAACGATACTGGGATTGATACTCGTTGGGAAGTAGTAAACAGTGATAATCAAAAAATTTACTTTGGCATTGGTGGTCATCCAGCCTTCAGTGTCCCATTAGAAAATGGATTAGCCTTTGAAGATTATTACTTTGAATTGACACCTGCTGGGGAGCATACACGTATTCCATTTGTTCCACCATTTTTAGCCTTAGATAAGAAATATCAAGAAAATGTGTGGAAAATTGCTCTTTCTCATGAGCTTTTCCACAACGATGCTTTAGTTTATGAAACAACTGGAAAAAATAGCATCGCGATTAAATCGGATAAGTCATCTCATAGTTTAACTTTAAGTTATGAAGATATTCCTTATGTTGGTCTTTGGAGTCCCTACCCAGCACAGGCACCTTTTGTTTGTATCGAACCTTGGTGGAGTCATGCGGATACTGCGGATGTTTCAGGAGATTTCAAGGAAAAGCCTTCAATTCAAACGTTAGAGGTTGGCGAAAAATTTAACACTAGCTATATGATTTCTGTGAAATAAGTGAAGTAGGACAGGAGAAGAAAAATGAGAGCTTTAATTTCGATTGATTATACCTATGACTTTGTGGCAGAGGATGGTAAGCTAACTACTGGAAAAGCTGGTCAAGCGATTCATGATGCGGTTTTTGAGATTACTAAAACTTTCACGGAATCTGGAGATTTTGTTGCTTATATGATTGATAATCATGACCCAAATGACTCTTATCATCCAGAAATGAAGCTTTTTCCTCCTCATAATGTTCAAGGGACAAGTGGCAGAAGATTGTACGGCAAGCTACAAGAATACTATGACAAGACAAAGAATCAAGAAAATGTCTACTGGCATGACAAACGGCATTACTCTGCTTTTTCAGGAACGGATTTGGATATTCGTTTACGTGAACGTGAGATTCATGAGTTGATATTAATCGGTGTCTGTACGGATATTTGTGTTCTGCATACCGCAGTGGATGCGTATAATTTAGGGTATCAATTGGTCATTCCTAAAGATTGTGTCGCCAGTTTTGACCAAGTTGGGCATGAGTGGGCATTACATCATTTTGAAAGCACGCTTGGAGCAAAGATTGTTTAGTTTGTTTGAGAGTGGAGTTCCGCTCTCTTTTTTAGTTGAATAAGTGAAGCATAAGGAGGAAAAAAGATGTCTGTAAAAGAATTTGAAGAAAAATACCCTGAAGTAGCTAAAAGATACATTATTGTGCAAGGTTTTGCTCAGGAAACGCTCTCTGAGGAAGAATTGATGACTTTTTTTAATGACGTTGACGAGCAAGGCAAACCTGTTTTTGTCACAAGAAAAGGCGTCTATGTGGTTACTCCTGCTGTTTCATTAGATGATTTTACGTATGATTACCATGCTGCTTCCGAATTATCCGTGTTAGTAGACGAAAACAAGTTAAAAATTTTGAAAAACTTTTATACAGTAGTTACCTTCGCGTTTGAAAATAATGAAAAAGCTGTGGCTATTTCTGAAGATTTGAATTATTTATTAGGTTTAGAGGGTGCATAATAGTGGAATATTTTGATGTCTATGATAATCATCAAAGAAGAACAGGAAAAATACTACCAAGAGGAACAGCGTTAAAAAATGGAGAAAATAAACTGGTTGTTTCTGCATGTCTCTTTAATTCTAAAGGCGAGTTACTGATTCAAAAAAGAAGTAAAAATAAAGCACAATTTCCAGATTACTGGGATAAATCCGTGGCTGGCGGGATTATTGCTGGTGAAACTAGCGCGCAAGCAATTGAAAGAGAAATTGAAGAAGAGCTAGGTATAAAAATTAATATGACAAACAAACGTGTGGGCTTGCAAACGAGTTGGTCGCATGGTTGGGGGGATATTTATTTTGTGGACTGTGAGATTGAAATTAAGCAGTTGAACATTAGAACAGAGGAAGTAGAAGAGGTTCGTTGGGTGAATGAGGAAGAATTAAATCAGCTAATTGACGAAGGAAAATTCATCCCCTATTTTTATGCGAAACAACTATTCAAAATTCATTCGATAGATGAAGAGTATGTGTAATTTTGATAAGAGAACCAAAAAAGCTGTTGATCTTACTTTCAACAGCTTCCTTTTACGCTAATTCAAGCGTATTTTCAATATAATCAGCTAAACCATCTTCGTCGTTTGTTAAACGTGTAATATCATTTGCTACAGCTTTGATTTCTGGTTGTGCATTCTTCATAGCAATACCCATACCAACAGCTTCTAACATTTCACGGTCATTAAATTCATCCCCAAAGGCAATAATATTTTTATTGTCTATCTCTAGGTATTCTGCCACACGCTTAACACCAGCAGCCTTATGCACGCCTTTTGGTACAATTTCCAAAATTGGATTTGGACCGCCCCAAGGGTTTACATCTAACAGTTCTCCGTAAATTTTTCTTAATTCATCGGCTACAAGGAATTTTTCCTTTTCTTGTGTCTGAACAAGCATAGAATTTGGGTTTGTCTTTAAATTTGTTGGCGTTAAAATATTTTTTTCATCAAAAGAAGCACTTCCAAAAAATTGTGGGTCTACTAGATGAAAACTATCAATGAAAAATTGAGTTTTATTTTCTGCAGCGACAAAATCAAGATTTAGGTTGTTTTTCTCAGCCAATATTTCAAATACAAGGTCACGCTCAATTTGTGCTTGGCGTTCACCGTCCCAATTTTTATTAGGAATATGCACCAAACCACCATTAAAGTTAACCATTGGTGTCGTAAGCTCTAGCTGATTATAGAAGTCCTTTGCCATTCGATAAGGGCGACCAGTCGCAATACTCACAAAGTGACCATTTTCCACTACTTTTTTTAAGACCTCAATCGTCCGTTTTGAAAGCTGTGAGTCGTTATTCAATGCGGTTCCGTCCAAATCAATCGCAATAAGTTTTTTGTTCAAAAATATCTCCTCCTTTTATAAGAGAGTTGTGTTGTTCATATTTTAACATCATATAATGAAAGCGTAAATGAAAACGTATGACTTCTTACATTTATCTTAATTTTTCACATTAAATTAAAAGTACAGTATAACATAATTTAATCTGAATGTAAACGGTTAAAACACGAACGTTTTTAACTTAATTATTAATATTTACTGAGTATGATTTGAAATCCGAAAATTTCAGGAATATAATTTAATTAAGTTCGGAAGTGGTACAGCTTTTGAAACGCAATTATTTTTCTAAGGAGAGAAAACATATTATGGAAAAGTTTTTCAAATTGAAGGAAAACAACACTACAGTAGGAACGGAAGTAGTCGCCGGTTTTACAACTTTCTTTGCAATGAGTTATGTTTTATTCGTGAATCCAGCTATTCTATCACAAACAGGAATGAGCTTCCAAGCCGTATTCCTAGCAACAATCATCGCGTCAGTCATCGGTACTCTTATCATGGGGTTATTCGCAAATGTTCCTTATGCACAAGCACCAGGAATGGGACTGAACGCCTTTTTCACGTTTACAGTCGTCTTTGGTCTTGGCTATACTTGGCAACAAGCCTTGGCGATGGTCTTTATCTGTGGCTTGATTAACATCTTTATTACAGTGACCAAGATTCGTAAAATGATTATCAAAGCGATTCCTGAAAGCTTACAGCATGCAATCGGTGGGGGAATCGGAATTTTTATCGCTTATATCGGAATTAAAAATGCTGGATTAATCAGCTTTGCAGTTGACCCTGGCAATTATATAAATACAACAAAATTCGGTGCAAAAACAGCGGACATCGCTAAAGATTCAATTTCTGTGAACTCATCTGCAGTTCCTGGACTTGTCAACTTTAATAGTCCTGGAGTTCTTGTAGCTCTAGTTGGAATCGTTATTACAGCTATTTTAGTAGTTAAAAACGTTCGTGGTGGCATATTAATTTCTATCATTGCGACAACTGTTCTTGCCATTTTAACTGGTGTAGTAGATTTAAGTGCAGTAGATTGGAAAGCCAACTCACTTAGTTCGTCTATCCATGATTTAGGCCAAACATTTGGTGCCGCTTTTGGTTCAGAGGGAATGGGTACATTATTTAGCGATTCAGCTAAAATCCCGCAAGTTTTAATGACAATTTTAGCATTTTCGTTATCAGATACTTTTGATACTTTGGGAACATTTATCGGAACAGGTCGTCGGACAGGTATCTTCTCACAAGCAGATGAAGATGCACTAGAAAATGGTTCAGGTTTCTCTTCTAAAATGGATAAAGCCTTGTTTGCGGATGCCACTGCAACTTCTATTGGAGCCATCTTTGGAACCTCTAATACAACTACTTATGTAGAATCTGCAGCTGGTATCGGTGCTGGTGGACGTACAGGGTTAACTTCCGTTGTTGTTGCTATCTTATTCTTATTATCAAGCTTGTTTGCTCCACTTGTTTCTATCGTACCTTCAGAAGCCACTGCACCAGTACTAATTATTGTTGGTGTCATGATGTTAGGCTCATTCAAAGAAATTCACTGGACGGATTTAGAAGAAGCAATCCCTGCATTCTTTGCGTCAATCTTCATGGGCTTTGCTTATAGCATTTCTTATGGGATTGCAGCTGGTTTTATTTTCTTCACCATTATTAAGACAGTCAATGGGAAAGCAAAAGAAGTTCATCCAATCATCTGGGTAGTAGATATCTTGTTCATTGCAAACTTTGTTATATTAGCAATTTTGTAATTGAATAGACATTAAAGCTAGTCCTCAAAAGGGGAGCTAGCTTTTTTGCGTTTTGTTTCAACCAAAATATTACTAAAAATTTCCAAAAAATAGTATAGTATATAATGTATATTTAGACTTAAATTTAGGAGTGACAAACTTGAAAATTGATTGGAAGCGAAACTTAGCAATCGCTTGGGTAGGTTCATTTTTTACCGGAGCAAGTTTCAGCTTAGTAATGCCGTTTTTATCCGTTTATATCGAGCATTTAGGAACAAAGCCAAAAGAGGTGGAACTATTTTCTGGATTAGCCATTTCGGTAACTGCTTTAGCAGCAGCTATTGTAGCGCCAATATGGGGGAATTTAGCAGATAAAAAGGACGAAAAATTATGATGGTACGTGCAGCGATTGGCATGACATTTACCATGGGCGGTTTAGCCTTTGTCCCGAACGTTTATTGGCTTTTATTTTTGCGTTTTATGACAGGTGTCTTGTCTGGATATATACCAAACGCAACTGCCTTAATTGCTTCACAGGCACCGAAACATAAGAGTGGTTGGGCACTTGGAACACTATCAACAGGTGTTATCGCTGGGAATCTTATCGGGCCTTCTATGGGCGGGGCGCTCGCTCAATTCTTTGGTATGAGAAATGTTTTTCTCATTACTGGAACAATTCTAGCGATTACTACCGTATTAACTATTTTCTTTGTCAAAGAAGAAGTAAAACCTGTCGAGAAGAAGGATATGCTTTCTAACAAAGAAATCTTTGAAAAAATCCCTAAGAAATCAATCGTCATCGGACTTTTCATTACCACTTTAGTCTTAAACCTCGGAGTAAATAGTATCACACCTATTTTGACCTTATATATCCGTTCGTTGGCTCCACACTCTAGCAATATTTTATTTGTGAGTGGTTTAATTGTTTCTGCTGTCGGAGTATCAGCAGTTATCAGCTCACCCATATTAGGACGTTTTGGGGACAAATACGGAAATCATCGTGTGTTACTTGGTGGCTTAATTTTTTCTCTATTCATTTACATTCCAATGGGTTTTATCAATGCGCCTTGGCAGCTTGGAGCGCTACGTTTCTTATTAGGATTTGGTACTGGTGCGTTAATGCCATCTATCAACTCATTATTAAGCCGTTTGACACCATTTGAGGGAGTTAGCCGTATCTTTAGCTATAACCAGATGTTTGGAAACTTTGGGCAAGTAATGGGGCCTTTAGTGGGTTCTGCTATTGCAGGGACAATGGGTTACTCTAGCGTATTCTTTGTCACGAGTGCTTTTGTATTCGTGAATATTATTATAAGTACGTTTAATTTTAGGGACTATTTGAAATCCAATCAAATTGTATAGAAAATTCTTAAATTTCTACCATATTATCAAAAAAAATGTTACAATAACGATTGTGTTTTAAGTTTTATTTTAAAATAAAACAAAGAAAGTAGGAGGGGTTTGATGAGTAAATCAGACAGTGAGAAAACATTTTTAGGTCAACCGAGGGGGCTGTCTACATTATTCTTTACAGAAATGTGGGAAAGATTTAGTTACTATGGAATGCGTGCGATATTGCTTTACTTCATTATGGATTCGGTAGCTAACGGGGGACTTGATTTACCAAATTCGGAAGCAAATGCAATCATGTCTATCTATGGTTCACTTGTCTATATGTCTAGTATTATTGGTGGCTGGCTATCTGATAGAATTTTCGGGTCACAAAAAACAGTATTATATGGAGCATTTTTAATTATGGTGGGGCATATCGTTCTTGCGACACCATTTGGCTTAACATCATTATTCCTTTCAATTGCTTTAATTGTTGTCGGAACAGGAATGTTAAAACCTAATGTTTCAGGTATCGTAGGCCAATTATACAGTCCTACAGATATCCGTCGTGACACTGGCTTTTCGATTTTCTATATGGGAATTAATGTTGGGGCGTTACTTGCACCTTTAATTGTCGGAACAATCGGACAGGGAGTAAGTTATCACCTAGGATTTTCAATTGCTGCAGTCGGAATGTTTATTGGTTTGGTTGTTTACAACGTTGACCGTAAAAAATACTTTGCGAATCTTGGAACAGAACCTACAAATCCATTGACCAATCAAGAAAAGAAAAAATTTGCATTAACACTTGGAATCGTATTAGTTATCATTTGTGCTATTTTCGGTGTAGCTTACGCAAAAAATGCTTTAACAGTAGGTTTTATTATTGATATTATTTCAGTCTTAGGAATCCTTGTACCAATTTATTACTTTGCACGTATGCTTACTTCTAAAGAGGTAACTCGTGAAGAACGTTCTAAAATTTTTGCTTATATTCCATTGTTTATTTCAGCAATTATTTTCTGGTCTATTGAAGAACAAGGCTCATCCATCCTTTCAACTTTTGCGATTGAAAGAACAAGAGATAGCGTTATGGGAATAAAAATTTATGCTAGTTGGTTTCAAACATTAAACCCACTATTCATTATCCTGTTAACACCTATTTTCGTTAAATTATGGACAAAATTGGGTGACCGTCAACCGTCAACTGTAGTGAAATTTACATTAGGTCTACTTTTAACAGGTGCTTCTTACGTCTTTATGGCACTTCCTGGTTGGTTGATTGGAATTCACACGAGAGTTTCACCATTATGGTTAGTTATTGCGTTCTTAATCATGATGGCTGGGGAACTTTGCATTTCGCCAGTTGGTTTATCGGTAACGACTAAATTAGCACCGAAAGCTTTCCAATCGCAAACAGTAGCTATTTGGCTTTTATCTGACGCAGCTAGTCAAGCGATTAATGCACAATTAGCGAAGTTCTTCCATGCAAGTACAGAAGTAGCTTACTTCGCTATTTGCGGTGGTGTGACCATCTTCTTTGGAGTTATGTTATTCTTTATTAGAAAACCTATCCAAAAAATGATGTTAGATATTAAATAATTAATTAGGTGGGATAACTTTTGTTGTTCCACCTTTTCTAAATCACCATAAAACCATTTAAAGTCTTTTAAAAGTTTAATTAAGAGTGCTTTAAAAGATTCTTAAAAGGAGAAGAAAATGATTAGAGAGTTAAATAAAACAGAAGATTATCCATGGAAGTTATTATTAAATGCAGATCCTAACCAATCCCTCGTAGAAGATTATTTGAAGAGAGGTCAGGTTTATGTTTACGAAGAACAAGAGAATATACTGGGTGTTGTTGTACTAATGGAGCGTTCAAAGAATCAATATGAGGTTATGAATGTGTCAACGGATGAAAATCATCTTAGAAAAGGCATTGCTCGAGCGTTACTTCAACACGCTTTGACGCAACTACCTAAAAATGAACACCTAGAAGTTTTAGTAAAAACTGGAGATATATCCATAGAAGCAGTAAAGCTCTATCAATCACTCGGTTTTGAAATTCTTGAAACGGTTAAAGATTATTTTGTCGAGAATTATCCTGAACCGATTTATGAACACGGGGAGTTACTTAGAAATCAAGTAATAATGCACATGTTTCTATGAAATCGAAGAATCAGAAATACCTTTAGCACATCTATTTTGATTGATAGTTGGACTAAAGGTATTTTATTTTTTATGAAAATTGCGAAATAAAACTCAATATTGCCGAAAAAAATGTTATGAGCGTAGTCGTTCCTAAGATGAACTTTATTGTTGAAAATGAGTCGGTCGACTTGGTTCAATCTTATGGTTTCTTAAATTCAAACGCTGAAATGGATGAAACGGTGCGTTCACTAGTAGAACAAATGAATCCGCTTTTCAGATTAATTGAAATTGAAAAGGCTTGTCAGCTAATGGCAACTGAAATCGAACGAACCAGACGACGTGTAAACGCATTAGAATATATGACCATTCCACAGTTAAAAGAAACAATTAAATACATTCAAATGAAACTTGAAGAAAATGAAAGAGCCAACATTACTAGATTAATTAAAATTAAAAATATGAAAAAGTGAATGAAACAATGTTCACTTTTTTGATTTATTTATGAAAAATTTAAAGAGGGAAGCTGGCGAGAAAAGTTAACGTCCCCGCGTACTTTAAAAAGTCGACCTACGAAACTTAAATTACATAGAAATGAAAAGTGAGAATAGAAATATTCTTGCAGAGACAGATGGGGAGATAGAAAGCAATAAATCTAAACAAGGATGAGTTAAGGTCGAGAAAATACGAAGTAATTTGATTCTTTGGAATTTTAATATACTAAACTTTCCGGAAAACTGTAATTTTCTTGAAAGATAAGAAAAAAAACTTTATAATAGATTTATAGACTTCTATCAATCATTTGGAGGAATTTCTCATGCGCCGTGAAAAACTTATTGAACATATTGAAAAATATAAATCTGAAATGCCTTGGTATGTTAAAGAATATTATCAATCCAAACTTACTGTGCCATATTCCTTTACAACTATGTATGAATATCTAAAAGAGTTTCATCGTTTTTTTAGTTGGCTTATCGAGCAAGGAATTTCTGATGCGGATAAAATCAGCGACATTTCTCTTGATACATTGGAACATTTAAAGAAAACGGACGTTGAACTTTATATCAATATGTTGCAAGAACGCCCAAAACAAAATACTCATTCTAACGAGCTTGGTGTCTCTCAAAGGACAATAAATCGTATGATTACTGCTATTTCTTCTCTTTTTCGCTATTTGACACAGGAAGTTGAAAATGATGAGGGTGAGCCCTACTTCTATCGCAATGTGATGAAGAAGATTGCCACGAAAAAAGAACGAGAAACTCTTGCTAGTCGGGCAGAAAATATCAAATCAAAGCTCTTTCTTGGAGACGAAACGCAAGAATTTTTAGATTTTATTGATAATGAATACGAAAAGAACCTCTCCCCTCGTGCTCTTTCTTTCTTTAAAAAGAATAAGGAACGTGATCTTGCAATCAATGCATTAATACTTGCGTCAGGTATCCGGTTATCTGAAGCGATTAATATTGACTTAGATAATTTGAATTTACGTACGCAACGAGTCGATGTTTTACGTAAAGGTGGAAAGCGCGATTCCGTGAATATCGCTAGTTTTGGGATTCCCTATCTGCAACAATATTTAGAAGTTCGTACGATGCGCTATCATCCCGAAAAAACAGATAAGGCTTTATTCCTAACGACCTATAAAGGAAAAGCTAACCGAATTGACGCTAGTTCCGTTGAAAAAATGGTTGGAAAATATTCTAAGGAATTTAAAGTTAAAGTATCCCCACACAAATTGCGTCATACACTTGCAACACGTTTATATGAAGAAACAAATTCACAAGTTTTAGTAAGTCACCAGCTTGGACATGCTTCTACTCAGGTTACTGACTTGTATACTCATATCGTGAATGAAGAACAAAAAAATGCTTTGGATAATTTGTGATAAATAATAATTACCAGATAAGAATATTAAACCTCGCTTTAAATGAGAATTTGATATTCTTATCTTTATTGTTCCTCTTTTTATTAATAATACTTATTTTAACGAACATTTTTAACTTGTGACCAATCCTGAGAAATCCCTCAATTAGAACAACAAGCAAATAAGTAATCGCTTATTGATATTATTTTTCAAAATGTTATCCGTTAACTTCCCTATTAACAAAGGTGCTCCTAAATTCATCACACTTGCAGTTGAAAGAAGAATTACGCAGAAGAAAATTGAGAGCTTTGGGTAATGAATATGGTGTAATAAATACGTCATTTTATTGGTAGTCCTCATTCTTCTGTCTTCTCCTTACATTAATATTCTACTTTTTTAAACTTTTTATTTGCGTAACCATACATAAAGACAGCGTAAACAATGAAAACAATAAGAGTCCCCAAAATAGCTGGAATAAACCCAATCGTGTCAATCTGGACCTCATAACCATTAGGAAAAAAATATTTTAGCATAGTCAATTTCGGTGCTATTGAACTTAACAAAAGAAACAACACCGTTCCAAGCATGGTAAAACCAGAAGAAAAATTCAATGATAACGTTGTTGCCAATAAGATACATAATAACCCAACAAACACGATACCGAGAATTTCTAATAACGCATCTTGAATATCAATAGCTTTGAGCGGTAAAAAAGTACCTGAAGTATAGCTTAGATTTTTTAAATAAGCATAGTAAGTTACTAAACTTGATAGAAATAAGATACCCACATAGCTAATATATACACCAATCAAAGAGAAAATTTTTGCATTTAAGATTTTTCTACGATTCATATCTTTATAGAGAAATAAGATACCATTTGTAATTTCTGTATAAAATGTCGTTGAAACAAGATAGATTAAAATAATTAGCGGCAAGACTAGTTGATGCTGAACTGTCATCACCGCACCAATAAATCCCAAACAACTTAGAGAATTATCTGGAGCGCTTAGCTGCATGAAATTAGTATCAAACAAATCGACGATAATTAGTAGGAAGGGGAATAATGCAAAAACAAAATAAACAATGGTTTCCTTTTTCTTCAATAAATTTTTAAACGTAAGAAAGGTTAAATTATTCATTGTTTTATTCCTCCTGAAAAATACTGATTTAGTTTCGTTTCTTTTGTATGAATGTTTTTAATTTCGCAAGTCGTTGTTAGTTCTGCTAATAGTTGATTAATGGACGAACTGGTCGAATCAATTTCAAGTATTAGACCGTCTTCTGATATAGCTAGTAGTTCGGGAAATTTATCCTTCAATACATCTCCCTTAGGAAGTGGCTTTTTAAGGACTATCACCGTAATTTCTTGACCCTCGCTATCAAATTCATCCTTTAATTTTCCAGCTTCAATGAATAGGAATCGGTCGCAAATTTCTTCTAATTCATTCAGTTGGTGACTAGAAATAATAATTGATGTTTGTCTTTGAGTTGCCCACTGCTTTAAAATGGAAAGCAATTGAAAAACTCCATCTGGGTCAAGCCCAATAAATGGTTCATCCAAAATCATAAATTCTGGTTCTGCTACTAAACTAATAGCCAAAGATAGACGTTGTTTCATTCCAAATGAAAAACCAGTTGGCTTCTTATCTCGATGCGCCCATAGTTCAACCAATTCCAAAATCGGTTGGATATTTTTACGATATTCAGTTTTTTTATGAATGCTTAAATAAAAATCTAAGTTTTCAACTACCGTCAAATGTGGATAAAAAACTGTTTCAATCATCAAACCAAATGGTTCTAGTAAATTATCTTCTGAATAGAGATCTGTATCATTGTAGAAAACTGTTCCTTCAGAAGGAATATAAGATTTCGCTAACATTTTTAAAAGAGTTGTTTTTCCAGCTCCATTTTTCCCTATTAAGCCAACAATTTCTCCTTTATCAATTTCAAAACTTACATCTTTTAATGAGTAGAAATCATTTTTTTTATATTTTTTACTTAAATTTTGAACCTTTAACATGTTTCTTCTTCCCTTCCATGAATAGTTGGACTAAATATAAAACACCGAAATTCAGAATAAAGACAAATAAGAGTTGAGGAAAATGGATTAAATTAGATGAAATACTAAAATACATATCTCCAGCACTAACAGAGTTTTTAACGATATAATCAGAAAATCCAGACTGGTTCATCATCGTAACACCAAATACTAGGTAGCCAATTACGGTAATGCCCGCAACTATGCAGTCATTTTGATACTTTTTCTTCGCTGGATAAAGCAATTCCATGATAATGTTAAACACCATTGGAAGTATGTAAATCAATATAGCAAGAAAGACGATTGATAATTTTATATTTAATAGACAAGCTGTTCCATAAAAAACACCTGTTCCAACTAACGAGAGTAATATCTTTTTCAACATTTTAGTTTCTTCCTTTCTATTGTAACGCAATGGCATCTTGTAATCCATATTTATCCTTGAGATAATAAAGCAATAATCCTACTGGAAACTTTGAGACAATATTGAAAAATAAGTCTCCATTAAGGTGTAGAACAACCGCAAATAGTAACGAACCAATTTCCCAAACATCTCGCTCACTCTCCTTTATTGTTCTGTTTCTAAAGATAATTGATTATAAGAATTTCGTGTATAAATGAATGTTTCCACATCCGTTAGCTTTTGATGATTCACAACAATGTGAACACTCTTTATCACTGAAAGACTTGCCAATTCCTCAATAAAATAGCGAACATTTTTTTCAATCACGGAGTTGTGATACAAATCCTCGTTATCAAACAAAATAAGATTCACTTGTAATGCTGCCACATCAATCATCACTACAGGGTTAAACACCCGAAAATAAGGGGCAATTTTATCCGTAATTCCACTTTCTAAACTGCTTTTTTTACGTACGGTGACGTGTTCATCAGATAATACATTCCAGTCACAAGAAAGAAGTGCCACTCCACCACTTGGATAAAGAAGAATAGTTGATTCCTCAAATTGATGATATTTTGTATCTAACAATTGATTTAGCTCTTGCACATGGGTCAACTCTTTCTTCGCTTTTCTCATGGAAGAATTGACTTGAACCACGAGAAAATAGGAGGAGAATAAAAGAAAGACCAGTACCACTCCACTGCTGAAAATAGCTATTTTTTGTTTTTCTCTTTCTTGAAGTTTATTCCGATAAAGTTTCTTTTTTACCTCTGGACGTAAATCCGAGCGAATTTTAATCCCTTTTATCTTGCTTTCCGTTCGATAAATAAGAATGAAAAGGACGACCAATACAACAAATAACGCAAACATCAAACATTCTAATAAAATCATCAATAGCCCTCCCTATGCTTATTGAATAATTGCCATTTTATTTATTGGAGCAATTTTCATGAATGCTTGACCTACCACATCTTTTGCCTTTATCAGTCCAAAATGTCGACTATCATTTGAAATTTTGGCATTTTCTCCAAGGACAAAGTAGGAATCATTAGGAATCCTAGAAACTTCTTGTAACTTTTGTGCAACCTCCGTATCTAGCTCTATCGTCAGTAGATTGGCAGATTCATCATTTTCATTCAATTTCAACACCATTTTTTTCCCAACCACGACCATTTCGTCTCCTGGCACCCCGATCACACGTTTTACATAATTTTCTTTTGCTTCCTTGTGATAAAAATCAACCACTGAAAATCGTTGAATGTTTGCAGTCTTTTTGACGAGCGCACGGTCACCATCATTTAATAAAGGCGCCATTGAGTTTCCATTAATTGTACAGATACTAAACTGAAAATAGAATACAATAAGAACTGCGAATAACACGCCAATTACTGTCCCATAAAAAATAATTTTTTGTTTACGCTGGCGTTTCTTCTTTTCTAAATATCTTCTCTTTTTTTTGGCATAATACTCTTTCTTATTTATTCTACTTCCCCCTATCAAATGAGACTTAGAAAGATGATTGGTAAGACAAACATCAAGAACAATGGAACAATCGTTTGCACAGGATTAGAAATAATACTTGCTGCTAACTTCATACTAAATTGACAAAACAAAGAAATGGGATTTTCAGAAACAATCGTTCCATCAACTTTTTGGATTTTTTGTGTAAGTTCCATCTGTTTTAATAATGGTCTATTTTGTGTTGATAGATGACTGATTGGTAAAGTATTAATCAGCTCTCCTTGAACAATTCGACGATAAATCGTGCCTACATTTCCTTCACATCTCAGTAATGTTATAATTGGTGTACCCTCTCCCATTTGATTTTCAACATATTCGATCTCTGTATCTTGAATCACTTTATTAAGTGTTACACGGTAGACGTAAATATCATGAAAATCCGTTGCATACATAGAGTCACCTTGATTTAATTTATCAATACGATGAAGCAACAAATCTTGTTGGTAAATATTATGGGCAAGGAGTACATAATTCTTTTTACCTAATTTTTGTTCAGAACTATAAGTTGCTACACCTGATAAAAGATTTTCATTATATAACCCTGCCAAAATGGGCAAATTTATTTCTACTTTAGGAATGTAGAGCTTTCCAATCCCCCAGTCATTCACATTCTTTTGTAAATTATTTTTAGCTTCAGCATAATTAGCAATATTCACACTTGCTATTTGCTTTTCATCATAGCTTGCTTTCAATATTTTATTGGTATTAAAGGCACTTAATTCTTCTCCTTGACCAATTTCTGTCGCACCTATATCCGTTTCTTGCTTCATCATGAAGTAACCAACAATTGCTGTTACTAATACGGCAATCATTGAGACTAAAAGAACGATAAACAGCCCTCGTGTCACCATAAGGAGTTGATGAATATGTTTTTTGGCACGTAGAGAAACTGCAGGTACTGTTACTTTTGATTTTTTCAACAAATGACGATAAATCACAATTAAGAGAACAAAAATAATAAAACTTAATGACAATGTGACTAGCACAATGTTTTGATAGCTCCAGACATTGCGTTTCTTCACTTTTTTCATTGTTGCCTCTTTGTAAGGAATTCTATAACCATTAACAAGCAATCGATACGTGTTGATGCCTGGTGGTGTACAAGTTAATAACGTGACAATATCTTTTCCTTTTTGAATTTTCACCTTTTCTACATCACTTGGCAACACTTCCTCAAAAGAATCAATTTCATAAGCGAGCCGTTGATTTAAAATATTAATGAAAAAAACATCCCCCACTTTTAAATTACGAATATCGGTAAACAATACTTGATTTTTGACCCCGCTATGACCTGTAATTACGGAGCGTGTATTTTTTCCACCAATCGGAATCGTTGAGTTTTGATAATGACCTAAGCCTTTGTCTAAAGTTTTGTAGGAAGTGCCATGATAAAAGGGTAATTTTTTTATGTCAATTGCTGGAATATCAACTGTTCCCATGACATCATCTTGGTTGACAATATTTTCATACGCAATCGCCTGTTTTGGAAGAATCCCTGCTTGCTTATCTGCGATATACTGATTGTAAGAATGGGTAAGAGAGAGTTGATGTTCAACTATTTTTTTAGATACTTGATTCATTGTCTGATTGTAAGTAGATAATGCTTCACTTCTTTCACGATTTGCTAAATAATTCCCTACAATTGGATAAAGAAGAAGACCAATGCCTGAAAAAATCATGATGAACGCGAAAATCATCAAAAATGAAATTTTTTTCTTCCGTTTTTTCTTTCCTCTTTTCATCCTCTGTCCCCACGTTTCTTTCAATCATTTTTTTCTAAAATTGAAAGACCATTCATGAACACTCGATTAGTGTTTCTATCGCCCTCAAAGTGAGATGAATGGCCCTTTTAATATACAACTTTTATCTCGATTTTTTCAGAGAGAAACCCAGCTCTGTGATACCAATTACTCCAAGAATAAGAATCGTCACCGCAATTACTGCATACGAGCCAATATTTCCACTCGTTTGTGGTAACTTATCTGGCGGTTGTACCCTGGACGGTGTAGGATTGGGCGTTATCACACTTGATTTTGGATAGATATAAACTTCATTTCTACCCTGAGTGGGCAATTGAACCACAACTGGATCCATGACTTCTTTGATGCGTTCATTTGGCATTTCTGTTACACGATAATAACCTGCTGGTAATCCATTCACGACGGCTTCACCAACAGAGTTTGTGAGTAACTTCATTGAAAAGGCGCCCTCACCAATCACTGTTTGAAAATTCTTCTCCTCAAGAGCGCCTATTGATTCCACCTTGGTAATTTCATAATTAATCCCACCAAGTGTTTTTAAGCCATTTCCTGCCTCATATTTAGAACCGTCATTTGGTAAATTATTTGTGACTTCTTTATCTTTTTCTTCATCAATCATGTATTTAATAATATGAATCGCATAAATATTTTCTGACGTTGCTACATCATTCGCAAAAGTAACCACGTTAGACCCAAAGAGAAAGAGGATAGAAACAATCATAAAGCTCTTAATGATATAATTTAACTTTTTTATCATATTGATGCCTCCGTTTCTTTCCTTTAATCAAATAAATAGCTATCCCTAAAATTATCGCTATCATAGCACCTATAATTATTAGGAATATTCGTTTATTTTCTCCCCCTGCAAATGGCAAAAGAGTTTTTCTATCATCTTCGGCAAATAGATGAATGAGTTGATTTCCTGCCGTGATTTTAAATGGTATAGCAGTTTTGAGCAATTCATAACCAGCTGGTACTTTTGTTTCAAAGAGAGTGTAGTCTGTTGGAAGATATTTACCCGTAGCACTGTTTTTTGCTAAAAATAGCTTCGCTAGATGCCCGTGTCCAGTCGAATCAGTCGTAAAGCGACCGATATAACTAGAAGCACTAGAAGCCGGTTTATCTGTCAATTTTCCTTGATAAACTTCAAACTCAGCACCTGAAATCGGTGTACCTGTGGCTTTTTCTTCATCTGAGTAAACACCATCTTTATTCTTATCAATCGCAGTTCCTGTTATATACTTGAACAAATCAATTTCCGAAGCACGTAGCAAACCTGCGTGAACATTTTTAATATGATAAATCGAATCGGTTGCACCACTTGTGGTAATTGCAGCGCTTAGTAAATCTAAAGTTGGTGCGTTATATGCATCTTTTGTTTGATATTCACCGGTTTTCGTATCTTTTGTCACATTTACCTTTGAGTTAATCGCTTCATTTGTTCCAATTTTTAAACCTGTCAGACGAAGCTCTTTCGTCTGAATCCGTCCATCCAGTACAAATTCAGCGGTATACATTCCTTCTAATAAATTTCTGAAATGATACTCTCCACTTGTATTCGTTAACACCTTAGATTTCCCTGTACTATCTATAAAACTTTCACCTGTTGCACTTTCTTTAACAAGTTGTTTCGCATATGTTGGATGAACGATACTTGTTCGGTACAATTTGATAGGAATATCTTTTACTTTTGCTTCACTCGTATCAAGTAGCCCATTGTAATTATTATCATACCAAACAGTACCAGTCAACTCTCGTCCAAGAACCTTCGTTTCAACCTTATTTGAATCTAACTTCCAATTAATTTCAGAGTTCGCATGAGCATTGTTATCGTACACATCTCCGGCTTTTTGTCCGCTTGGTTTCATCGTAATATCTATCGTCACCGTGTTCCCACTACTAATTTTCGGTACGACAGCTACAATAGCTGTCGCATTTGCGAGAACGGTCATGTTAGTACCGAGCTTATTCCACCCATTCGCAGTAGTTAATACGAGACTGTTTGGATCAGCTGTTTCAGCAACGGTGCCAGTATTGTAATAAATATCTCCAGTTGCACCATTCAAGGTAATGTTTATGGGTGTCAATGTCCCATTGAATTTTGTCCCCCGAGAATCGGAATTTTTTGGAAGAACGTCTAAAATGACTGTATCTTCCACTTCAGAAATATTGTCATTCTTCGCTTTCAAACTATACTTAAAGTTAGTTGGTGCTGTAGCTGTTGGATTCGCGGGGTCTACGGTATTTCCTGAATCAATGAACTTTTTATCTACCAATTTAGTTAATTTTAAATTTTCTTTCGCAGGTTCTTTGACTGTAGTCGTTACTTGGTTTGAAGTGAAGTTTTCTGTTGTATTATTAAAATACTTCACTGAAAGAATACTAGTATTTTTTATCGCTATTTTCCCATTTTCCTTAGGAAGCAAACTATAATTGTTTACTTTTACTGGAAGAGTAAATCTCAAATTTCTGAAATCTCGATACAATTGACGATTAGCTAAGCCAGTAGGAGTAACGGTTATAGTTAATTTTCTTGTTTTAGTATCATAAGTATATTTAAAGTTAATAGGTGCAATAATTGAAGCGTTACTAATTGCAGTACAAGTAATATCACCTATACCTCTATTCAAGGTTACCCCAGCAGGTAAAGTATCTGTCAAAACCCATGATTTCATATTAAAATTATCATATTCTGAAAATGGGAATGATGCGTCAATAGTGTATTTATATTTTTCATGATAATCATTTAGAGTATTTGAATTTTTCATGCTTTCATCAGAATCGCTAACGTACTTGACGGGTGCTTTTGTTCTCGTTGGTAAGATTGATTTGAAAGATACTGATTGAAAATATTTTACCCTATTGTCATTAACAATCAGATTATTTATAGATTGTGTATTTGTTTCTGTACCACTGAATAATACAGACGGGCAATACCTTGGATCAGCCAAATTGTCAATATTAAATGCACCAATAGGAATCTCATTATGTTCGTTTGCATACTTAATATTAGTTGTAATATTTAAATCATTTGGATTACTGTTCAAAGTACCTACTAACGTTCTTGTCGGATTGGTATTTTGTATAAAAAATTTTGGGTATTTGGGACTGTTAATAGCGCCCTCGATACGATGTTGTTCGCTTGCTCCATTTCTATCAATACTATCTACTGGCTTTCCATCAATATCCCCAATTGTTATCGGTACCTGCACTTTTATTGGCGTATGAGTTACAGAATCTTTGAATTCCAGCCTATAAGCCAATTGTTGCGTTGGATATGACGGTGAAAAATTTAAAAAATAGGTATCATTTTGGCGATCTAGCCCAAATAGAAATTCCGTTGTCTTATCTGCAGGATTATGCGATTTTACAACAACCACTTTCACAATCCTGATTACAATATCAATAGACTTATTATCATATTTCACGCCTTTAGCAATCACTCCAAAATCTGTAGCTACACTTGTATCCAAGGGTAAGTCAAAATAAAAAGAATTGCGCCCCATAGCACTTGGTTTTTTCCCAAAACTACTCATGGTTGTACTACTAAAATCAATAAAATGCGCATATTCTGTAGGTAACCACGTATCAGATTTATTCCAGTCATATTTATGAAGTTTAGCCCCTGTATAATTAGTAAATTTCTCAGTTATTTCTGGAGTTGGTTCATCTGAAAAATTTGATATTGCATCATCATAGTGTTCATTGTGTTCATTCCAGTCAGTACCTAAATAATTAAAATCTATTGGCATATTTTCACCATTGTCCTCCATAACCGGTACTGTTGTTCCTTCCATTGAAGTAGGATCCATTTCTTCATTTTTAGATGGTGTTTCCATTACACTCGTTTTAATTTTTTGACTATTTGTCTCATCTGAACTTCCTATTATAGCTTGAAAAGAAAATATTTTCTGTACTTGACTCTTTTGTTCCTCGGTTCCAGTTAGTCGCATTAAGTTCACTTCTATCGTTTCATCAATCAATCTATGAAGTTTAAAACTTAGAGCTTCACCTTTATTTAGCTTTAGATAAGTAGTTTTCGTTTCATCCTTTTCAATCGTAAATACATTAGGAATATCCGCAAGTTCTGTTTCTTCACTTGATTCCTCAGTTGCCTGTGTACTTGATTGTGTTTCACTTTCTAAAGTTGTAGATGAAGTTTCTAGGGATTGCTCAAAATCAGATAGATAATTAGCCAACTGAAACTCTTGATTTTTCAGTTCTGGAACCACTGTATCATCCTCAAGTAGGACATCATATTTGTCTTTTCCATCGAGTGAGACAAGCATGTCTTCATCTGCGGTTAGTTCAACTGCTACTTCTTTTTTGTTTAAAACAATTTCTGAATCGTCCTCTTGTTTTCCATCTAATTTCACCTGTACAAAGGTGTCTTGAGTTTCACTTCCCATAAGAGTCTCTTTATTAAGTGCCAGTATGACACCGAATATAAGAATCAAAGGGAAGAGAATCATTGTAATATTCTTCAAAATCTTACTTTTACGCATTATCTCTCACCCTCCTCCATGAGTTATTAACCTCTGATTTGACGACGTTTTTTATCGACAGCGATAGCCACAGTACCAATAGCGATAGCTCCGACAGCAATGCTTACAAGAATAGTGGTTCCTTGTCCCCCAGTGAATGGTAGGTCAGTTTTTGGTTTATCTACTACATTTAATTCAGCGGTTTCTAATTCACCCGTCATATTATCTGCTGTATCTAAGGTAACTGTTACTTTTTTAGGTTCTTTTATTAGTTCATAACCATCAGGTGCTTTCGTTTCGACTACCCAATAATCTTTTTTCACATTTTCTCTAGGATAAGCTTCGTCTTTTGTAATAATACCGTTGCCATCTTTATCTTTACCGACAATTAACGCTAGTCCGTCAAAGGCTGCATGGCCATCTTTTGTGGTTGTTGAAGTCAACCAAGTCACTCCTTTTGGTAAATCTGCTTCTAAATAACTATTACCATTTGTAGAAATGAATTTTCCATCTTTCGCATTTTGTTCTGTTTCGGCAATTTTAAATTCTGCTCCAGCTAATGTGTTCTTTGTATCTTCTGCTGTTTTTAGAATGTCGAAACCACCTGTATAGGAAATTGGCTTTTCTTTATCTTCTGGTCTTGGGTTGATTGGCTTGTTCCCAGGTGTTAAGAATTTAACATCAAAAGTATTTGCTACTGAACCATTATAGTTAATGTCAGAATGAGTTGTAAAAACTGCACGGATTTTTTTATATCCTTGAACTTTTTCCATACCTTTACGAGTTAAACTAATTGCCATATTTTTATCTAAACCGCTTGCAATCTTAGCTGTCGCTACTTGAATTGTCCCATTCGCTGTAACATTATAATCTGTCGTATCAGCTAAATCAATCCACTTAATTCCATCACTGGAAACTTGAAGTTTTGTTGTATCTAAATTTAATTTCTTGTCAATATTATCGTGAATAGTAAAGTAGTTAGCATACACTTTTTCGCCTTTTTTTACGGTTATATCAGTACCAAGACTTCCATCAGCGTTATATACTGGAGTAATAATTAAATCTTGAGCTGCTACATAATATAATCCTGCTGGAACATTTGCTGTAGCTTTCCAGTCGAATTTTTGACCTGCTTTAATAGAGATTGCTTTATCCCCATCATTAATTGTTTTATCTGGTTCAATAAGAGATTCTAGAATATTCTTTGGTTGTACTACTACTTCGTAAATTAATGAATTATGATTTGTCCTAGATGTTTGCGGAATGTAAACAAAGAATGGATCTGCTGGTTTAGCAACTTTAGGGTCTAAACCACGATCATCTGGTAATTCTGTCACAAGATAGATTCCATCAGCTGCTGTAGTATTCCCAATAGTAGTCGTTTTCGCTTTCCCAGTGGAATCAGTAGTAATTGTCTCAGGCGCAAAACTTTTATCAATTGTATAGTCTTTACCTTCTTTTTGCTTGATTGGGTCAACTAGAGAAACACCACCAGATTTTGGTATTACCTTTTGAATTTTAAATTTAATTCCTGCTAAAGGTTTTTTGTCTACAGACTTATCAAATTCCCCGTTCCCGCGGTCTCCTAATTCCGAACCATCTTTTACTTGATATTTATAGATAGTAAGAGAACGAGGCCCATTATGAGAAACAACATCTGCATACGCAACTCCTGAACCATCATTTAAAACCACACCCACACTTGAGACTGTTCCTAGCATGGTGCAAGCAATCATCACGCTTGCTGCTAACATTTTTCTATACGATTTTTTTTTCATTTCAAACCACTCCTATTTTTGATTCTTTACTTCAATCTGTTGAAAAGTAAAGTTGTATTGCTAATTAATTATCTCTTCACAAATCTAACTTTTTTTACTCCACCTCTCACTCATATTTATAAACATTTCTTTTTTCTTTTTTAACTTATCACTTTAGCAATTTCTATTTATTAGACTGTAATCCCTCACTTATATTTTGTTTCATAAATGACCAAAAATAAGTTGGGATAAACTCTTTCTACTAAAGACTATATTAACTTGTTTAAGTCATGATGATAAATAAAACATTGTTATATATGAATTGTTTTTTTTAATAGTATATTTTTGATAAATTTTTAAACCTTTATCTGTATATCTGAAAATCACTTTTTGCCATCGAAAAATTCAATTCTTCCTTTAGAAATTGATATGTAAAGTAGATGGTAATCTAAGAGTCGCCAATTTTCACACATGCAGTAATTTTTGCGCACTGTTGATATGACGACTTGGTTCACTAATAGCGAATTGATCTTTTTGATCCATAATAAAAATCCTCTCGTCATTCTTGATATCTCAAGCATGACGAGAGGAAACTGTGGACGATATTCCACCTTGCTGGATGATTACATTTATACCGCTTAACTCTTATTATATTTTTCTTCACTTTTTAAACATGTTTTTATTTCTTTTAACATGTTTAAGTCTTATAGTAAACGCTTACTTTTTTCGTAGTTTGTATTTAAGTCAAGATTTTGGCCACTTTTTATCAGAGTTTTTGAAACCACAAATCCAGCGATTTTCCATGATTTCATTTTCTTCCTTGATCTTAGCCATTTCTTTTTTCATGGCTTTGATTTCTTCGACAGTCATTCCTGTCTCTTTAGAAGGTGTTAATTCTGCTTTCCATTTGTAGATAGTTGCTTCGGCGATACCATATTCACGTGCTAAATCTGTTACTTT
>JAISJD010000022.1 GCA_031261705.1 Lactobacillales bacterium
ATTGTTTTGCATTCTCTTGCACTCCTTATTTTGTCGTTATTATAAGTGTACAAGAGAATGTTTTTTGTTGCACTTTTTATTGTGCGAGAGTGGCTAACTTAAACATACAATTTTTAAAAGATAAAAAAACTAACTTTTCTAATTGCGAAAAGCATAAAAACATGATACTATACTAATGTTGTAATAATTTACACTAAAAATAGAACTCTGGGTCGGCAGACGGTTCAGGGCAAAGGAGATAACTAAAATGAAACAAGATATTCATCCAGATTACCATCCAGTTGTATTTATGGACTCAACTACTGGCTTCAAGTTTTTATCAGGGTCTACAAAAACTACAAACGAAACAATTGAATGGGAAGATGGCAACACTTATCCTGTTATCCGTGTCGAAGTAACTTCTGACTCTCATCCATTCTACACTGGACGTCAAAAATTTACTGCAGCAGACGGACGTATTGCTCGTTTCGAAAAGAAATACGGCAAAAAATAAGCAAAGTAAGGCTGGACTTCTGTTCGGCTTTTTTTATGCAATTTATGTTCACATTTGTATTGAGGATGAAAACCCTTGAAATGAATGTTAAACTTTGACCCAAGGAATTGACTGGTTTTCTTATAAGCTAGCGATAAATCTATAAAAAGACTAAAAAATCAAGACAATCATTCTGCCTTGATTTTTTTAGTCTTAATTATGTTGGAATTCCAAACTATTTTGATAGTCTAAGATTTCTTTGTTTACTACAATACCATTTTTAATAATCGTTGCTTCATTAAGGGTATAGTTAGGTTTTGAAGTAATGAGATCGTCTAGAAATGGAGTGATAGCTTTAGAAATGCTTCTTGAGGCTGTCTTGTAGAGCATGCTTGGCGTGTGGTCTACTACGTAATGAGTAATTCCATCTACAATATAAGTAGGATTTGAAAAATTAGTGATATGAGAAGTCTCAATTCCACCACCAGCATCGGCACTAACGTCGATAATCATTGCATGTGGCTTCATTTTCTTTAAGTCTTGTCTGGAAATTAGGTGATCTTTGCGGTTAGGATCCCAAAGTGTAGCATTTACTACAACATCGAAATCTCCAATTTCTTCGTGGAATAATTCTTCTTGATTTCGGCGAAAAACGGTGACATGTGCACCCAATCCTTGTAACACTCGTAATGCTCCAAAGGCGACACTTCCGCGTCCAATTAAAGCGACTTTGGTTTCATAAGGCATTTGCCCTGCTAAATTATAAGCGTGAAGAACGGCTGCCTCACCTGCAAGCTCATTATTGCGCCAGAAGGTATGCTGATTGTCCTCGTTCATGTTTTCCCAAGCAATCGCTGTCGCTCCAGAAGAGACAATTTGACTGGTAATTCTTTCACTTTGCATAGCATGTATCCAACCAAAAATCGTTTGGTTAGGGGTTAAATCAGAAAGAAAATCAGAGTCTCCAATTTTAGGGTCACAGAGTATATCCTTTGTAAGTGTCTCTTCTCTGGAAGTAATATGTGCTCCAAGAGCTAGATATTCCTCATCTGCAATGCCCAAGCGATTTCCATAACCCTTTTCAAAGTAAATTAGCTCTCTATTTTTCACCTCAGCTAAATCCTTTGGTAGTAAAGCAATTCTTTGCTCGTCCTCTTTGTGACTGTTAACAAATCCTAATGTTTTTAAAGCGTCCATAAAAATCCTCCTCCGTGCTAACACTAAAAAATCTAGTGATTCGCAGTATTCAAACAGATAAAACGTAAATTAGCGCTTCAAAGCTTGTCTATTTAGTGTAACACATAAAAATGTGATTTCTCTGAAATTTTGTGAATTTTGTTAAAACAAAGAATAATTCTACAAAAAAAATAATTATTCCGATATAATAAAAGACATGAATGTTTTAACGAAATAGAATAAATTTTTGATTTTTTGATGAAGTTGTCTTAGCATGTAACTAGGGAGTGAAGAATATGACAGAACAATTTCCACAGGTAGTAACAATCGCAGGTAGTGATAGTGACGGCAGTGCGGGGCTACAAGCTGATTTACATACTTTTTTTCGTAGAGGTGTCTATGGAGCAAGTATTTTAACAGCAGCAGTAGCTGGAAATTCTTATGGAATCCATGCGGCTATCAATATGCCAACGGATTTTATTGATACAGAATTTAAAGTTTTAGCGGAAGATTATCAAATTCGAGCAGCAAAAACAGGAATGTTGTCCGACTCTGAGTTAATTCATACGGTCGTGAAAAATTTAAAACTATACGATTTTGGTCCATTAGTCGTTGATCCAGTGATTATGACGAAGCACGGAAATATGCTGTTAGAAGAGGAAGCCTATGAAACTTTACGAAAAGAATTGATTCCATTAGCAACGGTTTTAACTCCAAATTTCTTTGAGGCGGAAAAATTAGCAGAAATGACGATTACGTCAGACGAAGAACAACGAAGAGCTGCTTACGAGTTAAAGGCTTTAGGGGCAAAGAATGTTATCGTTAAAGGTCGTCATGATTCAGAGGAACAAAAAGAAGTGAAAGATTTTGTTTTACTTGAGGACGACACTGAAATCTGGTTGAGCGAGTCTTATATCGCCACAGACCGAGTGAATGGGACAGGGGATACTTTGTCAGCTACGATTGCGGCAGAGCTTGCTCGAGGAATTGATGTTGAAACCGCTATTCGTGTGGCGAAAAAATTTGTTCACCGTGCGATTTCAAATGAGATTGAAGTCGGTCACAAGTACGGCCCAATTAACCATTGGGCAGGAGAATAAGAGCACAACTATTTAAAATATTGATAAGTTTCCATCACAAGTAGAGCAAAGGTTATGGATGGAAGCTTATCAATTTTTTGCATTTTCTTTTATAAATTTTTTAAAATCAACGCTAACATTTCTTCAAATAATTGATTAGCAGAGATTTCCGAGCAGGTCAAAGAAAATCCTAGCTTATTACAAGACCCTACAGCACTGACACAGCTGAAAGCCAAGCTTATTAAGCAGGTAAAAGGGAAAGGAACCAACGATGTTACAGCTGAAGTTATCGATAGATTAAAAGAGGAACTGATTGCTGAAATAAAAGAATAAAGAAAGAAGCGAGAACTGTCTTAAAGCGGTTGTCGTCTTTTTTGAATGTTTTTGAAAGAAGTTGAAAGATATTAGTTGAAAATGATAGAAACTGATGCTATAATTCATTTAAGAGGTGAATGAAAATGCTTACAGAGGAACGTCAAAGTTATATATTAGACCAGTTAAACACGAAAAATATTGTGAAATTAAAAGAAATAGCTACGACACTAAATGCTTCAGAATCAACGATTAGAAGGGATTTTGAACAATTAGAAGAACAAGGCTACCTTGAACGCGTGCATGGGGGTGCCAAACGCATATTGCAATTAGATTATGAACAAAACATGGAAGAAAAATCTATCAAAAACAAGCAAGAAAAGGTAAAAATTGCCAAATTAGCCGCTTCTTTTGTAGAGGATGGGGATATTATTTTCCTAGATGCCGGTTCAACAACGGTCGAAATGATAGCGTTTTTAACCGCAAAAAATATTCAGGTGGTGACGAACTCAGTTCACCATGCGGCACAGCTTGCAGATAAGAAAATTCCGACAATGATTCTTGGTGGTAAAATCAAGCTTTCAACAAAGGTTGTTCTTGGACCTGATGCTACGGATGAAATGAATCGTTATCAATTTAATAAAGCTTTTCTAGGAATGAACGGTGTTCATCAATCTTTTGGTTATACAACACCTGATTTAGAGGAAGCACATTTGAAAAAATTAGCGATTCATCATGCTCAGGAATCCTTTGTATTAGCAGATTCTTCCAAGTTTCAGCAGGTAACCTTTGTGAAAGTGGGGGACTTGCGAGAAGCGACCATTCTTACGGAAAAATTTGATGAACAATTAGGACAAGAAATTCCTAAGCTGACAACTGTTTTGCAAGTAGAGGAGGAAAATTAAGTGATTTATACAGTAACATTGAACCCGTCGATTGATTACATCGTACATGTGGAGCATTTAATGCTTGATACGGTGAATCGTATGACAAGTGATTTCAAATTCCCTGGGGGTAAAGGAATCAACGTTTCACGGGTCTTAAATCGGACGGGCTACACTTCTACAGCTTTAGGATTTTTAGGAGGCTTTACTGGAAAATTCGTCTCAGATTGGCTGATTGATGAAGGAATTTCCTCTGAATTTACCAAGATTGAGGATGATACACGCATTAATATCAAGCTAAAATCAGATAGCGAAACAGAAATTAATGGGGCAGGTCCAAAAATTACGCCAGTGGAACAAGCACGTCTTGAGGAAAAGCTATCCGAAGTTGGAAAAGGGGATATTGTTGTTTTTTCTGGCAGTGTTCCTAGTTCTATTGGAGAGGGCTACTATGGGAAGTTGATTCAGTTAATCAAAGAAAAAGGAGCCGAGTTTGTCATTGATACGACCGGGGCAGATTTATTAGCGGCAACGAAAGCAGAACCCTTGTTAATTAAGCCAAATAATCATGAATTAGAGGAACTGTTTCAAGTGCCTTTAAAGACGAAAGCGGAACTTTTACAATACGGGGAAAAATTATTACAGATGAAGGTAAAAAATGTCATTATTTCAATGGCAGGAGAGGGTGCTCTACTTATCAATGCCACGGGGAATTACTTTGCTCAGCCAATTAAAGGCTCTGTAAAAAATTCAGTCGGGGCAGGAGATTCAATGATTGCAGGCTTTATCGGGAATTTTAGTGAAACGCAAGATGAAGTTGAAAGTTTTAAATGGGGCGTCGCTTGTGGAACTGCCACAGCTTTTTCAGACGACTTGGCAACAACGGAAGAAATTCATGAAATGTTTAAAAAAGTAGTTGTAGAAAAAATATAAGATTGATGAAAACATGGAGGCAAAAAAATGGAGATTACAGAGTTGTTAAATAAAAAAGCAATGATTTTAGATTTACAAGCGACAACCAAAGAGGCGGCTATTGATGAAATGGTGGCAAAGCTTTATGAAGTTGGGGCTATCACAGATGTTGCGTTCTTTAAAAAAGGTATTTTAGCACGTGAAGCGCAAACTTCGACTGGCTTAGGGGAAGGAATTGCTATGCCACATGCGAAAAATGAAGCAGTCAAAGAGGCAACAGTACTTTATGCGAGAAGTTCAAAGGGAGTGGACTATGAAGCTTTAGACGGTCAACCTGTATACAATTTCTTCATGATTGCAGCTCCTGCTGGGGCAAATGATACACATTTGCAAGCCTTAGCTAAACTTTCTCAATTTTTGATGAAAGACGGTTTCCAAGAAAAATTGAAAGTTGCTAAGACACCTGAGGAAGTTCAAGATTTATTTAAAGAAGATAAAAATCAAGAAAAATTAGAACAAATGACTAATTTCAATGACAAATATATCGTGGCAGTGACGGCATGCACAACTGGTATTGCACATACCTACATGGCTGAAGAAGCCTTGAAGAAACAAGCAAAAGCTATGGGTGTGGGAATCAAGGTTGAAACCAATGGGGCATCTGGGGTTGGCAATCGTTTAACTGCTGAAGATATTGCCAAAGCAGATGGCGTAATTATCGCAGCGGATAAGGCAGTGGAAATGGATCGTTTTGACGGCAAACATTTAGTTAATCGCCCAGTAGCTGACGGAATTCGTAAACCAGAAGAATTGATTGACTTGGCAACAAGTGATAAGGCACCGATTTATACAGGTTCAGGTGCGGGTGGTACAGTAATTGAAACAGGAAATGAAAGTCTTGGAAAGAAATTTTACAAGCATTTAATGAGCGGTGTTTCTTCCATGTTACCTTTTGTTATTGGTGGAGGAATTGCGATTGCTTTAGCTTTCTTGATTGACCAAACCATGGGTGTTCCTAATAGTGCTTTAAGCCAACTCGGAACGTATCACCCAGCTGCAGCTTTCTTTAAACAAATTGGTGGTGCTGCTTTTGGGTTCATGTTGCCAGTTTTATCAGGATATATCGCTTATTCCATTGCCGAAAAGCCCGGTCTAGTGGCTGGATTTGTAGCAGGTGCGATTGCTTCTAATGGGTATAACATCACCAACGTGGGATTAGACTCAGAAAAAATGCCCATTCCATCAGGTTTCTTAGGAGCTTTAGTCGGTGGTTTCTTGGCAGGTGGCGTGATACTTCTATTGAAGAAAATTTTTGCTAATCTTCCTAAATCGTTGGAAGGAATCAAGAGTATTCTGTTATTCCCAGTCTTAGGGGTTATCGTCACTGGTTTTGCAATGTTGTTCGTTAATATTCCGATGTCAGCGATTAATACGGGCTTGAATGGATTTCTTGAAAGCTTGTCCGGAGCGAATGCCTTTATCATGGGTGCAGTGTTAGGTGGAATGATGGCAATTGATATGGGTGGTCCTTTCAATAAGGCAGCTTATGTATTTGGTACAGGAACGTTAGCCGCTACGATTTCAACAGGTGGTTCACCTGTAATGGCAGCAGTTATGGCAGGCGGAATGGTTCCACCTTTAGCAATTTTTGTTGCAACAGTTCTATTTAAAAATAAATTCTCTAAAGAAGACCGTAATGCAGGACTTACCAATATTATCATGGGTCTATCCTTTATTACAGAGGGAGCAATTCCATTTGCTGCAGCGGATCCGGCTCGTGCAATCCCAAGTTTTATCATTGGTTCAGCACTTTCAGGTGGTTTAGTAGGTGCAGCTGGAATCAAACTATTAGCTCCACACGGCGGAATTTTCGTTATCGCTTTAACAAATAATCCATTACTCTATCTAGTTTTTGTATTAGTGGGAGCAGTAGTGGCAGGTATTCTATTTGGACTATTGAAGAAACCGGTAAATGAAGTGAAATAATTGTTTTAATAGAAATGAAAAGAACCATTTGGAATTTTCCAGATGGTTCTTTTGACTTCTTATTAGTTGCAAGAATTACATGAAATTTCACGTTCGTTTAATTCTTTAATAGCTTCCTCGTAAGCTTCAATTTGCCAAGGTGCTCTTGTATCCATTGTCGCATTACCTCCCCTAATCTAATTCATAATCCATCTAAGGCTTCCCCACCTAAAAGGAGTGATTATGCTGCTTGTTTCTTTTTGCTTGCTAACAAGCATTGTAGCTAGAATAGCAAAATCCAATCTTTTTTGCAAAAAATACAGAATGAAAATCAATAATATTTCAGAAAATATAAAAAAATTATTAAATTTATATAAAAAAATTAAGGAATCTTTAATTTTGGACATGAAAAAACGGCTCAAGTTAGCACTTGAACCGCTTGTTGCTGTTTGCTTACCAAATAATGACACGTTTTTCGGGGGCGCGGTACATTCCGTCGCTTTCCTTAACGTCAAAAACGTCGTAAAACTCTTGGAAGTTCGAGGCTTGGATATTTGCCCGAAGTTTAGCTGGCGCATGCACATCAATGGAAAGAAGAAGTTGCATGTATTCTTTCCGAGCTTTTGTACGCCAAATCGTTGCCCAGTTGATGAAGAAGTCTTGTAAATCCACATCTTTTTCTGTTTTAGCGGCTGTTAATGCAGCGTTCACTCCACCGACATCGGCGATATTTTCAGAAACAATCAAGGTACCATTTGTTTTTCCAGCTTCCGTTTCTACTCCGTCAAATTCATCAATCATTTCTTGTTGTTTGATTTTGAATTTTTCACGGTCGCTATCCGTCCACCAATCGTTTAAGTTTCCACGTTCGTCAAACTGTGAACCATTGTTATCAAAGGCATGTGAGATTTCATGTGCGATAACTGCACCGATACCCCCATAGTTTTGAGAGCTTGATTGTTCAATGCTATAAAATGGTTTTTGTAAGATAGCTGCTGGGAACACGATATGGTTAGCAGTCGGCATAAAGTAAGCATTTACTTGATGTGCGGGCATGTGCCAACGTGTTTTATCTACCGGTAGAGAATATTCTGAGTATTCACGTTCTTTGAGTAAACGTGAAAATTTCATGGTATTTTCCACGAGAGATTTATCTTCATCCACAATGAATTTATGGAAAATTTCTTGAATATGATCTGGATAGCCAATAAATACGCCTAGATTGTCGAGTTTCACAATTGCTTTATCCCGTGTTTCAGGAGTTAACCAATCGTTTTCAGCAAGCCGTGATTTATAGACCTCAATCATTTTTGAAACCATGCGTTCTACATCTTTTTTGGCTTCTTCCCCAAAATATTTTAAACCGTAATAGTTCCCCACCACTTCTGAAAATGTACCACTAGCTAGATCAAAAGCATGTTTATCTTGTGGACGTGCTTCGTCAACCCCGCTAAGCGTACGAGAGTAGCTACCTGCTACTTGACGATATTCTTCTGATAAGTAGCTACCGAACCCACGAAGTGTATTTACATACAACCATGCTTTTATATTCCCAAAGGTTTTGTCGCTGACTAAGTTGTTAAAGTTTTCAAAGAAACGTGGCTCCGCAACAATTGCAGACTTAGGTGTTACGCCTGTCAATTTCGTGATCATTTCTTTCACTGGAATATTGCTCATGGTTGTTACAACTTCATCAAATGATTTTGGATTGTAGATATTTTCGACCAAAGCATTTTCTTCAGAAGTATTGACAAATGGAACCAAAGATTTATCAAAAGCAAGGGTACGTTCTAAAAGACGTTTCGCTTTTTCTTCTTCAACTCCCGCTAGGTTTAATAATTTTAAAACCATTTCGCTGTATGCTTGAAGGAGCGCCTCACGTTGTGGATTGTCTTCTTCGTAATAAGTAGGGTCAGGCAAAATAAGTGATGGACCAGAAACCCAGAGAGTATTTTTATCTGTATCCTTCATATCTTCACTAACGCTAAAAGAAAAAGGTGTTGGATAGCTTTCTAAAATCCATTCAGCTAAATCCGCTTTAAAATCGTCAAATGATTTTAAGTCTTCGATTTTCTTTAAATAACGACGGATTGGCTCAACGCCCTCCGCATTACGTGTAGTAAAGTCGCTAGCTTTCTTATAGAATTTGATAAATTCTTTTAAATCATTTGTTGGAGCTTCGATTTCACCAGAGAGCATTGGGGCAAAGTCATCTAATAAAAGCTTTTCATTTTCTTCAACTAATTGGTTGAAGCCCCCTGTTGCCGGTTTATCTGCTGGAATTTCAGCGGAAGCAATCCATTCACCATTGACCGCTTCATATAAATCATCTTGAATTTTTGTTGTCATATTTTATTTTCACTCCTCGAAAAAGATTTTTAGTTTAAGTGATTTTTCACCGTTTCCGTTTATTACTTTCATTCTACCACTCTTGTCAGAAAATTTGATAAACTTTTTGTTTACAAATAAACTTTTATCCGTTACAATTCAATTGTAAACATAAATACTAAATTAGGTTAACAATTAAAGTGAGGGCTTATTATGAACAAATTATCATTAAGGGAATTGGTTTACTCGGCATTATTTGCTGCGGTTATTAGTGTTTTGGCTCAATTTACGATTCCACTTCCGTTGGTTCCGTTAACGTTGCAGACATTTGCCGTTGGGTTGACGGTGACAATCATTGGGAAGAAGTCGGGGACATATGCGGTGCTGATTTATCTTCTTATCGGAATGCTTGGAGTGCCAGTATTTGCTGGTGGGGCTTCAGGGATTGGAGTTCTTTTTGGGCCAACAGGCGGTTATTTGCTTGGTTTTCTTTTAAATACGTTGGTCACTGGAGAAATTTTAGAAAGAAAAGGTTTTTCAATTGTTTGGGCGAACGTTGCAAACATTGTCGGGGCATTGGTTACACTACTCTTTGGAACGATTTGGTTAAAGGTTGTTGCAGGCTTACCTTGGCAAAGTGCTTGGACAAGTGGTTTTGTACTCTTTATTCTTCCCGGGATTGTGAAAGCAGTAGCTGCATCGTTTATCGGTGTACAGATTAGAAATCGGCTGCCTCAACGATTTTTTTCAATGACAAAAAATTAAATCAAAAATAAGATTTGGAGCTGTTAATTTGATAAGCTCCCATCATAGTAGACAATAGAAAAAACAAAAATTTCTATTCTACGAATGATGGGAGTTTTTTGGTATGTCAAAAAGAAATATTAATTTATCGGTTTCTACAAAGCTAG
>JAISJD010000028.1 GCA_031261705.1 Lactobacillales bacterium
CCTAAGAAAACTGTTGGCAAATCACCAGTAAAATCAAAATACATAGAGAAAAACAGTCCAGAAAATCAAATTCGATTTTCTGGTCTATTTATTTTGGCGAACTAGAACTTATTGTCCCAGCCTCCTTTTATACTTCAAAGACAAAAGCGGTACGAGGAACTAATTTCATACGCAATTTTTTATCCTTTACATCGTAAGTAAATTGATTTCGTGGCCCAAAACCACCGTATTTCTTATCATCACTATCCATAAGATATTTTGGTTCTTGAGGCATATAAAGTTCCAGTGTTTGTTCCCATGTCGGATGAAAATTAAAGACAAAGAGTAAATGACCTTTTTGATAAGCTAATAACTTCCCATCTTCTTTAATCCATTTTTGGTCGGCAAAATTTTTCAACCCCATAAAATCAAATTTCTTTTCTAATTTCAGCATATCTTTGTCGAAAGCTAGTAAGAATTTGTAACGAAGATCTTTCCTATCCGCTAAGCTCCACTGACGACGAGCGTGTTGATAGCTATCGCCATTGCCCTCTCGAGGAAAATCAAGCCACTCTGGATGTCCAAATTCATTGCCCATAAAGTTCAAATAGCCTTCTCCTGCCAAGCTAAACGTCACTAGACGAATCAACTTGTGAAGAGCCATCGCACGATCAATCACCAAACTTTGCGAATGAATATCCATATGTGTATACATTTCTGCGTCTGCCAGCCAAAACATCAAGGTTTTATCCCCAACGAGCGCCTGATCGTGACTTTCCGCATAGCCAATATTGGCTTCTCCCGGACGACGTGTCGTTAATTCATGCCATAGCTGGTGCATGTTCCACTGTTCATCTGAAAGCTCCTTGATATTTTTTATCCAAAAATCAGGAACCCCCATCGAAAGTCGGTAGTCAAAGCCGATTCCTCCGTATTCTATTGGTAAAGCCATTCCCGGCATAGCGCTCATATCTTCTGCAATAATCACTGCTTTTTCATTTATCGAATGAATCAGCTCCGTCGCAAGCTGTAAATAAGTGATTGCTTCAGTGTCTGTATCCAGGCTGAAATATTTTTCATAGGTATCAAATGCCACGCCGAGTCCGTGATGATGATAAAGCATGGAAGTAACTCCGTCAAAACGGAACCCATCAAAATGGTACTCTTCCATCCAAAACTTCAAGTTAGAAAGTAAGAAGTGAATCACTTCAGGTTTGCCATAATTAAAAAGTTTGGTGTTCCAAGCAGGGTGATTGCCTTTTTCTCCCGCATGGAAAAATTGATAATCCGTGCCGTCAAATTCATTAAGCCCCTCCGCTGTATTCTTCACTGCATGCGAATGAACCACGTCAAGAAGCACGATAATACCCATGCCGTGTGCGGTATCAATCAGTGCCTTCAACTCATCCGGTGTTCCGAAACGGGACGACACCGCAAAGAAATTAGACACTTGATAGCCAAATGAGGCATAGAGTGGATGCTCCATAATCGCCATTAGCTGAATCGTATTGTAGCCTTCCTTCTTCACTCTAGGTAAGACCGTTTCCATAAATTCTTTATAGGTGCTGATTTTGTAATCTTCACTTGAAATACCGATATGAGATTCGTAAATTAGCGGCGCTTCTTCCAAGGTAGCAGAAGTATGTTGCCACATATATTTTGATTGCCAAATTTCACCGGTAAATTCTTTTGTTGTTTCGTCTTGTACCGCACGCTCAATATACGTTGGAATCCGATCAAATGTCTTTCCATCCGCGGTCACTCGTACCTTCACTTTGGAGCCAATCGGTAATTTTTCCCCTTCAACAAATAACTCCCAGTTGCCATTTTCCACTCGTTGAAGCAAGTGAGAATACGCATTCCAATCGTTAAACTCACCAATCAGCGCAAGACTTGTCGCATTCGGTGCCCATTCACGATAATACCAGCCATCTGCGGTTTCCTGAAATCCGAAATAATCTGCACCATTCGCAAAATCCTTCAAATTCTCCGCACCGACTAACAAACGCTTCTTTGTGTTCTTCAAGTTTTCCATTCGCAAATCAATATCACCAGCAAACGGGGTTAAATACGGGTCGATTTCTAACATTTTATAACTCATACTGTCATCTCCTATAAACAAAGTTAAGACGAATGGGCAAGAATTGTGAAAAGTAGGAGAATAAGGGAAAGGCGTTTTTTGCCTTGTCATTATTTTATCTTTTTTCATCTATTCTTATTCGTCGTACCAGACTATAAAACAAAGTTAAGACGAATGGGTAAGAATTGTGAAAAATAGGAAAATAAGGGATAGGCGTTTTTTTGCCTTGTCATTATTTTATCTTTTTTCACCTATTCTTATTCGTCGTACCAGACTATAAAACAAAGTTAAGACGAAACATTAAGAACTTTTTCACTTGTATTTTCCTCTTTTATCATAACATTTAATGAAGTAGGTTGTAACTAAATTTTATAAATTATTGTCTATTGTTATTTTCTTTGATTATAAAAAGCCCCGAAAAATAGTTTCTTCTCAGGGCTTCCAATGATTATTTACTTTCACTCGTCGTTGTACTACTTGAAGAAGTTTCCTTCTTTGCCGCAGCCTCAGACTTTTTCGTTTCCTCATTCACCTTTTTAACATTCGTTTTATTTAATATAGATTTTGCGATGAGCTTCGTATAGTACGGAATACCTGTTTCATTCGGGTGAACATTATCCTTATAGAACCAATCTGGTTTATCCGCACTTTCCTTTTCCCAATCAATCAAGTGAAGGTTTTCGTAATTTTTCTCTTCGGTTTTCAAAAGAGAGTTGACCGTGTTTTGCCAGCGCTTCGTTGGTACGTGAGCAGTTAACCAGTAGACTTCACGATCTTTTCCGATAATATCCATAAATTGAGCGAGCTGTTGGCTGGTAAATTGTCCGTTCGTTCCAAGACTAACTAGCACAATATCTGCGAGTTTTCCGTCATCCTTCAATTTTTGCAAAGCATCATAGCTATCATAGAGTTGACGACCAACATCTGCATCTAAATACATGTAAGGAAACAAATCCTGCAAGGACGCCGCTGACGCTAACATGACAGAATCTCCAAACGCTGTAATCTGAATTTTGGATGCCGCCTTGACTTGCGCCTCGGATAAATCATAGCGTTCACTAAATGAAGCATTTGGGTCTAAGGTAACAGGAATCCCTGCTTCCTCATCTTTCGCTACTTCTTTTTGATGTTCCTCTGCTTTTTTTGCGTTTTTTTCGATAGTTTTTTGTAAATCCTTTTGGTCGGCAGTCAAGCTATTGGTTGGCGCAATAACAACTCCAACGAGTGCAACTAGACTGACCAACATTGTGATATACGCCGCAATTTTTTTCGGTTCGTTAAATGGACTTGAAAAATAGCTTTTCATCTTTGAAAAAGTCATTGTGTAGTCAAAGCGTTTCAACGGCTGTTCCACAAAGCGATAGCTTAATTCAGAAATACCAAAAATCAAGACTAGCTCCACCAGTGTGTGTAACCAAACGTGATTTCCGACATTGCCTATTTTGGCTTCATAAAAGATCATGACTGGAAACTGCCACAGGTAAATGCCGTAACTTCGTTTGCCCAAGTAGGTGAATACTGGATTCGTCAGCCACTTATTCCAGCTTGCCCCGGGATGTGCCGTAATTGCGACCGCCACCATGGAAACAAGACTAACGAGATACAAGCCCCCACGATAAACAAAGGAAAGATTATCTCCCAAAAAGAAGAACGATAAAATCAGTAGTACAACAGCAACCGCACCAATAATATTCAACGTTTTCTTAGTTTCGGGTGGAACTTCCTCCTTCAAATGCCAGCTAGGCCAGATGAACGCCAGTGCAGAACCTAAAAAGATAGAAAACAAGCGTGTGTCTGTGCCGTAATAAACACGTGTCGGATCTTGACCGGGATGAAACAAGACCGCCATTAAGACTGCCGAAAATATGCTTAAAACAAAAAGCCATTGAAAAATCTTTTTCCCGTTACGTAACAGCTTCACTAGCAGAAGAAACAGGAGCGGCCAAACAAAATAATATTGCCCCTCCACCGCAAGTGACCAAATGTGTGAAAACGGTGATTCATTCGCAAACCGATTGAAATAGGACTCCCCCTTGGCAATCTGCCACCAGTTATTCATATAGGTCAAGGAGCTGATGACCACGCCACGTAAGTTATTTAATAAATTTTGTTGAAATAGGGTGATATAAGCAGATGAAAGAACCAGCATCGCCACAAGCCCTGGATATAAGCGCTTCATACGTCGCTCATAAAATCCGATAACATCAATTTTTTTCGTCTTTGCGAACTCTTGCCGTAATAAATCAGTAATTAAATAGCCGGACAGAACAAAGAACACAGGAACCCCTAGATACCCGCCTTTCATCACGTTGGGTGCGAGGTGATACAAGATAACCCCGATAACCGCAATCGTTCGAATCCCGTCAAAGCCAGTAATGTAGCGTGCTTTTGCTAAATGTTTATTTTCCATTATTTTTCCACTTTTCTATATGAAATATCAGTAGAAGCCCCACTAATATTAACCTATCGTTTATTTGATTTTTAATTGATGAATGATTTGAAAATGCCGAACTCACTTCTTTTTCGAGCATATTTCTTACTCATTAAACCTACCAAATATAAACGAATTTTTCAATTATATTTGCTAAAAATGAAGAAATAATCAATAATTTTTTGGAATGTAAAAAAGAAGCCCGATTTTGAGCTTCTCAAATTTCCCTCACCTAAACCAACAAAGTATAAAGTGACTCATTCTTTTGTAAGTCGATAAATCTTGGATCAAAGGTTGCCAGTCGTTCAACTAGCTGTGCATAATTATTTTTATCATTTAGTAATACCCCAATCAGCACGGGTCCTTTCCCTTTATTGACCTTTTTCGCATATTCAAAGCGGGTGATGTCGTCTTCTGCCCCTAAAATCTCATTCACAAACTGACGAAGTGCGCCCGGACGTTGCGGAAAGTTTACGACAAAATAGTGTTTTAAACCTTCAAAAATCAACGAGCGTTCTTCAATCTCAGTCATGCGACTAATGTCATTATTGCCCCCACTAATCACACAAACAACGGTTTTTCCTTGAATTTCATCTTTTAAATTCTCCAATGCAGAAACACTCATCGCCCCAGCTGGTTCTGCCACAATCGCCTGCTTGGCATAAAGCTCTAAAATTGTGGAACAGACTTGACCCTCAGCAACTGCTAAAATCTTATCCACATATTTTTTGGCAATCGCAAACGTGATTTCTCCGACCTCAGCCACCGCCGCTCCGTCCACAAACTTATCAATCTGTTCTAGCTTCACTGGCGCCCCTTCCGAAAAAGCCTCAATCATACTTTGAGCGCCCTCGGGTTCCACGCCGATAATGGTCGTTTCAGGATGTGTTTCCTTAGTATACGTCGCAAGCCCTGAAATCAGCCCGCCACCACCAATCGCACCGATAAGATAATCTACCGACACGCCTTCTGTCGTTGCATCCTCAAAGATTTCTACCGCGGTAGTTCCTTGTCCTGCAATCACGTGGAAATCGTTAAAAGGGTCAATAAAGGTTTGTTGCTCCCTTTTGGCATAGTCTTTGGCTGCTTGTGCAGACTCATCAAAGGTATCCCCAACTAAAGCAATCGTGACCTGTTCGCCTCCAAAAAACTTCACTTGACTAATTTTTTGCTGCGGAGTGGTCGTTGGCATGAAAATCATTGCTGGCACCTGCATTTCTTGACAGGTATAAGCCACTCCCTGTGCATGATTGCCCGCACTAGCGCATACCACGCCACGCTTTAGCACCTCTTTCGGAAGCTGAGAAATCGCATAGTAAGCGCCACGTAGTTTGAAAGAGCGAACCTTTTGCTGATCCTCACGCTTTAAATAAATCGTTGCCCCGTATTTTTCCGAGAGGTAGCGATCATATTGTAAAGGAGTGTGTGTCACCACATTCTTTAAAACATCATAGGCCTTAAGAATCTCTTTTGCTGAAAAATCTGACATGTTTATCACTTCCTCTATTTCTCGCATTCAACTACTAAAAAAGAAACTGGAAAAAGTTCCAGCTCTTTTAGGTTTCTTACAAAACGTCGTCTTTTTGAGTGAACGGCATCATCTTACGCAATTCTGCCCCCACTTCTTCAATTTGAAGTCCCGCCGCATTTTTACGGTATTCGTTAAATTTAGGGAAGCCCGCTTTATAATCATCGGTAAATTCTTTGGCAAATTTTCCTGTTTGAATGTCTTTCAATACACCCTTCATATTTTCTTTGACTTGGTCTGTAATAATACGTGGCCCTGCTGTGTAATCCCCAAATTCTGCTGTATTTGAGATAGACTTACGCATTTTCGTAAAGCCACCCTCATAAATCAAATCAACAATCAGTTTCATTTCATGAAGTACTTCAAAATAAGCGAGTTCAGGCGTATAATTATTTTCCACCAAGACTTCAAAACCTGCTTCGATTAACGCTGTCAGACCGCCACAAAGTACCGCTTGTTCGCCAAACAAATCTTCTTCTGTTTCTTCTTTAAAGGTTGTTTCCAAGATTCCTACACGAGCGCTACCAATTCCTTTCGCCCAGTCCATTGCAATGTCACGTGCATTGCCCGTTGCATCTTGATAAACCGTGAACAGTGCAGGTACACCGAAGCCCTCTACAAATGTACGACGAACCAAATGTCCCGGACCTTTTGGCGCAACCATAAAGACATCAACATCTGCTGGTGGTTGAATCACACCGAAATGAATGTTAAATCCATGACCAAAGCCAAGTGCATTCCCCGCTTCTAAGCCACCCTCGATTTCCGCTTTATACAAATCTCCTTGAATTTCATCAGGTGCCAAAATCATAATCACATCTGCCTGTTTCACCGCTACGGACACTGGAAATACGTCAAATCCGTCGTTACTCGCCGCATCAAAGGATTTCCCAGGGCGAATCCCGATAACTACGTCATGCCCCGTATCACGTAAATTTTGCGCATGTGCATGTCCTTGAGAGCCATACCCAATCACCGCAATTTTCTTTCCATCAAGTGCTGGTACTTTTACATCTGCTTCATAATACATTTTCGCCATAGTTAGTTCCTCCAATTATCTAATGAATTATTTAAAAATACAAAATTCGTATTCTGTTCCTAGTTTCCACGGGTAAGTCCTGTTGCACCCGTGCGAGCAATCTGCTTAATTCCATAAGGCGAGATGACCTCTACAAAGGCATCAATTTTATCACTGGTTCCGGTAATCTGTACCGTAATCGAGCGACTTGCCACATCTATTACATTCGTCCGAAAAGGTTCAATCATGGAAAAAATCTCCGAGCGACGTTCTGGTGGAGCACTCAATTTCACGAGAGCCACTTCCCTCTCCATATGCGGTTCATCGGTAATATCCTGCACCTTAATCACGTCAATCATCCGATTTAATTGCTTCGTCACCTGTTCTGCCTCATCTAAATCATCGACATCAATCACAATCGTAATCCGAGCATTTCCCTTAACCTCCGAGCGCCCGACTGAAATGCTTTCAATATTGACCTGGCGGCGAGTTAAAATACCAGAAAAGCGGTTCAGCACGCCTGTCGTATGATTGACTGTTGCTATTAACATTCTTCGCATTTACTCCACCCCTATCATTTGGTCATTTGGTTGTCCAGCCGGTACCATTGGCAAGACATGCTCCGTTGGGGAAATTTGCACCTCAATCAAGGTGGAAACCTCCTTATTCGCAAAAGCCTCGGTTAATTTTTCTTCTAGTTCTTCATCTTCACGGATATTTACCGCCTCTATCCCATACGCTTGCGCAAGTAGCTGGAAGTTCGGCTGTTCCTCAAAGACAGATTCACTCCGCCGTTCACCGAAGAATGATTCTTGCCACTGACGAACCATGCCCAATGAATGATTGTTCAAAAGAATGATTTTGATTGGCGTATGGTAAATATTTAAAATCGCCAGTTCCTGACTGGTCATCTGGAAGCCACCGTCACCAACAAAGAGGACAACCTCCTTTTCAGGATTCGCTAATTTTGCCCCAATCGCTGCCGGAATTCCAAAGCCCATTGTCCCAAGTCCGCCACTCGTAATAAGCTGCTTGGAGTGCTTGACTGGATAAAACTGGGCCGTCCACATTTGATGTTGCCCTACATCTGTCACGACAATAGCATCACCCTTTGTAATTTTTCCGATAAGCTCCACCACACGCTGCGGTTTGATTTCCGCTGTTTGCGTTCGGTCATAGGTAAAAGGATGTTTCTGCTTATTTTGTTTCACCGTTTTTACCCATTCTTCGTCTTGTGGTCGTTTCCCCTCTTGAGCAAGCATCGCCTTTAAGGTTTTCTTTGCGTCGGCTACAATCGGTAGTTGCGTTTTAATGATTTTCCCGATTTCTGCAGGGTCAATGTCAATATGTGCCACTAGCGCATTGGTCGCAAATTTATCTGGTGCACTGGCTAGGCGGTCGTCAAACCGTGCCCCGATATTGATGAGAAAATCCGTTTCCGTCAATGCCATATTTGCCGCATAAGAGCCATGCATGCCACCCATACCAAGAAATAATTCATGGTCACTTGGCATGGCACCAAGCCCAAGTAAGGTAGAAAGCACTGGAATTTGATATTTCTCCGCAAAAGCGACTAATTCCTGACTCCCCTCGGCATAATTCACGCCCCCACCCGCCACAATCAACGGTTTCTTCGCAGTTGCCAAGTAGTCCAATAACTTTTTCACCTGTAATTTATTCGGTGAAATCGTTGGCTGATAGCTTGGTAACACAACGTCTTTTTTACTCACTGTTTTCACGGACTCAATCGTAATATCTTTTGGAATATCAATCACAACAGGGCCTTTTCTTCCCGTTGTCGCAATGTGATAAGCCTCTGTTAACACCTTTGGAATCTCCTTCGTATCCCGAATTTGATAATTATACTTTGTAATCGGCATGGTCATTCCCACCATATCTGCCTCTTGAAAGGCGTCTTTTCCGATACCCGGTGTCGTGACCTGCCCTGTAAAGACAATCAGTGGCACCGAATCACTCATCGCATCGGCAATTCCTGTGACAGCATTGGTCGCCCCCGGTCCACTTGTCACAACGACAACGCCGGGTTTGCCTGTTGACTTCGCATAGCCCTCTGCCGCGTGAACTGCTCCCTGCTCATGTCTCGTTAAGATATGATTGATTTGGTGGTCGTAAATCGCATCATAAAGCGGTAGAACCGAGCCACCCGGATAGCCAAAGATTGTGTCTACACCCAGCTCAATCAATGTATCTAACAAGAGCATCGCTCCTGTTGTTTCTTCTTCTAATTTTATATTTTTTACCAAGGTCAACACTCCCTTCGTCTATAACAATTCTTCTGGCAGTTTCATAATTCCCCCAGTGTGTGCAGAGGTAACCAGTGCAGTATAACGAGCCAACCAACCAGTTTTCACCTTTGCCTGAAACTTCGGTAATTCATCTTTCCGACGGTCTAATTCTTCATCACTTACCAGTACATTTAGTGTGCGGTGAATTAAATCAATCTCAATCTCGTCACCGTCATTTACTAAGGCTATCGGGCCACCCGCTGCTGCTTCTGGGGATACGTGCCCGACTGCAATCCCACGAGTAGCTCCTGAGAAACGTCCATCTGTGATTAAAGCAACCTCTTTTCCAAGTCCACGACCGACAATTGAGGAAGTAGGTGCTAGCATTTCTGGCATTCCAGGACCACCCTTTGGCCCCTCATAGCGAATAACCACTACGTGCCCTTTTTGTACGGTGTGATTGTCAATTGCTTCCACCGCCTCATCATGTGAACTAAAACAAATTGCTTTCCCTTTAAATACCTTGACAGATGGGTCAACTCCTCCCACCTTAATCACTGCGCCTTCTGGGGCGATATTTCCATAGAGAATGGATAATCCCCCAACCTTAGAATAGGCATTTTCGATGGGGTGAATAACCTCTTCATTTTTGATTTCAGCCTGTGCAACATTTTCACGAATGGTTTTCCCACTAACCGTTGGACGGTCGGGGTGAATCGCCCCACAATCCACTAGCTGTTTAATAATGGCAGAAACTCCACCCGCCTCATGCACGTCATGCATGGAGTAAATGGAAGAGGGAGCAATTTTTGAAAGATAAGGGACTCTTTCAGCAATATCATTAATATCAGCTAAGTTGTAGCGAATCCCCGCTTCATTGGCAATTGCTAAAGTATGTAGCACCGTATTGGTTGAACCACCCATTGCCATATCTAAGGCGAACGCATCATCAATTGCCTCTTTGGTGAGAATGTCTTTGGGCTTGACCTGATTTTTCACTAAGTCCATTAATTTAAAGGCTGATTCTCGCACTAGCGCTTTTCTCTCCTCTGAAACAGCGAGTGTTGTGCCGTTTCCAGGAAGTGCCATGCCGAGAATTTCCATTAAGCAATTCATTGAATTGGCGGTAAACATGCCCGCACAGCTTCCACAAGTCGGACAGGCATTTTGTTCGATAAAACGTAATTCCTCATCGCTCATCTGCCCTTCTTTATTTGCCCCGACTGCTTCAAATAAGGTTGAAAGCGTTGCCTGATGCCCGCTCATGTCCACGCCCGCTTTCATTGGTCCTCCAGAACAGAAGATTGCAGGAACATTTGTCCGAACAGATGCAAGGAGCATACCCGGAGTAATTTTGTCACAGTTTGGCATGTAGAACACGCCGTCAAACCAGTGTGCATTAATCATGGTTTCTGCTGAATCGGCAATCAACTCCCGACTTGGTAAGGAATACCGCATCCCGATATGTCCCATTGCAATCCCGTCATCAACACCAATCGTATTAAACTCAAAAGGGATTCCTCCCGCTTCACGAATTGCTTCTTTGGCAACCTCTGCCAACTCTTTTAGATGAACATGCCCCGGTACGATGTCGGTATAGGAATTACAAACCGCAATAAATGGTTTCTGCATATCCTTCGCATTTTTCACCTGACCTGTTGCATAGAGTAAACTTCTTGCTGGCGCTTGGTCAACACCCACCTTGATTTTGTCACTTCTCATAGTCAAACCCTCCGAACGTTTTCAAATGGATAACATTGTTAATAAAAAAGACACCCCATAAATGTTGGGATGTCTTGGCGAGTCATCCCGTGTACCTAAGACAAACAGGACTCAAACACGCGCAAAATTTTCTTTGCATGATGCTCCAGTCCATTACGTAATGACGATGTATAAGGCCGTTTGTCTTAGATATTTTTTCATGGGAAGTTCTCCTAACTTTATTAAAATATACTGCTCATTTTCTCATTTAGCGTGTTCTTATTGTACCGCTCTTAAATTGTTCTTGTCAACATCTTTTTGCAATTTTCTGAAAATTAAAATTTTATGAAATTATTTTTTATAAAATGAGAACAACTAAAAAATCCAGCCGAATCCTTGATACGACTGAATTTATTTTACTTATTTAGAGTTCTTCTTCATAGAAATTTCCTAAAATTTTTACATTATCTGCAATACTTACAAAAGCGTTTGGATCGGACTCTTTCATAATTGATTTTAAGCTTGCAATTTCAAATCGTGTCACGATGGTAAATAAAATGGTTTGATTCTCATGGTAATAGGCACCCTCTGCCCCATGCACAATCGTCACACCACGTCGGAGTTCTCCTTGTAAGCACGCAATCACTTCATCAGGTAACTTAGTCACAATCATTACCTGCATTTTCTTTTGTTTTGTAAAGACAGCGTCCGTCACTTTCCCACTAACGAAAATGGTCAAAATCGAATACATCGCATATTGCCACCCAAATAAGTAGCCCGCAACAAGCACAATGACTCCGTTAAACATCATGGAAATAGAACCAACAGAGTTCCCCGTTTTCTTCCGAATGGATAGACTAACAATATCCAATCCGCCGCTTGATAACCCATTTCTAAGCGCATAGCCAATCCCCACACCGTTCACCGCACCCCCGAAAATTGCATTGATAATAGGGTCTGTCGTCAAGGTGGTTTCTGGCATAATGTGAATAAATATCGACGACAAGGTCACCGTGATAAAGGTGAAAATCGTAAAACGTTTGCCGATATTGTACCAAGCAAGGACGAACAAGGGAATATTAATAATATACAAAGTAATAGATACAGGTATCGTAAATCCAAAGAGATTCTTAGAGACTGCAGTTAAAATCTGTGCTAACCCCGTTACCCCTGACGAGTAGACATGCCCTGGTTGAAAGAAGAAATTCAGAGCAAAAGAAGACAGTATCGCATACACTATCGCCCCAGAAAACTTCTCACTGTACTTCTCAAATGGAATCTTTTTTATTGCATCAAACATATTTGTTTCTTCAGCTCCTCAGTGCTTTTCGTTCTCTATAATTCTAATGTTTTAACTGCCCCTATCATACACTCTTTGTAGAGAAAATCAAAGAGATTCTCTAAATAAAACATCACTAGTTCCTAAAATCCTTTTTTTCTCTTAAAAAGTTCACTTTTCCTCTGAAACTTGAGAAAATGAAACATTAGATAAGTTATTTTTCCTCGATAGATTCAAGGCTGATTTCTCCAGAATAAAGGGTTATATTTTCACCAGTGGGTAACTCGACAATCAGTTCTCCACGGTTATTAATATCCACGGCAATTCCTTTTTCTTTTTTCTGTCCCTGCGTAAATGAAACAACTTTCCCAAGAACAAAAGAACGTTTTTTATAGAGCTGAATAAAATCGGTCGTCATTAGAGCGAAAAATTGATTCCAAATTTCCGCAATTAATTCATTTCTGGTAATCGTAGGTTTTCCGCTCGCAAAAAGTGACGAGGCTTTCTCCTGCAACTCCTCTGGGAAATCTTGTTGAAGAATGGAAAAATTCATGCCAATCCCGATAATAATACTGGTAATTTCACCTGTCTGAACATCTCCACTCGCTTCTGAAAGAATCCCACAAATCTTCTTTCCGTCGATATAAATATCATTGACCCATTTGATTTCTGCCTGTTTTTTTGTGAGCTTTTCAATCGCCTGAACCACTGCTACTGCCGTTAAAACGGTATATTGTGGCAAATTCTCAAAGGTTTGGTTCGGATGAAGCAATAAACTCATGTAAATTCCTTTATTTCTTTGAGCAAAGTATTCCCGACCAAATCGTCCTTTTGCTGAAGTCTGCATATCTGCCACAAAAAGTGAGGCATTTTCCGCTCCATTTATCCCTCCAAGCTTAGCATCGGACATGGTGGAAGCAGATTCGCTCACCACTCGAATAGTCTCAATTAATGTATTCTCCGCTAGATAGTGCATGATAATTTCCTCAGATAAACGCTCACTTGGGAGGTATTTATAACCCTTTTTCGTTGTACTTTCAATCGTGTAGCCTTCGTTTCTTAGCTCATTCATCGCTTTCCAGATAGCCGTTCGAGAGAGGTTTAAATAATTGCCCAAAAACTCTCCTGACACGTATTGCCCTGGGTGGCTGACTAATAATTCTAATACAAGTTTTTTAGTTTTCATACGTTTCTCCTGTGCTGTTTTCTTTATTGTAACAAAGATTTTCACCCTATGTATAGAAAAAGTGGAAAAGCATTTGACTACTTTCCCACTTTTTTTAAAAATTTTATTTAACCGTCACTTTTCCGACTACTTTATTTGCGGAAACAGTCGTACCTGAAGCTGTTAATTCATAATTAGCTACTTTGTCTTGGTTAGTGAAAACCACGATTAAATCAGATTTTTTTCCTGCTTTTTCTAAGGCAGATAAATCAACAGTTGCTACTTTGTCCCCTTGTTTCACTTGTTGTCCTTCTTCGACATGAAGCGTGAAAGGTGAACCTTTTAATTCAACTGTATCAATTCCCATATGAAGTAACACTTCAAGTCCAGATTCTGTTTGAATTCCTAGCGCATGTTTTGTTGGGAAAATACTTGTAATTGTTCCTGCAACTGGTGTGTAAACTTCACCATTTGTCGGAAGAACGGCATAGCCATCACCCATCATTTTTGCTGAAAACACATCATCTTGAACTTCTGAAATAGGAACGACTTTCCCATCAGAAACGGCATAAACATTCATTTCTGCACCAGATACTGAAGAAGTTGTAGCTTGTGCAGGTTCAGACTTTTTTACCGATTCACTTTTCATCGCACCTGTTACAACCCCGCCATTTTGAAGGATTTTATTCATTTCATCCGCAACGAATTGAACTTCTGTACCAACGATAACTTGGACGTTTTTATCGTCAATCACTTTCATTCCTGGCACGCCAGTTGCTTTAATTTTTGCTTGATCCACTTTACTTGAATCTTTGACAACTAAACGTAAACGAGTTGTACAATTATCAATTGAAGTGACATTTTCTGCTCCTAGACCGGCATAAATTCTATTTGCTAGCACAGCAAATTTATTATCACCAATCATTGTATCAATATCTTCTGACTCTTCTCCATCGCCTTCTTCACGTCCTGGAGTCATTAAATTGAATTTCTTAATGACAAACATAAATGTGAAGTAGTAAATCACTGCCATAACTAAACCTAATACTAATAACATGTAAGGTTTATTGGCAATTGGCACACGTAAACTTAAAACAAAATCGACTAAACCAGCACTAAAGTTAAATCCAGCAGTCCAGTGGAAAAGAGCTGCCACAAACATTGAAATACCTGTTAATACCGCATGTACTACATATAAAGGCCATGCAACAAACATAAATGAAAATTCAAGAGGTTCTGTTACCCCTGTAAAGAATGAAGCGAAAGCTGCTGCCATCATCAATGAAGCTGTTGCTTTTTTCTTTTCAGGACGTGCACATTGATAAATTGCTAATGCGCCGGCTGGTAAACCAAACATCATTACTGGGAAGAACCCTGCTTGGTACATACCTGTAATTCCTTTTGTTCCTTTTGCTGCCCAGAATTTACCAATATCATCAATTCCAGCAGTATTAAACCAAAATACATTGTTTAACGCATGGTGCAAACCAGTTGGGATTAATAGGCGGTTGAAGAACCCGTATAACCCCGCACCAAGCGCACCCATTTTAGAAATAGCTTCCCCAAATGTTACCAAGCCAGAGAAAATTGGTGGCCAGATAAACATTAACGCTGCAGAAACCACTAACATCAACGCCGCAGTGACAATTGGTACCAAGCGTTTTCCACTAAAGAAAGATAACGCCATTGGTAATTTTGTACTGCTGAAACGGTTATACATTGCAGCAGCAAGTAGACCGGCAAGAATCCCAACAAATACGTTCCCATTGTTCATTTTTAAAAATGCTGCATTTACTTTTTCAACATCAATATGTTGGAAAGAAGCCACAGCCGCTGGATTTAATAATTGCATTGGAACTAAGAAAGCAACTAAACCAGAAAGTGCAGAAGCGCCATCTTTATCTTTAGACATTCCTAGTGCTAAACCGACAGCGAACAATACGCCAAGGTTATCTAAAATTGAACCCCCAGCTTTTAGTAGGAAAGCAGCAATAATATTGTTTGCTCCCCAACCAGTTGGGTCAATCCAGTAACCTATTCCTTCAAATAACGCAGCAACCGGTAATGTTGCTACAGGAAGCATTAATGAGCGTCCCATTCTTTGCATATAAGCTTTCATTTAACATACTCCATTCTTTTTCAAACTATCTCTTTAACATTCGTAACCGCTCGATATGAATCGCCAGATACCCTAGTTCTTCATTCGGTACTTGATAATGAAAATTCTTCATCAACAAGACTTGAATCTTTTTAGAAATTTCGTAACTTTCCCCATACTTGGTCCTAACCATATCAACAATTTCTTCGTCTAACACGGCATATTGCTGTTGCTGAAACCGATGAATAAACAAGCGTAGATGATGAACTAACCTTGAATAATTTAGACTCATCTCTTCTCCATGAATGTCAATTTCAAGCTCACGCTCAATCAAACAAATAATTTCAGAAACAATCGTCACTTCACGAATACTCTTGTTATTATCCAATTGCCCACTTCTGGCACTATGAATATGAATGGCGATATACCCCGCTTCATCATAGCTAAATGGAATCCCCAAATTTTTCGTTAAATATTCCACCGCCCACTGAGCAATTGAAAATTCCTCATTATAAAGAACCTCAATCTCCTTTAACAGCTTATTGCGAACGATAATATGATTTTGAATATTCTCCGCCGCAAAAGCAATATGGTCGCTTAAACCAATATTAATATGTTCGTTTAACTTCTCACCCAGTATCGTTTCCGCATGATTAATAATTTTTTCTGTCATAAGAAAATACTTTTCATCAATTTGCGACAAAAGTAATTGGAGTTTTCGCACTCCTTCAGGCTCCATGACAAATTTCCGTTCCACTAAATGTGGAGGAAGTAAATCATTCTTTTTCTTGTTAAAACCGACACCTTTACCAACTGCCACAATTTCCTGTCCTTCGTCAAGAACAAGTACAGCGTTTTGGTTTAGCACTTTTTTTATTTTCATAACTTTTCCTCTTCTGCAGAAGTAGATTGACTGCTCATGTGTAAAGACAAAGAAAAAGCATGGAACAATCCCATTAGTAAGCCAACCGTTCTTAAGCCCACAATGACATTCTTCCATGCCTAGTATTATCTAGTCACATGAAAATGCTATATCTGTTAACGTTTTCTATATTACAGATGTATAGACCATTTGTCAACCAATTTATCCTTTTTATCCTTGTTTTTTAATTTTTTTGAATATAAATAAAAAGCACTAGCAAAAATGCAAGCACCCAGTTCAACATCTATGACAAAATTATTGAAAAATGATCCGTACGGGAATCGAACCCGTGTTACCGCCGTGAAAGGGCGGTGTCTTAACCGCTTGACCAACGGGCCATAAAATAAATTACGGAGAGTAAGGGATTCGAACCCTTGAGACAGCTTAATTACCGCCTACATGATTTCCAATCATGCTCCTTCGGCCAACTCGGACAACTCTCCAAGAATGGAACCTTACTCTTCATTTTGTAAAAAAAATGAACTCCGCCAACAGGGCTCGAACCTGTGACATCATGATTAACAGTCATGCGCTCTACCAACTGAGCTATGGCGGAATCAACAAGCGTGGCGACTTCCTAGTCTTGCAGGGAGAAACCCCCAACTACATTCGGCGTTACGAAGCTTAACTTCTGTGTTCGGCATGGGAACAGGTGTGACCTTCGTGCTATCGCCACCACAC
>JAISJD010000046.1 GCA_031261705.1 Lactobacillales bacterium
TTTAGCACCAAACGAATTTAGAAAATTAGCAGCATAAAAAGATACCGCAAGAATTTCTCGCGGTACTCAAATCGATATTTTGTTTTTTTGACTGTCTACTTGACAGGTGGCGCTTCAAAGATGAGTGAGCGCTTTTTTATACCTAAAATTACGGGGATGAGATGAGTACAATCTTGTTTTGGTGTGGGACAACTATTATAAGTTCAATTACTTGGATAAGTTATTTATGAAAAAACATAAAAGCACGTCACCGTTTAAGATGACGTGTAAGCCTGCCCGCTTGGTTGTATTTTTTGATTGTAAAATGATTGTGAATTATAATTTTTTATAACAATTTATGGTAACTGATTTTCTCAAAGAACCCAGTATTAAAGCAATAAAACAACTTATAAAAAGATAGAATAACCATAATCGCACAATGGAAGGCAGTGTTGGCTAAAGCCAATTTTAGCGCTAGAAACGTTGATTTATCAATGTTTCTGGTGCTTCTTTTTTTCGAAAAAGTAAACTAACTACAAAACTAACTACAATGGAGATTAAAAGAGATATTTCTCTTTTTCAATAAATTTAGCAAATTGATCTGCACTACGTTCCTCTCGTTCTGGATAGAAGTAGTTATAGACCTGACGAGTCATCTTCGAGTCTTTATGTCCAACTCGGTACATAATATCCTCTAAGTTCATATCAGCCATTGCGCAAAGTGAGACATGTGTCTTTCTAAATTCATGAAGTGTAATACGCTTTAACTTATACTTAGTTGCAATAACATCATACCAATCATTAGGCTGTCCAGGACGACAAAAATGGTTCTCTTTGTTAGGAAAGATTAGTTGATGTTTATTTGTTGCTTTAATTCCTAAGACACTGAATTCAAATTGTTGTCTCTTTCTCCATTCTTGTAACATTGTCATTGTTTCTAAATCAATTGAAATGGTTCTTTTACCAGCATTTGTTTTGGCACTTTGACTAGCCACTTTAGTTTTTTTAGATTTTGGATCATACTCAACTTCTGCCAGTGTTTTGCTGATCGTTAATTTATTATTTTCAAAGTTAATATCATTCCATTCAAGAGCGAGTATTTCCGATTTTCTAGCACCAGTATAAGATAAAACACGAAAATAAGTTTCGATTTTCATATTGCCATGTTTTTTACAGAAATCTAAGAAAATAGCTAATTCTTTTGGCGTATAAACTGTCATTGTTTCTGTAGCAACTAAATGTTCATCAATTTCTTGACGCTTGATAGGCTCCGTTTTTCGCATAGGGTTTTCATTGATGAGTTCTTGTTGTACACCGTATTGTAGAATTTGTGCAACAGCTCGACGGAAGTAATAGGCTTGTTTATAACCATCTTTTATCCAGCGACGATTGACTTGAGTACAAAAGCGTACTGAAATGTCTTTAAGCATTTTATTTCCAAAGTATTCAAGTGCATGATCTTCAATAGCTCTTCTTGTTATCATGATAGTAGATGGCTTCACTTTCAATCGATATTGTTCAATGAATTCCTCATAAAGTTCTTTAAAAGTAATATTACCGCCTATTTTTAACGTATTTTTATCGAAATCTAGTTGCAACTGTCGGTAAAATTGTTGTGCTTCTTTCTTTGTTTTGAAGCCACTTCTGGTAGTACGAACTTCTTCTCCAAATTCAGTTTTTCCGAGATAGCATTGGAGTTTCCAAAGTTTCTGATTATACTTAGTATATTGTTTAAAAGATGCAGACATATAAAATCTTCCTTCCTAATTCATAATTTGGATTAGGATATTTTTATTTTTAGTAAGATTTTAATAGTTGAGGTTTTAATCAGGTGTATCATTTTTTAATTGATTGAAAATATCTTGTAGATCTTCAAGATCATACAAATGTTGCCTACCAATAATAATTACTTCTAATCCATTTAAACGAAGTGTTTTTAATGTGTCATATCCAATATGCAATTCTCTCATTAGAGTCTGCTGGTTAACATATCTTCCAAGAATTAGTGATGTTTTATCAGGCATATTCATACGATCTTACCTTTCTTTAGAAAATAGTCTAGTCACTATAATTATTTATACATCATTCATAAAAAAATATATAAATTTATAAATCATCCTTTCTTCATAAAGAGTGTATTTGTCTCAAGATGCTGCGAGCTAGAATCAAATACTATGCTTTAATTATAATACGCGCAGCTTCTTTTTCCTATACTAAAATGGAAAAGGAGAATTGTTTCAAAAGCGTTTATCACTTATTCAAATGACTCAGGAAAGTCCACAGGAATTTCACCTCAACTCAAACTTGGAGAAGCTACCCAATGCTGTGAAGCGTTCAAGGTAGGTGTATCATTATATTGAATACAAATCTTGGCTTCTTCAATTTCCTAAATGAAGAGGACAAATCAAAAAGTGATCGCTCGTTTTTCCAAAGTCATCGCGAGTTTGTTTGCCTAGCTTATTGTAATCAAAAATGTATTTGAATAAGTTATTCAATTTTCAAAGGACCAGTTTTAGCTATATACTAATAAGAGGTTTATTGAATAAGAAATCACAACATTTAATTTGTTGAATATGGAAAAATGACCGAGGTTGTAATCTCAGTCACTTTTCTTAGTTCAATTCAAATTTAGGTTATAAGTAAATATTTGATATTTTTGTTATTGAACTTCAAAATCCATTATTAACCTGATAAAGCGCTCTGATAACTCTTGATAGCAGTCTAAATCAATCTTGCCATCTCGTATAGATTCTTTTAGTAATAAAGGTTGAAACTGTTGGTACAAATGTACCATTGCATCATGATCACCTTTCTGAGCTTTAATAGCTAAAGAAGTAAGAGTTTCCATATTCTATTCCTCCCTTAAAAAAGTTTTATGAATTTTATAAAGGAGGAGCTCGTATATAAGTAAATCTGAGACTATCTTTTCATTAACACCTTTAACTTTTCTAGCAATCTTTTCTTGTAAATAGAAATTGCCTGCTGTGATATTTCCTTTTCTTGTGCAAGTTCAGTATCACTTTTTTTTACAACATATTTTTCTAGCAGAAATCTCTTTTCTTTAATATTAAGCTGTTTGATTGCTTTTATAAGCATTTCATCTTCAAAATACGTTTCAAGTTTTTTTAAGTCAAGTAATGGCATATTGATAACATTAAAATAGTTATCTGTGTAAGAAGAATCGAGTATGATATCTTGAAAATCGGTAAGAATTAATCTAGCAGAGTAGTTTCTCTTTTTTCTATAGTAGTTGTTTGCATGATAGTGTATGCCTATATGGATGTATTTTTTTAGTTTGTTATCACTTGGAGTATTTGCCATGTTTAACTATCCCCTTTACCCTTGTATCTTTTCTGATCGTCTATACTGCCAAAAGCCTCTATGAACTTTTTCAATAGGTAAGCTGTTATCGTCTACTGCTTTTGGTAAAATATTACTTACTAGATTTTTATAACCTAAATTGAAATGTAGATTTTTTGTGACTACAGAATAAATTTGTGAAGCGTTCATTGGTATGCCGGAAGCTTTCAAAATGTGGCAGATATCTTTAGAAATAATGTCATAGGGAATAGAAGAAGGCTTTATTTTTTGATCTTTAAATTTTGTGTAATCAATTTCTTTTTTTTGAATAGTAGTCGCTTGAGAAAGTGCATGTCCTTCAGAAATGGTATTTTCTATTTCTTCTATTCGATTTAACCGTTTTTCAATAGCTTCATATAAACTGGCTATTGCTTTTCTTTCATGGATTAATTCAACTATCAGCTTCGTCAAAGCTCTTTTTTCTTCTAATAAATTCAAAATAATCGAGGCTGGGACAAAACTAGCTTCTAAATAAGAAATAGGGTGTGGAAAACTTTCGATGAAACTTGGAAAATGTTATCCACACCCTATTTCTGTTAATTAACGACAAAAAGAACGCGAACCTATACAATTAAAGTGATGAATCAATAACGTTTAGGAGGCGTTCTCTATGTATAAAAATTATACCATGAATCAAGTTG
>JAISJD010000047.1 GCA_031261705.1 Lactobacillales bacterium
GAAAACTGTTGGCAAATCACCAGTAAAATCAAAATACATAGAGAAAAACAGTCCAGAAAATCAAATTCGATTTTCTGGACTGTTTAGTTTGGTCAACTAGGACTTATTGTCCCAGCCTCCAAAAATTATAGAGCCAAAAATGCCCACCTCTATGGAAAGAGGCAGGTGTTTTTTCAATCGTTAGAAAGCTCTTTTTCGCGCGCTGCGGTAAGTTCTTTTAGTTCTTTAATATCTTCAGCAATTGCGATTTTAACGAAGCTACGACCAGCTGATTGCTTACGGTAGTAGTTCATTTTTCTTTGTTTTTATCGTTTCATTTTTTCTATGTCATTTAAAATCCCCACTTTAAAATCATTAACACTATTACTATCCAAAAGGGAATGAGTAATAGTAATTGTGTCTTATTTCTTTTGTTTTTGAACACGTCATAGATTGCATAAATTGCTAATAATGCACTAACTATAACCGCTCCTGTAAAATATAAATCCATTTGAATTTCCTCCTCCTTGACTATATTTATATCATGCTACCGAAGTGTATATAATTCAACTTTTTTTGATAAAATGGTGCAAGTTTTTAGTTGCACCATATGGAAAAAAAGCAAGAAACGTGCCAAGTAAGCAAATAATAAAATACTCGAGCTTTTACAGTAAAACATTTTTAAAATAAACTATATAACAACGCTACCTCAATGGAAGGTAGTGCCGACTAACTTCACAAGTTTAATAAATATCGAAGAGAAACGCTTGTGTATAGGTGTTTCCCTTCTTTTTTTCTTGTGAAATTCTCGTTCTTAAAGCCGTTTGATTGTGAAATGATTGTAATTGATTAATTTTTATTTTTAAAGAGCCATATAATTAGCGAAAATATCCGCTGATTTTTCCTAATTTCCCCCCAAAAAAAATCAAATAATTTCTATTTCTTCAAATAAATTGAAAGTCGATAGGTTATGTTTTTTGTTCCATCCTGATAGTGCTACAATTTTAATTATGGCAAAATGGTTACAAAAAGTAAGCGTTTGTCATAATTAAAAAAGGAGTCGAAGCATTTGTTGGGATGCTCGGCCTGATTTTAAATTCTTCAATAAAGTTAATTTTTGAAGAAAATAATTAATTATCTGGGGTGGTTACATTGGAAAAAAGTGAGGAAAAGAAAACACGTTTTTCTGGGTTGAAGAACGGTTTTAACAGTTTAATTGGCGTGATTACGGGCTCGCTTTCACCGGTTATCGGTATTTTGGCATCTTCTGGGATTCTAAAGGGATTACTTGCGATGTTTACTGGTTTTCACTGGTTATCAAAGTCAAGCAATATTTATTTGATATTAAATGCAATGGGCGATGCTATTTTTTATTTCCTACCTATATTGGTTGGCTTTTCGGCAGCGAAGAAATTGAAGGGCGATCCAATCATTACTGCAGTAATCGGCGGGGCGATTATGTATCCAACGATTTTGAGTGCTGCTAGTAGTGGCAAGGATATTCTCAAGTTAGGCGCGCTACAATTTCCATTTGTAAGCTATACTTACTCAATCTTTCCAATGATTTTGGCGGCGTTTATGGCAAAAAAATTACAGGATTGGGTAAAAACTTGGATTCCTTCTTATCTGGATATGATTTGTACACCATTGATTGTAATTGTTGTAGTCGGTGGCATTACGTTACTTGTGACGGGTCCAATTATTACTTGGTTGTCGAACGAATTAGCAACGGGAATTTCTTATATTTTATCGGTAAGTAGCTGGTTTGGTGGACTGATTATAGGTGGTGTATATCCAATTTTAGTTATTTTCGGTTTGCATTGGGGAGTGATTCCTTTAGTTGCGAATGATATTGCGACACAAGGAAATAGTTATTTGAATGCTATATTATGTCAATCAATGGTGGCGCAAGGGGCAGCTGTCATGGCGGTTGCGATAAAAACGCATAAGGAAGAGTTAAAATCTCTTGCTTGGGGAGCAACTATTTCAGCTTATTGTGGAGTGCTTGAACCCGCGCTTTATGGGGTGAATTTACGCTTTAAGAAAGTTTTTCTTTCTGGCTTGATTGGCGGTGCAGCAGGAGGTTTTATCACTGGCTTACTTCATGTAGATATGTGGGGATTTTCTGGCTCACTTATCGGCTTCCCCTCGTTTATTAATCCAGAGGTTGGGATAGATAATAGCTTTTATGGATTCTTGATTGCAACCGTTGTTTCCTTAATCGTTGCTTTCTTTTTAGCTTCCCTCTGGGGATATAATGACAATATGGAAGAAAGTGCAACGATTGCGCAAAAGCAAGAACCTGCTACTGCTTAGTCATGTGAATGTTATTGAGGAGAGCTACTCACGTTGGTGGGTGGCTTTTTCAATAGAAAAACACCTGTCAAAGATACAGGTGCTTTCCTCTTTAAAATTTTTCCCTAGCCAACTCAATCTGTTTCAACACTTGAGCAAATCCAGTTCCACCAAGTGAATTTCGGCGTTCAATAGCGGTTTTTGAGTCTAATACGTTATAAATATCTTCTTCAATCACTGGTGAAATAGCTTGATAGTCCGCAAGTGAAATATCCTGAAGATAAGTTCCAGTTTTTAATCCTTCTAGGACGAGCTTGCCAACAATTTCATGTGCTTCTCTAAATGGAATCCCTTTTGTTGCAAGATAATCCGCAAGTTCCGTAGCATTCGAGAAATCTTTTTGTGTAGAAACTTCCATGCGTTCTTTGTTGACGGTCAGAGTATCTAGCATGCCCGCCATGATTTTTATACTTGCTAAAATCGTTTCCGCGGTGTCGAACATACCTTCTTTATCCTCTTGTAAATCTTTGTTGTAAGCCAATGGTAAACCTTTCATAATGGTTAATAAGCTGAATAAATTACCATAGACACGTCCCGTTTTCCCACGAATTAGCTCTGCCATATCTGGATTTTTCTTTTGTGGCATAATCGAACTACCAGTAGAATAGGTATCGCTTAATGTGACAAATTGATATTCATAGGAACACCAGAGAATGATTTCTTCACACAAACGGGAAAGGTGCATCATCAAAATTGAAGCATTGCTTAGAAATTCCAAGATGAAATCACGATCACTCACAGCGTCCATTGAATTTTGATAAATGGCAGAAAAGTTCATTAACTCTGCGGAATATTCACGATCAATTGGGAAAGTAGTTCCAGCTAAGGCAGCAGCTCCCAGTGGTGAAATGTCCGTGTGTGTGACGTTAGCCGTAAAACGTTCGTAGTCACGCTTAAACATTTGATAATAGGCAAGTAAGTGGTGAGCAAAGCTAACAGGCTGAGCATGCTGTAAATGGGTGTAGCCTGGCATGATGGTTTCAACATTTTCGTCCGCTTTGCTCACCAAAACCTTTTGTAGTTGTTCGATTTCCGTTAAAACCTCTACCAAGGTGTCTTTGAGCCACAAATGAGCATCAGTCGCTACTTGGTCATTTCTTGAGCGAGCAGTATGAAGTTTTCCGGCGGCTGCACCAATTTCTTCATGGAGTAATTTTTCAATATTCAGGTGAATATCCTCGTTTTCAATGGTAAAAGATAACTCGCCTTTTTCTGCTTTTTGGAGAAGGATTTTGAGTCCATGTCGTATCTCTGAGGCTTCCTCAACAGATAAAATTCCTGTTTTTTCTAGCATTGTCACGTGAGCGATAGAGCCAGTAATATCTTGTTTGACGAGTTTTTGGTCGACTTTAATTGAGGCACCAAATGTGTCAATCCATTCTTCATTTTTTCCTTCAAAGCGACCGCCCCAGAGTTTTTTTGTCATGATTCATTCCTCCATACAAAGTTAGGGGAACTCTTTACATTCCCCTAAAAATTTCTATAATGTGTTTGTTAAGTGATTTTCTTTTTTCGCTAAGCTATCTTGTACTTGTGAGTTTACTTTGGTTGGTAAGCCCCATAGTTTGATGAATCCGACTGCCGCATCTTGGTCAAATTCGTCTGCAGAGGTGTACGTGGCTAAGTTTTCATCATAAAGAGAATTTTCGGATTTTCTACCTTCAGGAATAGCGTTTCCTTTGTAAAGTTTCACTCTCACAACACCGTTGACTACCTCTTGCGTGGCATCAAGATAAGCTTGTAGAGCTTGTGTTGCGGGATTAAACCATAACGCATTATAGATAAGGTTGGAAAGTTCATTTTCAATGATTGGTTTGAAATGACTTGTTTCACGAATGAAAGTCAAATCTTCTAAGTCTTTATGTGCTTTAAGTAACACCACAGCGCCTGGGCATTCATAAACTTCACGAGATTTAATTCCAACAAGACGATTTTCTATGTGGTCAATACGTCCAATGCCGTGTTTTCCAGCAAGGATATTGACTTCTTTAATTAACTCATGTAGTGGAAGTTTTTTTCCGTCTAATGCGATAGGCAATCCTTTTTCAAAGGTAAGTTCAATAAATTCAGGTATTTCAGGTGCATCTTCAATAGAATTTGTCATTTCAAAGGCATCTTCTGGGCAGACTTCCCAAGGATTTTCCAAAATTCCCGCTTCAATGGCACGTCCCCATAAATTCATATCAATAGAATAAGGATTGTCTAAATCAGCTGGAATTGGGATTCCATTATCCATAGCGTATTGAATTTCTTCTTCACGTGACCATTTCCAATCACGCACTGGCGCAATGACTTCAAGTCCTGGGGCTAAGGCATTAATTGCGACCTCAAAACGAACTTGGTCATTTCCTTTTCCAGTACATCCATGAGCGATGGCATCTGCATCAATTTTTTTTGCCACTTCAACTAATTTTTTTGAAATTAATGGACGAGAAAGGGCAGAAACCAATGGATATTTATTTTCATAGAAAAGATTTCCTTTTAATGCAGTAGCTACATATTGTGTCGCAAATTCTTCCTTTGCATCAATGACAAAGCTTTCTACTGCACCGACATTCAATGCTTTTTTCTTAATGAAATCTAAGTCTCTACCTTCACCAACGTCAAGACAGACTGCATAAACATCATAATCCATATCTGCTAACCATTTAATTGCGACGGAGGTGTCTAATCCTCCAGAATACGCTAAGACAACCTTCTTTTTCATTTGTTGTTCCTCCCTTGAGTCAATTTCCAAGTCTCATTTCATTCACCGCATAATCTTTTTATACATAAATGAGAAATAAATATTCAATAAATTGTATGTATAAGACTATAACTCGGATTTTTTGGTCTGTCAACAAAAACTTATAAAAATTCCAAAAAAGTTGATTTTATTCATATTGGATAGATAAATGTCATTTTTTATTCAATATAACTAATGAAATTTTTTACGAACAATCAATGGAAAAATATTCAAAAAATTCAATATATGTGTTGACATATACAGTATGATGAATATATAATCATTTTCAACACGAAACATACAAATATTATGAGAAATGAGGGATTTTATGCAACTATCAATTATTGGAGTGACAGGATACAGCGGACTAGAGTTATTGCGATTGCTGTATAATCACCCTCATGTTTCAATTTCAGGTTTATACGGTTATTCATCTACGGGTCGCAAAATCAGTGAAATTTATCCGCACTTATTAGGAATAATTGATACAGTGGTTGAACCAGTGAATCCAGAAAAAATCATGAAAGAAAGTGATTTAGTCTTTTTTGCTACCCCAAGTGGCGTGGCAAAAGAGGGAGCCATTCCGTTTATAGAAGCTAATTTTCCTGTGATTGATCTATCAGGAGATTTCAGATTAACCCAAGAGGACTATGAAAAATGGTATAAGAAAGCTGCGGCACCACAAGCTTATTTAGAAAAAGCGGAATATGGGCTTGCGGATTTTGAACAGCCACAAGGGAAATTGATTGCGAACCCCGGTTGTTATGCGACAGCCACTTTATTGGGGCTTGCGCCATTAGTGCAAAAGCAACTTATTGAAAATTCTTCTATTATAGTAGATGCAAAATCTGGTTTGTCGGGAGCTGGGAAAAAATTAAGCGAAAATAGTCATTTTTCGTTTATCTCAGACAATATGCTTTTGTATAAGCAAAATGAACATCAACATATCCCTGAAATCTTGCAGCAGCTACAAAAATGGGATAAAAACGTCCCTTACTTACAATTTCAAACTTCATTAATTCCAGTGAAACGTGGAATTTTTGTGACAAGTTATGCCAAGGTAAAGGCAGGGGTGAGTGAGCAGGAACTCTTTCATGCCTATCTTCAAGTGTATGCGGACAAGAGGTTTGTCCGAATACAGCCTCAGGGCAAGCTACCTAGCTTAAAACAAGTCATTGGAAGTAACTATTGCGATATTGGGTTAGCTTTCAATGAAGAAACAGGAATCGTTACAGTGGTTTCTGTGATTGATAACTTAGTCAAGGGAGCAGCGGGACAAGCGATTCAAAACATGAATGTTCTTGCGGGCTTTGAAAGTGATGCAGGGCTAATGCAGGTTCCCGTGTTTCCATAAGTCAACGGAAATGGAGTTTATTAAATATGAAGATTATAGATGGAACAATTGCCACGCCAAAAGGATTTCATGCAGATGGGATTCATTGTGGCTTAAAAAAGAAGAAAAAAGATTTAGGCTTGATTTACTCTGATACAGTTGCTCAGGCGGCAGCTGTTTTTACGACCAATCAAGTTAAGGCTGCCCCCATTTTTGTGACAAAAGAGGCAATAATGGACGGGCAACTTCAAGCGATTCTCGTTAATTCTGGCAATGCGAATGCTTGCACAGGTAATCAAGGACTTGAGGACGCTCAGGCGACACAGGAATATATCGCGGAAAAGCTAGAGATTTCTCATAAGAATATTGCAGTGGCTTCTACTGGGATTATTGGAAAACTTCTTGATATGGAAAAAATTCAATCTGGGATTGAACAGCTTTCAGAAATAGGGGGCAATGCAACAGGCTTTGCTGAAGCAATTTTAACAACAGATACGACTAAAAAAGAAGTAGTGGTTGAGGCAGAGATTGGCGGAGCGTTGGTGAAAATGGCGGGAGTTGCTAAAGGTTCGGGGATGATTCATCCGAATATGGCAACAATGCTTTCATTTATCACGACGGATGCAGCGATTTCTTCTCAGTTACTACAAGAGTTATTGGCTGAAAAAACAGAGGTCACCTTTAACCAAATTACCGTGGATGGAGATACCTCGACGAATGATATGGTTGTGGTTCTTGCTAATGGACAGGCGGGAAATACGGAAATTCAGCTTGGAACGAGTGATTATGAGATTTTTCGTCAGATGTTTCATTGCGTTTGTGGCACGCTTGCCAAAATGATTGCAAAAGATGGCGAGGGAGCAACAAAACTCATTGAAGTTGAAGTGAGTGGGGCGTTAGATACTTTATCGGCTCGAATGATTGCGAAAAAGGTTGTGGGTTCTAGCTTAGTGAAAACAGCAATTTTTGGTTCAGATCCTAATTGGGGAAGAATCATTTGTGCTGTAGGGTATTCAGATGTGGTGGTAAATCCTATGACGATTGATATTTCATTAGGAAATCAATTAGTCTTAAAAGATTCTCAACCAGTGGATTTTGACAAGGAAGCTATGCAAGAGGAATTAGCTAAAGAGACGGTGTTTATTAAGATAGATTTGAAGCAGGGTGAAGCAAGTGGGATGGCATGGGGCTGTGATTTAACCTATAAATACGTCGAAATCAATGCACTTTATCACACATAGAATGGAGAGACGAGATGAGCGAATTTATTGTTATAAAAATTGGTGGTGTGGCTGGCGGTCAGCTCAACCGAAGCTTTTTTGAAGAATTGAAGCTTTGGCAAGCTCTCGGAAAACAGGTGATTATCGTTCATGGTGGAGGCGAGCAGATTAGCGACATGATGAAGAAATTTGACGTGCCAGTGGTGAAAAAGCACGGACTACGTGTGACGGATGAAAATGTCTTATATTACACCAAGCTTGCGTTAATCGGCGAAGTGCAGCAAAATATTTTAACCAAATTTACAAAAAATGGTTTTTCAGCGATTGGCTTAAATGGGATGGACGGTGGATTATTGCAAGGAGATTTTATCGACTATCACGCACTTGGGCATGTGGGGAAAGTCAATGAAGTGAATGCGAAACTTCTTCAAGCGATGACCTCGGCGAACATTATCCCGATTATCGCACCCCTTGCAATGACAGAAAATCAACAATGGCTAAACGTTAATGCAGATACTGCCGCTTGTAAAATTGCCGAAGTGTTGCAGGCGGAAAGTTTGTACTTATTGACTGATGTGCCGGGGGTGAAAAAGCAGCATACTTGGCTTGAAACGATTACCCTAAATGACGCGCAAGAGCTACTTACGGAGGAAGAAGTGACAGGGGGCATGATTCCAAAGCTAAAATCTGCGATTACGGCGGTTACTTCTGGAGTAAAAGAAGTTTGTATTACAAATGAAATTTTAGAAAAACATACAGTGATTACGTTATAAACGGAGGTGAGCAAATGAGTTTTTTATTTCCAAATTATAGTAGAGCGAATATTGAGTTTGTGGACGGCGCAAACCAGACGTTGATAGATGATCAGGGAAAAGAATATCTTGATTTTACGAGTGGTATTGGTGTGGCAAATCTTGGGTATTATCACCCTGTCTTAACGAAGGTACTTCATGAACAGGTGGATAAGCTGTGGCATATTCCCAACCTTTATGAAAGCAAACTACAAGAACAGGTGGCTGAGAAGTTAGCAAATGGAAAAGATTATGTTGGTTTCTTCTGCAATAGTGGTGCAGAGGCAAATGAGGCGGCGATTAAACTAGCACGAAAGGCAACGGGTCGGACGGAAATTATTAGTTTTCACCAGTCTTTTCATGGTCGGACATACGGAGCGATGAGCGCTACTGGGCAAGAGAGTATTCACGAAGGTTTTGATCCGTTAGTACCTGATTTCAAGTATATCCCGTTCAATGAATGGGATATTTTCCCTGAAGCGATTACGGAAACTACTGCTTGTGTCATGGTGGAAATGATTCAAGGCGAGGGGGGCGTGCTGCCAGCAAACAAAAAATGGTTGAAATATCTGGCAGAGCATACGCAAAAGGTCGGCGCTTTATTGGTGGTAGACGAGGTGCAAACAGGCATTGGTCGGACAGGTTCTCTTTTTGCCTTCGAGCAGTATGACATTGAGCCAGATGTTTATACTGTCGCTAAGGGTTTGGGCAATGGGGTACCAGTTGGGGCGATGTTAGCTAAAGGAGAGTACGCCCCAGTGTTTTCCCCTGGTTCGCATGGGACAACATTTGGTGGCAACCGTTTAGCATTGTCCGTGGCAGACAAAGTACTAGATATTATCAATCAGAAAGCTTTTTTAGAAGATGTGAAGAAAAAGGAGTATTACCTTTTCAATCTTTTATATAAAGGTTTGAGAAATAGTCAATTAGTTCAAGAAGTCCGTGGTATGGGATTAATGGTTGGGATTGTTCTTGCGGATGAAACACTTTTGGGCAAAGCCATTAGCGACTTACAGGAAAAAGGGTTACTCACTTTAAAGGCAGGAAAAAATGTCTTGCGCCTTTTGCCACCACTAACGATTACCAAACAAGAAATTGAACAAGCCGTGAGCTTAATTATAGAAGAATTAACGATTTTGGAGGAGACAGCATGGGAGAAGTAAATGAAACGTATCATAAGGATTTATTAGATTTAACTGAGTTGAGTAAGGAAGAAATTTTATCCTTGCTAGAGCTTGCAATAACGATAAAGAAAGATATTCCAGCGTATAGCGAAGTGCTGAAAGGTAAGATTTTGGCGATGATTTTTGAGAAATCATCTACTCGGACACGTCTTTCTTTTGAAGCAGGAATGTTGCAACTTGGTGGACAAGCGATTGTCTTAGACTCGAAAAATACACAAATTGCTCGCGGAGAACCGGTGATTGATACCGCCAACGTTATGAGTGGTTATGTGGACGCAATTATGATACGGACATTTTCTGATGATATGGTGAAGGAGTTGGCGTATTATGCAAGTGTGCCAGTGATTAATGGCTTGACGGATAAGCACCATCCTTGTCAAATTTTGGCAGACTTTCAGACGATTTTAGAAGTCAAAGGGAAATTAGAAGATGTGAAAATTGCCTATGTGGGTGACGGAAACAATATGGCACATTCGTATTTACTTGGCGGAGCGCTTGTTGGAATGAATGTTTCTATTGCTAGTCCAGAAGGTTATCAGCCAGAACAAGAAATTGTTGAAAAAGCAAGAGAATTGGCGAAAGCTAGTGGCGCAACGATAGAAATTGGCACCAATCCAGAAGCAGCCGTTTTAAATGCAGATTTTATTTTTACAGATGTGTGGGCGAGCATGGGAAATGAGAACGAGGCACAAGAAAGAGAACAAGCCTTTGAAAACATTTATCAGGTGAATAGTGAGCTTGTGAAATTTGCTAAACCAGACTATGGCTTTATGCACTGCCTACCTGCACATCGTGGGGAAGAAGTGACCGAGGACATCATTGACGGCCCCCATTCCTTGATTTATCAAGAGGCGGAAAATCGTATGCATGCGCAAAAAGCCTTACTTGTAAAATTATTAGCGAAAGAATACTAATATAAAAATCTCTCATCTTCTGAATGTAGAAAGATGAGGGATTCTCTTTTATTTATTGGTAATTTTCAGTAATGTTGGCGTAATTGCAAGGACTAGCACGCCAGAAACGATTGCCTCGGCAATGGAGTTTGTCGCGACAATAGAGGTTAGTAAAACTTGAAATGTCCAACCTAACACGTCACGGAAAATTAAGAAAATTCCGCCTAGAACAAAAATAGTATTCGTAAAGGAACCAACCACCCCACTGAGTATTAAACCGACAGGACGTAAATTTTCATGTTTCTTGAATAGCTTATAGACATAATAGGGAATGATACCAATTAAAATACGAGGAACAATAGCGATAATTAAAGCGCGTAAGTCTCCGTGGTTTGTTCCCGGCACAGGTTGTAGTGGACTGAACAGGAAGTTCGTTGGCCCAGCAGTCACTGTGGCTGTCACAAAGCTAATAATTCCCATGACTCCCCCAAGAAAGGCACCAATTTTTGGTCCAAGGACGATAGAGGCGATGATTACTGGAACATGTAGTACCGTTGGCTTAATTGGAAACGGCCAGACAGTGAAAATCATCGTTTGTAACCAATCTAAAACAATTAGAATTGTGATGAAAATAGCAGTAATCGTTAAATTTTTCGTTGACGTATTTCTCATTTTGTTCAAATAGCTCCTTTTTTATAAGATTAACCAAGTCTTAAAAAAAATTAGACTTGCTTTAATATACCATTTACTATCTTGACAATCAAGTCGATATCCGCCAAAGCACCTTTTCCAAGGTCTCCGCAAGCCAGTAAAGCGATTCGTGGTTCAATCTCCTCATAATCAAGTTCTAGCAATGTTGCAAGATTTCTTTGAAAAATCGGATTCGCATACATTTGTGTATTCATTGCCGGTGCAATCAACTTCGGCGTATCTTCAGGAAGTGCTAAAGCAATCGTTGACAAGAGGTCGTCAGCAATCCCATTTGCGAGTTTTCCGATAATATTTGCACTAGCAGGCGCTACAAGGAATAAATCGGCTTGTTTGGCTAATTCAATATGATTGACCTTTTTCACATCAGGTTCTGCCATGACATCCGTATGAACGACATTTTTTGACAAGACTTGAAGCGTGAGCGGTGTAATAAATTCCGTGGCACTTTTTGTCATAATCACTTCGACATTATAGTCCTGTTTCGTTAGACGGTTGGCAATGTCTGCAGCTTTATAAGCAGAAATACTTCCAGTAACTCCAAGTAAAATCGTTTTTTTCATAAGAATCTCTCCTATCTCTTCGCCTTCACTTTTTCTTCTACTGATTGAACAATCAATTTTGCAATTTGCTGTTTGGTGCTTGCCACTTTATAATCTCCATCAGGACGTACGAGTAAACCGGTGTGTTTATCTCCCGAAATACTGTGCAAATCATTCGCTAAAATAAAGTCTGCGTGATTCTTCTTCATACTCTCAAGTGCTACATGGACAAGCTGCTCATTAGAAACATCTACTAATAATTTAAAGCCAACTAAAATAGTTTGTGGCTGCATTTCTTTAATCATCTGAATGACTTTCGGTGTTTTCTGTAAAACAACGATTAGTTTCTCTTCATCTGAGGAAATTTTTTTATTCTCTTGCTTGGTTTGACTAAAGGCATCTAGTGCATGGGTCAAGGTTTCTTTTAAATCAGCAGTTTTAGCATTTTCAATTTCTTTTGCTAACTGAGCAACAAAAGCCGAGCCACTGGTGGTGTTTGTTGGTGTATAGTCACTAACCGCCATGGAGTGAATCACCGCATCATAAGTATTTTCAGTAAGTAGTTGATTCATCTTGGCTTTAAGCTCGCTTGTAGACTGAATATAGTGAAGCTGTAATCGGTGTTTTTCTTTCACTGAAACAGCGGTTCTTGTGGTAATGTAGTCGACCTCATGCCCCTCTAAAAAGAAGTCTTGTGCAATGAATGAGCCTAAGCGTCCGCTAGAATGATTGGTAATGCCACGCACGTCATCAATCGGCTCTGTCGTTCCCCCAGCTGTTACTAAAATTTTCATGAATCTATTCACCGTCCCAACCAATATTTTTGTAAAATCTTTCAACAATCAAAACCATTTATTTTTATCTAGTTTATCATATTTTACACTTTTCAGAGAGAAATGTTATCTGACGATGTCTAGGAAACACTGAAAAGACAGTTTTATTATGTATTCAAGATAGAGAGGAACTTGTATTGTTTTGTGGATGAAAGACTTACGGGAATTTCCTACCCAAAATAAAAATACAATTTCCAGATTTTGATAAAACAATGGATGAAGTTTAAGCAAAAAAACTTTATAAAATGTAGGTGGAGAGAGACATTTTTCAGAAATCAAAAATATCGCATGTTTCTTTAGAAGAAAGCGATTTTTTTACACGTTTTCTTATGAGATTTCATAGTTTTTTGGTAAACTTAGGGGTATACTTTAGAGGAAATGAATGACACGTTCATTTCTATTTTTATGCAAAATAGTTTAAATTAGCGAATTGGAATAAATGAAAAAGACAAGATGAGGCGAGGAAAAATCTTATGTACAAGCAAGCGTTCTAAGTTGCTTCACGTTTTTCAGAATTTCAAAACAATTCGTCTTAACTTTGTACGGAGGTGTTTGTAATGGGGAATACAATTATCCAGTTTAATCAAGTGGTGAAACGCTATGACGATTCGGATGAGCCTGTGTTAAAATCAGTTAGTTTTGAAATCGAACAAGGGAAATTCTATACATTATTGGGGGCGTCTGGTTCGGGAAAGACCACCATTTTACGAATGATTGCAGGGTTTACCGATGTGACGGAAGGAGATATTTTTCTTAATGGGAAACGCTTGAATGACGTTCCTGCGAATCAACGACCAGTGAATACCGTTTTCCAAGATTATGCGCTTTTTCCGCATATGAATGTGTATGAAAATGTTGCCTTTGGATTGCGTGTGAAAAAAGTTTCTAAACAAGAAATTGATAAGAAGGTCAAAGAAGCTCTTCACATGGTGCAATTAGAAGGCTTTGAAACTCGTGGTATCGAGCAAATGTCTGGTGGACAACGGCAACGTGTGGCAATTGCACGTGCGATTGTTAACGAACCAGAAGTTTTATTATTAGATGAACCGCTCTCTGCGTTAGATTTGAAGCTACGCACAGAAATGCAGTATGAGCTTCGAGAGCTTCAAGAACGTTTGGGCATTACTTTTATCTTTGTCACACACGACCAAGAGGAAGCACTTGCTATGAGCGATATGATTTTTGTCATGCACAATGGGGAAATCGTTCAATCAGGAACTCCTGTGGATATTTATGATGAACCGATTAATCACTTTGTCGCTGACTTTATTGGCGAATCAAATATTATTAACGGCGTGATGATTGAGGACTATCTTGTAGAGTTTGTCGGCAAACGCTTTGAATCCGTGGATGGTGGGATGCGAACCAATGAGCCAGTCGAGGTGGTTATTCGTCCGGAAGATTTGTCTATTACCACTCCCGAAAAAGGAAAAATCGTGGTGAAGGTAGATTCTCAGCTTTTCCGTGGGGTACATTATGAGATTATTGCTTATGACAAAGAGGGCAATGAATGGATGATTCACTCAACACGTAAGGCAATGGTTGGCGAAGAAATCGGTTTGGACTTCACCCCAGAGGATATTCACATTATGCGCTTTAATGAGACAGAAGAAGAGTTTGATGCGCGGATTGAAGAATATGTTGAGGAAGAACCCGTGGCAACGGAAGAGGTGACTGCAGTGCCACCAGAAGAACAAGAATAGGGGGAGAGAAATGAAAAAACTACAACGCATTTACTCCATTCCATATTTTGTATGGTTGTTATTTTTTGTGATTGCGCCTGTTCTACTGATTATTTATCAATCATTTTTCAGCTTGGGCGGACACTTGGGATTGGAGAATTATAGAACCTACTTTACCGAAACTACTTATTTAAAAATGACGGTAAATTCTGTTTGGTATGCGTTCTTAATTACGCTTTTTACTTTAGTGGTGAGCTATCCAACGGCTTATTTTTTGACGAAGCTAAAGCATAAACAGCTTTGGTTAATGTTGATTATTTTGCCGACTTGGGTGAATTTGCTGTTAAAAGCCTATGCGTTTATTGGTATTTTTGGCATGCACGGCTCAATTAATTCTTTTATTGGATTATTTGGTTTTGCACCAAGACAAATTTTATTTACTGATTTTAGTTTCCTATTTGTAGCGACCTATATCGAGGTTCCATTCATGATTTTACCGATTTTCAATGCACTAGAAGAGATGAATCCGTCTTTAATTAGTGCCAGCCGTGACTTAGGAGCAAATGCCTGGGAAACGTTTCGACGTGTTATTTTCCCATTGTCATTAAAAGGTGTGCGAAGTGGCGTACAGGCTGTTTTCATTCCGTCTTTAAGTCTATTCATGTTAACACGCTTAATTGGTGGAAATCGGGTCATCACTCTTGGGACAGCGATTGAAGAACATTTCCTTGTTACTCAAAACTGGGGAATGGGTTCGACGATTGGAGTTGTGCTAATTGTGGCAATGCTTATCGTGATGTTCCTTACAGGCGAACGTAAGAAAGGGGGCATGAAAAAATGAAGAAATTCAAATGGAGCAATCTTTATTTAATTCTTGTTTTTGTGCTACTCTACGCACCGATTTTCTATTTAATTTTTTATGCGTTTAATGAAGGTGGAACAATGAATACGTTCACTGGATTTACATTAGATTATTTTTCGGAATTATTCTCAGATTCACGTTTATTGTTAATTCTTGCGGAAACATTCTTATTAGCTTTTTTAAGCTCACTTTTAGCGACGCTGATTGGAACCTTTGGCGCAATGGGGATTTACTATACAAAAAAACGCCGTCAGCGCAATGTTTTATTAGGATTCAACAATATTTTATTGGTGTCGCCTGATGTTATTATCGGGGCTAGTTTTCTGATATTTTTCACGTTTGTTGGGTGGAAATTAGGCTTTAGCTCCGTGCTATTGAGCCATATTGCTTTTAGTATTCCAATTGTTGTGCTAATGGTGTTGCCAAAGTTACAAGAAATGAATGATTCCATGATTGATGCCGCTCGTGATTTGGGGGCAAATAATGTGCAGGTCTTGCAGAAAATTGTTTTACCTTTCTTGACACCGGGGATTGTCGCTGGCTATTTCATGGCATTTACCTATTCGCTAGATGATTTTGCAGTTACGTTCTTTGTGACGGGGAACGGCTTTACCACGCTTTCTGTGGAAATATATTCTCGAGCTAGACAAGGAATTAGCCTTGAAATTAATGCGTTATCAGCGCTAGTGTTCTTATTCTCGTTAGTGCTAGTAGTAGGCTATTACTTCATCAGTAAAGACAATATACCGCATAAACAGCATAAGAAGAGATTTCACGGAGGTGGTCTAAGATGAAAAAATTAGAAGCCTTAATTGTCGGGATTATTGGCATTATTCTCCTGCTTGCCTTTACAGTGAAGCATCTTGAGTCAAGTAGTGGAGCAACAAGTGACAACACACTGACTATCTACAACTGGGGAGATTACATTGACCCAGATTTATTGAAAAAATTTGAAAAAGAGTCTGGCATGAAGGTTAGCTATGAAACTTTTGACTCAAATGAAGCGATGTTCACAAAGATTCAACAAGGTGGAACAGCCTATGATATTGCGATTCCGTCAGAATATATGATTCAAAAGATGATGAAAGAAAAATTATTGCTTCCAATCGATCATTCTAAAATCAAAGGACTATCAAAAATTGACCCACGATTCTTAGACCAAAGCTTTGATGTGGGAAATAAATTTTCCATTCCATACTTCTGGGGGACACTCGGCATTATCTATAATGATAAAATGGTCGGCGATAATCCACCAGAGCATTGGAACGACTTATGGGATAAGAAATATAAGAATAATATTATGTTGATTGACGGTGCACGTGAAGTAATCGGGCTTAGCCTGAATTCACTTGGTGATTCTCTAAATTCAAAGAATATGAAAGAGCTAGAGCAGGCAGCGAATAAGTTGAACGGTTTAACTCCGAATATTAAGGCAATCGTTGCCGATGAAATCAAGATGTATATGATTCAAAATGAGTCCGCCGTGGCGGTTACTTTCTCAGGAGAAGCCTCTGAAATGCTTGACGGCAATGAAAATCTTCATTATGTGATTCCGTCTGAAGGGTCAAATTTATGGTTTGACAATATGGTGATTCCCAAAACGGCTAAGAATTTCAAGGGTGCCTATGCCTTTATGAATTTTATGCTGCGACCTGAAAATGCAGCGCAAAACGCAGAGTATGTGGGCTATTCCACACCCAATATGGATGCTTTGAAGTTATTGCCAGATGAAATCAAAGAAGATGAACAATTCTATCCAGATGAAAAAACCATTGAACACTTGGAGGTTTATAAAGATTTAGGTGCCAAGTGGCTAGGGATTTATAATGATCTGTTCTTGCAGTTTAAGATGTATCGGAAATAAGATTGAGTTATTCATAATAAACTAAAGAAGGCTACAGTTTTTTTAAAGTATAAGAAAGTATAGATTTTGACCACTTAGAAACGTTGGATTACTAATGATTCTAAGTGGTCTTTTTAGTATAATTAATTTATGAGTTTGAATATTTTACACACAATATTTTTTGATGAATCGAAGAATTGGGAAATATTCAAAAAAAAATTTGGAAGGAAAATTCGACCAGTGGTTCTAAAGGAAGTGGAAAAATTTCAAAGTTGTGGAGATATGAAAAATGGGTTCAAAGTTTTGTTTGTGAGAAGGTTAAGCGGGTTTCTCTAAGATGTAAAGGACAGTTTAACCATTGCTTCAAAAAACTTACCTTGCAGAAATACAAGCGGTATTCATCCAATACTGGTTTAGTAAGCCGTGATGGTAGGACGGGTGTTTTGTACTGTGTTGTAAGTGAAAATGAGTTTATGAAGACACTGAAAATTGTGCTAAATAAAACAAATAAGGCTGGTATTACACTGCATGGGTTTCGTTTTTACAGATGTAATAATACAAAAAAACAAGTACATCCCACCTCAAAAATCTCATCATTTTAAGACTTTTAAGGAATAATTCTTGAAATTTTCAGTTTATTGTGGAAACTCAGGGGTTGTTTTAGTATAATAAAATGATTTATCGTTTATCATACTAATTAGGAAAGCAGGTTTGTAACGTGTCAAAATATCAAGATAAGGTACTTGTTTCAGCTTCAGCAGGCATTGGATTAGAGAATATGGATATTATGTTTCTAGCTTTTTCTCTTTCTTCGATTATTGCATCATTTCATGTGACTAGCGCACAGGCAGGTTGGATTTCAACTATCACAAATATTGGAATGTTGGTCGGTGGGATTATTTTTGGGATGTTAGCAGACCGTTTTGGACGTGTAAAGATTTTTTCATACACGGTCATTATTTTTTCAATAGCGTCAGCATTTATGTATTTCGCTTCCTCTATTTACCTCGTTTATTTGTTCCGTTTTATCGCTGGGATTGGTGCCGGTGGAGAATACGGGGCATGTATGTCCCTCGTTTCTGAAACTTTTCCGAAAAAGAATCTTGGAAAAGCAACCTCTACAGTCGCAATCGGCGGGCAAGTCGGTGCAATTTTAGCAGCAATACTCGCTTCATTAATTATTCCAGTCTTTGGTTGGAAAATGCTTTACGTCATTGGTATCTTGCCAGTCATTTTAGTTTTATTCATTCGCAGGGATTTAAAAGAGCCAGAAACATTTGCTCAATCAGATGAAACAGCAGCTCGTGGAAATATGAAATTATTGTTTAAAGATGGAAAAACAACATGGCAAACAATTGGTTTGTGTTTGATGGTAATGGTACAAATTGCCGGTTATTTTGGCTTGATGAATTGGTTACCTTCTATCATGCAAAAACAGTTGAATTTATCTATTTCAGGTTCCTCTTTATGGATGATTAGTACTATTCTTGGGATGTCACTTGGCATGATTACGTTTGGTTCCATTATGGATAAATTTGGACCTCGCCTTTCTTATACAATTTTCTTGATTTGTTCTGCCTTATCCGTTTTCCTACTCACTTTAGCAAATGGGAAATGGACGTTACTTGCGGCAGCTGTGATTGTAGGTTATTTTATCAATGGGATGTATGGTGGTTACGGAGCGATTATTAGTAGTCTGTACCCAACAGAAATTCGGGCAACGGCGAATAATTTTATCATGAATGTGGGGCGTGCAGTGGGTGGCTTTTCTTCTGTAATTATCGGCTTTCTAATGGATAAATATTCTTTAATAGTCGTTATTATTTTCTTATCCGTTATTTATCTGTTTAGTCTAGTTATTATGACAACTATTCCAGGAATTCGGGATTTAAAAACCAAAGAAGAACTATAATTAAAAAGGTTCTCAATCGCTAATTTGGCGACTGGAACCTTTTTTTATTTCTTGTCTTTTTTATAGCTTTCGTAGTGTTTGCGCATTTCTTCTAAAGAGCTATGATCGTTTAAATTATCAAGTTTTGGAAAGGCTTTGAGCATCCGAGAACGAATGAGATTGTGACGACTTAATAAAGTATTCCACTCAGTTTCTATATCTTGAGAACGTTTCTCTCTTTTTTCTTTTCGCAATTCAGAAGATTCTTTGAGACTTTGAGAAATATCTTTTTTGTGTTCTTCTAATTTTTCTGAAGTATCAATTGCTTTATCTCCAATAGATTTTGCTAAAGAGTCACTTCCCTTACGCATTAGCGCTCTTAGTTCAGTGACTTGTTTCAAATCGCGATTCATATGCATAATGGCAATGACTGTCACGAGAATGTCGGCGATGAACACCGCATAAAAGACAATGAGTGCGATGAGAACAGGGAGTTGTGGTAATTTTTGGATAAAATCACGAATTAACGGATGAACAACTCGTAATAAAACCACGCCTGCAACACCCCACATAAGTGAAAATTTTAAGCAGACATAACCGCCTATGTTAAACGGTTCGTCAGAATAATCCCACCAAGTCATATGAAATAACTTCTTCAATACATATCCCCCGACAAGCTCAAGCAAGCTGGCAATAAGCATGGAGAAAATGAACAAATAAAATAGATTTCCACTAATTGGTTCTAAGAATAAAATGAAAAGCACGGCTCCAAATCCATAAATCGGGCAAATAGCTCCATTTAAAAATCCTCGATTGACAAATTTTCCTGTGGTTACTGAAGCGTAAATGACTTCTAAACACCAACCGATAAAGGCATATATTGGAAAATAAGTTAAAAATAACAAAACATCACTTTTTGACATAATTGCACCTCCAAAAGATATTATACTTGAAAATGATACAGAACCAAATTATTTAGACGGGGGAGAAGTATAATTTAGAAAAAGGTTGGGAATTTTTTTAGGAATCTTTTGTTGTTCGAGCAAAGAGATAAATTTTTATTCTTATGTTTTATTAGCTATCCGCTTATATTAAAGCGTAGTTTCTTGCGCAGAAAAGTTGCAAAAAGAAGTACTACATTTTAGAGATTTATCTACTTATAATAAAAATATGGAGGATGTGAAGAAAATTGAAGGAACGAACGAAGCGGATTCTCACAAGATTAGTTTCTGTTACCACATTTTTATCCGTTGAGGAGTTGAGTAAGGAGTTTCAAATTAGTGAGCGGACTATTCACAATGAGATGAATACTATTAATCAATTTTTGGAAGAAAATCAATTTCCTGCAATTTATGTGAAGCGTGGCGTAGGGATGAAGCTTTCATTACAGCAAAAAAAGAAGGGAGAAATACTAAAAAAATTTGATTTAGAAATGGAAACTTCGTATCTTTCACCATCTGAACGACTATTATTTCTTTTATTTGAAATAGCAGACACTTCTAGTTCCACGCTTTTATACGAATTGGAGGATAAATTACTGATTTCAAAAAGCACACTAGATGAGGATATGAGAAAAGTTCGGCATTTTTTGAAGAAGTACGCCTTATCCGTAGAAAGGGGAAATGTTCTTTCAGGGGAAGAACAAAATATACGAGTAATGCTATACGATGCAGTGAATCAGTTTGGGGATATGGAAGAAATTACCAAGAATGCTCATTCAACAAATAATCTGATTTTTCATTTCATAGAAAAGAAAGCGTTTTATGAACTCGAGAAAGATTATGAGATATTTTCCAAAAAGAATCACCAGAGTACACCTATAGTTGTAAGAACACAAATTTTTTTGTTTTTATCTATTTGGTTTAAAAGATTACGTGAAGGAAATTTTATACTAGAAATGGAGAGTAGATTATCCAGAAAAGAGGAATTAGAACAATTTATTTCTGAGGAATGTAAAAAATTTTACCTACCTATACTTGAAAGAGAGATTCATTACGCCACATTGATTCTTGATTCCTTTCAGTCGCAAAAATCAATTGACATGCTCGATTGGGGAAAAGCACAATTTTTAGCGATTCAACTTATCGAAGAGGTGGAAAAGAGAACGGGAATTTCTTTTTCATTTTCAGATAATGAGCTATATCTGGGACTTTACAATCATATTACTAGCCTATTAAAACGCATGAGAAATGGAGTACAGGTCTACAATCCTCTAAGAAGTACGATTCAAGAAACGTATCCAATGATTTATCACGCGATTGAGGAATTTAAGGGAATTTTTGAGAAGCATACAAATAATAAGATTACTTCAGATGAAATTGCTTTTCTTACGATTTATTTTTCAACCTCTCAAAGTAGGGCGGAACAAGAAAAGAAATTTTCTTATCATGCAGTCGTCATTTGCAATCATGGGGTATCCACAGGGAAACTATTGTCCGAAAATCTAAAGGAACAATTTCCGATTTCCATTCATGCCGTATTAAGTAGCGAGGACCTCAATATTATTGAAAAATTAAATGTAGATTTGCTTTTTTCAACCATTCCGCTGACTTATCCACAAAAACCTGTTTTAGTCGTTCATCCGATTTTAGGGGAAATAGATAAAAAGGAAATCAATAATTTTCTTGAAAAGCACAAGGAGTTAAAGCGAGAACAAGAAATATCTTTGAATTCGGTCAGTTTACTGCACGATACACTGGCATTGATTGAAGAGCTTGGTATTCAGCTTTCTTCTGAGAGTGTCGGTAAAGTAGAAGAAATTTTTCGGAAACACCATTTAAAACTTAACAAAAAGGAGATTCAGCCTATGCTGAAAGATGTACTAAGCAAAAAAGATATACAGCTACAAAAAGAATGTGATGATTGGAAAGAAGCCATTCGATTGGTCGCACAATCCTTACTTGAAGCTAAAAAGGTAGAGGAAAAATATGTAGATGCGATGATTCATTCAGTTGAACAATACGGCGCTTATATTGTTATTGGGAAACATTTAGCGCTTGCTCATGCGCGGCCAGAAGATGGCGTGAATCAGCTTGGAATTAGCGTATTGACGTTAAGAAAACCAATTCCTTTTGGCAATGAGGAAAATGACCCTGTGAAAATTATTTTTTGCTTAGCAGCAGTTGATTCTTATTCGCATCTAAATATGATGAAGGATTTAGTCGAATTAGTCGATGATGAAGAAAAAATAGAACAACTAGCAAAAGCACAAACAATCGAAGAATTTCAGTCGTTGATTGGGGAATAGGACTGAACAAATAAAAAGAAAAGAGGAAGCTATATGTTGAAAGTAGTCACTGTTTGTGGGAATGGTATTGGAAGTAGTCTGATGTTGAAACTCAAAATTGAGGAATTAGCAAAGGAAAACGGGATTGAGATTCAAGCGGAATCTATTGATTCAGGAAACGCACTTGGAAAGGATGCGGATTTATTTGTTACAGTAAAAGAATTTGCAAGCATTTTTCCGAAAGAACAAAAAGTTGCTTTGGTACGTAGCTATATGAGCAAGAAAAAAATTAAAGAAGATGTTTTACCGATTCTAAAAGAGATGAGTGAAAAGTAAAGGAGAAAAACAAAATGGCTATATTAAATTTTTTTAAAGATTTACTCAGCGAACCAGCGATTTTGATGGGACTTGTCGCAATGGTTGGGTTGATTGCCTTAAAGTCCCCAGGATATAAAGTGTTAACGGGAACATTGGGACCCATTCTAGGCTACTTAATGTTGTCAGCTGGGGCGGATGTTATCTCAGGGAACCTAGACCCTCTGTCCAAAATGATTGAAAAAGGTTTTCACATTACTGGTGTGGTACCGAATAATGAAGCAATTACTTCGGTTGCGCAAAAAGTGCTTGGTGTGGAGACAATGTCAATTTTAATTGTCGGCTTGATGTTTAATCTGCTGTTTGCACGATTTACTCGCTACAAATATGTCTTTTTAACTGGGCATCATTCATTCTTTATGGCATGTTTGTTATCAGCAGTTCTTGGGGCAATTGGTTTTGAAGGTTGGTTATTAGTTCTTGTAGGCGGTTTCTTCTTAGGAGCATGGAGTGCAATTTCTCCTGCAATTGGACAAAAATATACCTTAAAAGTTACTGATGGTGATGAGGTTGCGATGGGTCACTTTGGTTCTGTTGGTTATTATCTTTCAGCGTTTATTGGTGGGTTAGTTGGCAAGGGAAGTGCAAGTACAGAAGATATTGAAGTACCTGAAAAATTCAGCTTTCTTAGAAACACGACGATTTCTACAGCACTTACAATGATGGTTTTCTATCTTGTATCCGCAATTGCAGCTGGTCCAGAATATGTAAGTACTTTATCTGATGGAAAATCTCCTTTCTTGTTTGCTTTATTATGTGGTTTGAAATTTGCGGTTGGTGTAGCCATTGTTTATGCAGGAGTTCGGATGATTTTAGCTGATTTACTTCCAGCGTTTCAAGGGATTGCAGGGAAAATTATTCCGAATGCCGTTCCAGCGGTCGATTGTGCGGTATTCTTCCCTTATGCACAAACAGCAGTAATTATTGGATTTGTAAGTAGCTTTATTGGTGGACTTATCGGCATGGCTATCTTAGGAGTTGCTGGAGGTGTCTTGATTATTCCTGGATTAGTGCCTCATTTCTTCTGTGGGGCAACAGCGGGAGTATATGGCAATGCCACAGGTGGCAGACGTGGAGCGGTTATAGGTTCTTTTGTGAATGGTTTATTGCTTGCATTTTTGCCAGCCGCATTGCTACCAGTACTTGGACAACTAGGATTTAATAACACGACTTTTGGTGATTTAGACTTTGGATGGATTGGAATTTTGCTAGGAAGAGTTGGAGAAAATTTTGGTAAAGGTGGAATCTTTGCAATTATGGCATTAGTTTTAGCCGTTCTTATTTTACCAAGTGTATTACGACCATCACAAATCGCTATTAACAATCAAGATATGGAGGAAGAGTAAAAATGACTATTGAATTATATGCAGATGGAGCAGTGCTTGATGATATGGTGAAAGCCAAGAAAACTGGAAAAATTAAGGGTTTCACAACAAATCCGTCTTTGATGAAGCAAGCAGGAGTTACTAATTATCTATCTTTTGCAAAGGAAGTATTAGAAAAGGTAGAGGGATTACCGATTTCATTTGAGGTTTTTGCGGATGATTTTGAAACGATGAAAAAAGAGGCTGAAAAATTAGCCAGTCTTGGAGAAAATGTTTTTGTGAAAATTCCAATTACAAACACAAAAGGAGAATCATGTATTCTGTTGATTGAGGAGTTATCAACTAAAGGATTAAAGTTAAATATCACGGCAATTTTGACAATTGAACAGGTCGAAGAAACAGTGAGCGCTTTATCTGAAGAAACAGAAAATATTGTTTCTGTCTTTGCAGGACGTGTGGCAGATACAGGGATTAATCCAGAACTGCTCATGACGCAAGCAGTTGAAATTTGTAAAAGAAAAAAAGGAACAAAATTACTTTGGGCAAGTTCTCGTGAGCTATTAAATATTTTTCAAGCTGAAAATTTAGGTGTAGATATTATCACCTGTACCTCAAGTATTTTGTCGAAGCTTCCAATGATTGGAAAGGATTTAAAAACGCTTTCTCTTGAAACAGTTCAAATGTTTCACTCGGATATTAAAGATTTAGGCTACTCCATTTTATAATCAAAAATAAAACGAATAACATTCGCTGATTAACAGTAGTGAATAGTTGAGTAGAATAATCCCTTCAAAAGATTTTTACTAGTAATAACTGTTATGGAGGTGAAATCAAAAAATTCTATTTTAGCTCATGCACTTTTGTAATAGGAGCAAAATCAAAAAGGCTGGATTTTTCCAACCTTTTTATTTTGGCTCTTTGTCAAATGATGTGGGTGAGAAAACTCTCTAAAAGAATGAGTCAGTGGAGGAAGAGGCTGGGACAAAACTAGCTTCTCAATAAGAAATAGGGTGTGGAAAACTTTCGATGAAAATTGAAAAATGTTATCTACACCCTATTTCTGTTAATTAACGACAAAAAGAACGCGAACCTATACAATTAAAGTGATGAATCAATAACGTTTAGGAGGCGTTCTCTATGTATAAAAATTATACCATGAATCAAGTTG
>JAISJD010000008.1 GCA_031261705.1 Lactobacillales bacterium
GGTATAATTTTTATGCATAGTGAACGCCTCCTAAACGTTATTGATTCATCACTTTAATTGTATAGGTTCGCGTTCTTTTTGTCGTTAATTAACAGAAATAGGGTGTGGATAACATTTTCCGATATTCATCGGAAGTTATCCACACCCTATTTCTTATTGAGAAGCTAGTTTTGTCCCAGCCTCACTGACTCATTCTTTTAGAGAGTTTTCTCACCCACATCATTTGACAAAGAGCCTTTATTTCTCATGTGAAGCAGCCTAAGCTTTATTTATCAGATTTAGGTGTCACCACCATCATTTGACAAAGAGCCCCTCTTTCAGATTACTCTGGATTATTCAATTTCCGAATTAATTCATCAATGTGATTCCCGTATTGAACAGATTCGTCACGTTCAAAAATCAACTCAGGAATTTTATAAAGTGTTAAACGACTACCCAACTCACGTTTGATAGTACCAGTTGCTTTTTCCAATCCACGTTGTGCTGCTTGTGCATCACTTGCACGATCAGAAAGCAAACTATAATAAATTGTCGCTTGGGAAAGGTCTCCCGTCACATGCACATCCGTAATGTTCACTTCTTGAACACGTGGATCACGTACACGGCGACGAAGAATATCGTTGACTTCTTTCTTCAACTCTTGACCAACACGACGATCACGATATTGTGCCATTTTCTTTTCCTCCATAATAGAGTGTATTCTTAGGCTTTTTTAATTTCTTCCATAACGTAGCCTTCAATAATGTCGTCTTCTTTAATATCATTGAAGTTTTCAATCATTGCGCCGCCTTCAAAGCCTAATTTAATTTCTTTTACATCATCTTTGAAGCGTTTCAAAGAAGCAAGTTTTCCTTCAAAAATAACAATACCGTCACGAATGACACGAACGCCTGAATCACGTTGAATATATCCATCTGTGACGTAAACACCAGCAATTGTTCCAACTTTTGATACCTTGAATGTTTGACGAACAATCATTTGACCAGTGATTTTTTCTTCATATTCTGGGTCAAGCATTCCCTTCATCGCTGTTTCGATTTCTTCGATAACTTTATAGATGATACGGTGTAAACGAATATCTACTTCATCTGCATCCGCTTGTGTTTTCGCTTGTGGTGTTGGACGAACGTTAAAACCAATGATAATCGCATTTGATGCTTCCGCTAGCGTGACATCTGATTCATTGATTGCCCCAACAGCCGAGTGAACAATTTTCACACGAACGCCTTCGACTTCAATTTTTTGAAGAGAGGCAGCAAGTGCTTCTGCCGAACCTTGTACATCTGCTTTGATGATGACATTGACTTCTTTGATTTCTCCATCTTTCAAAGAATCAAATAAGTTTTCAAGCGTGACACGGCTTGTTACTTTGCGGTGTTCCATTAATGCACGTTTGGCACGTTCTTCACCTGCCGCACGAGCTGTTTTTTCATCTTCAAAGACAACGAAGTGATCCCCAGCTTGTGGTACATCATTTAACCCAGTAATTTCAACTGGTGTTGCTGGGCCTGCTGTTTTATCACGACGGCCACGATCGTTGACCATGACACGCACACGTCCAAAGGTGCTACCCACTACGATTGGATCTCCCACGTGAAGTGTGCCTTGTTGAACTAACAAGGTGGCTACTGGACCTTTTCCTTTATCCAAACGAGCTTCGATAACTGTACCGATTGCACGTTGTGTTGGATCGGCTTTTAAGTCTTCCACTTCGGAAACTAAAAGAATCATTTCTAATAGTTCATCAATATTTTGACCAAATTTTGCAGAGATTTCCACGAAAATTGTGTCACCACCCCAGCTTTCAGGAATTAGACCATATTCGCTTAATTCTTGCATAACGTGTTGAGGGTTTGCACCTGGTTTATCAATTTTGTTTACCGCTACAATAATTGGAACATCTGCGGCTTTTGCGTGGTTGATTGCTTCAACTGTTTGTGGCATGACACCGTCATCAGCTGCTACAACTAAGATAGTAATATCTGTAATAGATGCTCCACGTGCACGCATAGAAGTAAACGCCGCATGTCCCGGAGTATCTAAGAAAGTAATCGTTTTTCCATCCACATCAATTTGGTAAGCACCGATATGTTGAGTGATTCCTCCAGCTTCTCCACTTGTCACACGAGAATGACGTAGGGTATCAAGTAAAGTTGTTTTCCCATGGTCAACGTGTCCCATAATTGTGACAACTGGGGGACGAGTAACTAAATTATCCTTGTTGATTGCTTCTGGTTCAAAGAATTTATCAATATCCGCAACATCTACTTGTACTTTTTCTTCTGCTTCCATTCCGTAGTCTGCAGCTAATAATTCTAAAGTATCTTTATCAAGCGATTGATTTTGTGTTGCCATTACACCCATCATGAATAATTTTTTCACGATTTCTGCTGGTTCGCGTTTAATCTTCTTCGCCATTTCAGCAACCGTCATACCGTCTGTATAGACAAATACTTCTGGTAATTCATGGAATTTACGTGCAGGAACAGCAGGCTTATTACTTTGTTGAGTATGCTTGCCCTTCTTGCCTTTTTTGTTGAATTTGTTACGGTTATTCCCATTCCAACCGCCGTTGCCGTTACGGTTTTGGTTGTTACGGTTGCCACCGCCAGTATTGCCACCCCAATTACTATTACGGTTTTGATTACTGTTATTATTATTGGTATTAGAATTGCGATGATTATTTGTATTTGTTGAACCCGTCGTCGTTGTTGAACGGTTTTGATTATTGTTGTTCGTGTTGTTTGGACGATTTGGTTTCTTCGCATTTCCTTGTGTATTTGGTCGATTTTGTGACGCATTGTTTCCTTGGTTATTTGAACGTTGTTGGTTCGCATTCCGGTTTTGGGTCGATTGATTTTTGTTTTGATTTGTGTTCGTCATCTTAACCCCCCGATCTTTAGTATTGTTATTTGGTTTGACTTGTTTGTTTCTATCAGCCGAATGTTCTTTGTTTGGTTGTCCCTGTGGCTTAGAACCTTGAGGACGTTGATTGTTTGCTGGCTTATTATTTTGCGGACGTGCAGTATGTACTGCTTTGTTCTCCACGGGTTTTTTAGGCGCAGAAACAGGTTTATAGGCATTTTTAATTTTTGATTCTTGATTGCTGTCTACCACACCCATATGATTTTTTACATCAATCCCAAGTTTATGTGCTGTTTCGACAACATCCTTACTTGGCTTATCAATTTCTTTAGCTATTTCATATATTCTTTTTTTGCTCAATAAGTTCACCTTCCTACTCGCTAAGTAGTTCAATTAATTTCTTGGCAAAACCAGCGTCATTCACGCCTACAACCATTCTAATTTTCCCGATTGCATGACTTAATTCTGCTTGGTTAAAGCGTTCAAAATAAGGAACTGCATAATAAGAGCTTTTATCTTTAATTTTTTTTCTTGTATTTCCACTGGCGTCACTCGCGACAAAAACTACCTTCGTCTTTTCCCTGCGAATGTCGTCAATTGTTAACTCTTCACCTGTGATTAATTTCCCAGCACGTTGCGCCAAGCCTAATAGATTTAGTACTCTTTCGCTATTTGTCATTTGAAAATAACTCCTTACGTGCTTTTTGGTGCGTTACATAGTTCAGTAATTCCTCATAAAATTCATCGCTCAAGCTCGTTTCCAAGATACGATCAAGAATTTTCTTTTGTCGAGAAATCTCTACCTCCTTTGGTTCCAGAGCAATGTACGCCCCACGACCGGGAGCCTTTCCAGTTGGATCAATCGTTACCGCGCCGTCTTTTGAACGAGCAATGCGGACTAACTCTTTCTTTGGAAACATCTCGCCAGATACAACTGATTTACGCATGGGAATTTTTCTTTGTTTTGCCACAACAAAAACCTCCTAGCTCTCCAATTGTTAAATATTTTCGTACGGTTCTTCCGCTTGGACTTCATCTTCCACTTCTAAAGAATCGACCCCTTCAACACGGTATTCATCTTCAAGAAAGGCTTCCAATGAATCGTCAGGAGTTCCCTCTTCTTTGGCTAGCTCTTCATAGTAGCTTGTCATTTCTGATTCTGGTTTAATATCAATCTTGTAACCTGTCAAACGAGCAGCTAGACGAGCATTTTGTCCACGTTTCCCAATAGCAAGTGATAATTGATGATCAGGAACAACAACAGTCGCTGCTTTTGGATTATTACGGTCAAAGATGACATCAATAACTTGAGCAGGATTTAAGGCATTCGCAATAAAGACAGTTGGATCATCGCTATATTCCACAATATCCATGTTTTCACCTTTTAGTTCATTCACAATCGCTTGCACACGAGCCCCTTTTGGACCAACTGTAGTACCTACTGGATCGACGTTCGGATCATTTGAACGAACTGCCACTTTTGAACGATCGCCTGCTTCACGAGCGATGCTGACAATTTCAACGATTCCATCGTAAACTTCTGGTACTTCTTGTTCAAATAAACGACGAAGTAAATCTGGATGTGAACGACTTACGTAAACTTGTGGCCCTTTTGTCGTGTTATTCACGCGGTAAACGTAAACTTTAATGCGGTCATGTGGTTGGTAAACTTCATTTGGCATTTGATCTTTCTTAGATAACACCGCTTCAATTTTTCCAAGATTCACATAAATGTAACGATTGTCTTGACGTTCAACTGTTCCAGTCATAATGTCATTTTCATAGGCAGAAAATTCGTTATAGATAATCGTACGTTCTTCCTCACGAACACGTTGCAAGATAACTTGTTTAGCTGTTTGTGCAGCAATCCGACCAAAATCTTTTGGTGTTACTTCAAATTTGATTTTATCCCCAATTTCATAGTGAGGATTAATCTTCAAGGCATCTTCTAATGAAATTTCTAGCTGTGAATCAAAAACTTCTTCTGTCACTTCTTTGACTGAATAAACTTTGATATCGCCTTTTTTCTGGTCAAACTCTACTTCTACATTTTGCGCTTGTCCATAGTGACGTTTGTATGCAGAAACTAAGGCAGTTTCTAACGCATCAATCACAATCTCCTTTGAAATTCCTTTTTCTTGTTCCAGAGCGTCCAATGCATTTAACATTTCTTTACTCATGTTCCTAATTCCTCCTAGCTAACCTTACAACTTATTTTGATTTAGAATTTTATGGCTAAACGAGCTTTGGCAATATTTTTTCTCTCAAAGGTGAATTCTTTTTCTCGCGTCTTAATTCGCACATTTAAAGTCAACGTGTCCGCATCAAAACGAATTAAATCGCCCTCAAATTGCTTATTTCCTTCAACCGCTTGATACAATGAGATATTGATATATTCCCCAATGGCGTTTTCATAATCAGATTCTTTTTTCAACGGACGTTCCGCACCAGGGGACGATACTTCTAAAAAGTACGCTTGTGGAAACGGATCAGGGGTAATTTCGTCTAATAACCCACTTAAACGTTCACTTACCCAAGCAGTTTCTTCAATGTCAATTCCGCCTTCTTTGTCAATGAAAACACGCAAGAACCAGTTTTTCCCTTCTTTCACATACTCCAAATCTACCAATTCAAAGTGCTGTTCTTCTAGGATAGGTGTCACTAATTCTGTCACTGTTTTTACTACACTGCTCAATCAAGTCATCTCCTATTCATAAAAAGCTAACACATTACCGACATTCAGCTGTGCCAATCTACCAAGCTCCATTAAAAAGAGTGAGCAGAAATCCGCTCACTCCGACTTAGTATCTTTACGCATTTTATCCTACCATAGCTACAGAAAATTTTCAAGAAATACGACCATGTAGACGCTACTTCTAAAATTCTTATAAATCTTCTCTCATATTTACAAAGATTTATAAATAAATAGTGTAGAATGAAAGTGAAAGAATAACTCAAAGGAGAGGATTTCATTGAAAATTTTTATCTACGCTATTGGAAAACTGGAACAAATCGCTGCAGACAAGTGGGCAGAGGAACATCAAGTAGAGATTGGCACTAGCCCAGAATTTTTCAGTCGTGAAACCGTTGAGCTGGCAAAAGGCTATAACGCGATTAGCTTTCAACAAATGCTTCCTATACATGATGAAGAAACTTACAAAATTCTAGCAGAAAATGGAACAAAATTTATCTCTACCCGTTCTGCAGGAATTGATATTTTAAACTTAGATTATATTAAAAAGTACCATTTAAAAGCAGTCAATGTTCCTGTTTACTCTCCACGTGCGATTGCTGAATTTGCATTAACTCTAACAATGAATCTACTTCGCAATATTCCTGAACTCGTTCACCGTGAAGAAAAAGGAAACTATAACTTTGATGGTTTAATCGGAAATGAAATTCACGAAATGACGGTCGGCGTTGTTGGCACGGGACATATCGGATTTGCTGCAGCAGAAATTTTCCATGCACTTGGAGCAAAGGTTATCGCCTATGATAAGTTTCCAAAACCAGCCGAAGTCATTGAGAATGTTTTAACCTACAAGGATTCTCTTGAAAGTTTAGTCAAAGAAGCCGATATTGTAACGATTCACGCCCCTTATCTTGAAGAAAATCATCATCTCTTTAATGCAGCAATTTTCAACCAAATGAAAGATGGTGCCTTACTTATCAATACCGCTCGTGGGCCAATCGTTGACACGGAAGCGTTGCTTGCTGCCTTAAAATCTGGAAAGCTAGGTGGCGCTGGGCTAGATGCAGTGGAAGATGAAGAAAACTGGATGAATGTCACCTTTAAATCTAAAGACGACTATCCAAAAACTTTAAGAGAACTTCAAGAACAAGACAATGTTCTCGTGACTCCTCATATGGCGTTTTATACAAAAGCTGCAAGCCGTGCGCTGATTACAAACTCACTGGATAGCTTGTACGATTTAGAAACTACTGGCACTTCTAATGTTGAAATTTCTTTAGATTAAAACAGAAAAAAGCCACTTGGAACGGATAGATAACACTCCAAGTGGCTATATATTTTATTTCTTCGTTACTTTTCCTTCTGCATCACGTTCCACTTTCATATCTGAAACAGAAAGATACCCAAGTTTTTTCACTTGTTCTTTTTGAATGGCTGGTGAAAGAATGTAGTCGATAAATTTTTTCGTTCCTTCATTGGGTTCTCCATTTGTATACATGTGTTCATAAGACCAAATTTTCCAATCATTTGTTTGAACATTTTCTTCTTTTGGTTCTACTCCGTCAATAGATAGAGGAGTCAATGAATCGTCAAAGTATGAAAAGGCTAAGTAGGAAATTGCCCCCGGTGTAGATGAAACGATTTGACGAACCGTTCCAGAAGAATCTTGTTCTTGAGATTGTGCTACTTTAATGTCATCTAATGCGTATTTTTCAAAGTTAAAACGAGTTCCTGAACCTTCTGCACGGTTAACGACTTCAATTTTTACATCTTTTCCACCGACATCCTTCCAATTTGTTACTTTTCCTGAAAAAATATCTTTTAGTTGGTCTTTGGTTAAATCTTTTACACCCGTGTCATTATTTACAACAGGTGCTACACCTACGACCGCTACTTTATGGTCAACTAATTTTGAAGCATCCACGCCGGATTTTTCTTCAGCAAATAAATCTGAATTTCCAATCGTAACAGATTTTGAAGAAACTTGAGAAAGTCCTAAGCCTGAACCTCCACCTTGAACGGAAATGTTATAGCCTGCATTTTCTTCTTGGAATGATTCACTTGCTGCATCTACTAATGGTTGTAGTGCGGTTGACCCAGCGGCAACAATTTTCGTATCCTCAGCTGCTTTACTACTTGATGAACTACCTGTATCTGTGCCACCTGCCCCACAGCCTGCTAACAATAATGCTCCTGCTAATAATGTACCGAAAAGAATTTTCTTCATGTTGTTCTTATCTCCTCTTCACATCTTCCGCCTGTTATCGAAAGATATAGTTTTTTTCCGTAAATTCATCTTTCTCATTTACAAGTTCTATGATAGCATTCGAGTGTTAAAGAGTTTTATGCAAGAGGTAAAGGTTTTGTAAATCTCTGTAAATTTTTTGTTAACAACGAAAAAAATGAGAGCCGCATTGTAGAATGAAGTTAGCCACCCTAGTTTAATAAAAAACGTCCTAGTGAAAATTCATGTATTATTGAAGTCATGACACAGACAATAAAGAATGAATTTCACTATGACGCCAGAAAAGAATACCACAAAACAAATGAGTTATACACACTTATCTTCTGAGGAAAGAATCAATATTCAAACGCTTAAAAATGAAGGCTATTCCAATCGACATATCGCAAAGATTCTCGGACGTTCATCTCAAACGAACAACAATGAGATGATTCATCAGTTTATTGTCAAAGGACAACCTATTTCCAATAGTGCCGTTCAAAAAATTCAGCAACTTCTAATACTTGAGCTAATTATTTTTCATCGTTAATTTCATCTTCAAATAAAAATTTGCGTTTTCTAATATCATCTTGGCTATACTATTGGTTAATGGTAAACTTGAACAATTATTTTTATAATTAAATAATATAAATCGATTAATATCAATCTGTTATTATGCACGAAACAAGCCTGTACTAGACTTTCACCTTCTAATTCTCACACATACAGGGCACATATCTAAAAAAGACAGCTGTAAAAATTCTCCTAGCTGTCTTCTATTTCATTTAATTCTCACTAACAAGTTTAAAGACTTTCTCTTTTTCTCCATTAAGATAATGAACAATATTCTCCGTTGAAATTCTTTGAAGCTCATGAATAGAGGTAGAAGAGTAAAAGGCTGCGTGTGGTGTGAGAATAACATTCGGCAACCCAACCAGTGGATGATTTGCTAAATCTGGTGTCTCATCCGCTAATAAATCTAAGCCTGCACCTTTGACATAATTATTTTCAAGAGCAAGTAATAAATCTGATTCTACAACACTTGCTCCTCGTCCCATATTGATAAAGTAGGGATGTTGCTTCATCTTTTTGAAGTTTTCAAAATTGAAAAATTCGTAATTCGATTTATTCAGATTCATGTTATTAGTAATCACGTCCGCTCTCGCAAAGATTTCATCCTGGCTCACAAGCCTCACGCCATTTTCCTCTTCAACACTCTCTGAAATGTAAGGATCACAAGCAATGACATCCATACCAAGACCTTTTGCCAAATTTGCCACAGCTTGTCCAATTTTTCCAAAACCAAAAATTCCTAATATCATGTCTTCAATTCGCTTATTAGGCGGTACTACGTCAAAGCGCCACTTATGATTTAGATCTACATCTTGAATGTAAGCTTTCAGATTCTTCACCAAAGCTAATATTATAGAAATGGTGTATTCTGCCACATCAACTGTTGAATATTCGCCTACCGGGCAGACGCCAATTCCTCGCTTATTCGCAACCTCTAAATCAACGTTATCATAGCCTGTTGCATTCATTGAAATGACTTTCAAGTGTGAAGCGTGACTCATCGCTTCTTCATCAATTTTAGTAAATGCTGTCAAGATAGCATCTGCATCTGAAATAATTTGAAAAAATTCTTCTCTCTTTTCGTCAGTATATTCATAAACGACAACTTCGCACTGACCGAGTCCGTTGACTAATATTTCTTTTTCGTAATCATGTGTTGGCATCATGGAATCTAAATAGTCCGAAATGACAATTTTCATCGTTGTCCTCCTAGCTTCTTAATACGGGATAAGTCATACAATGTGGTCCGCCACCAGCTTTCAGAATTTGTTCCAATGGAAGTTTGATGACTTCTAGTCCTTCTGCCTCCATTGCTTCATTGACAGATTTATTATTTTCAATCCCCAAAACACGCCCATTTCCTAAGGCTTGAACGTTACAACCATGCTTAAATACTAATTCTGATGGCACATGAATAATTTTGAAATCACGGCGTTTTAACATTTCTAAAAATTGATAAGGTAATTCATCTGTTGCGGCAATACATATTTTTTCTGCAACAATATTAAACACCATATCTAAATGCAAATTAGCTGACGGACAGGAAACACCCACAACCGTATAACCAAATTTTTCCAATTGTTCGCGAAGATTATCAACCCCAGCTTTATCTGTTCTATCGACTAATCCGAATGCGATAGTGTGTTCATCAATCATCCAGAAGTCGCCGCCTTCAAAGCATCCTGCATTACAACGAGCAACAATCGGTACACCTAATTCTTTTAATTTTGCTTCGTAAATTTCGGTTTCTTTCTGACGAGCTGGATGGCGAAATTTCCCGATGATTGCACCTTCCTTAATCATTGCACCAAAATCACGTGCAAAGGTTTGAACTTCTAATTCCTTATGTGCTTCTACCTCAACAACTTCCACTCCATTGTTCTTATAAGCATCCACTAAAGTTTGCCATTCTTGAACCATTTTTTCGTTTTTCTCTGTTTCTCCTTTTTCCATCCAACTTTTCGTAATTTCATTAATAGCATTAAATACATAATATTTCGGTGAACACACGATAACTTTTTTTAATTCATTTGTTGCGTTGCTAACATAATCTTTTTCACCCATAAAATTTTCCACTCCTATCTAAAAATCAAAACATTGACTAGTAAAATTCCACAACAAGTTAAGAAGAATATAACGATATATTTTCCAGTTGCTTTCAGCCAAGACCCGTAATCCACATGAACCGCTTGCGTACACGTCATAACGATAATAGACGTTGGTGCAAATAGCTTCACTAGTCCTAAAGCCAAATTATATATAACAACCATTGAAGATTCAGAAATCCCTGCAAATATAGCAAGTGGTGCCATAATAGACATAGTCGCTGCCGCAAGCCCTGTTGAACTTGGAATAAAAGTTGCAAGCAGAATATACACCACAAAGCAAGCGATAACGAATATAACCGGTGATAAACTACCCAATGTCTTTTCACAGCCATTTAAAACAGTCGCCGTAATATTTCCGTTCGTCATCAAGACTTGAATCCCTCTAGCTAAAGGTACGATGAATGCAGTAGAAACTAACCCCGCAGCCCCTTTAATCAAAATATTGATTGTTTTATCAATGCTATATCCCATAATCAAACCAGTAATAATAGTCATAATAATTAACAATCCATTAATTTCATTGAAATACCAGTCCCCAAGAGGTACAAGATCACTTCCTAGAATTGTTCCTAAAATTGGTGAATTGTTTATCCAATCCGTCACTTGATTGAAAAACGTCCAATGTTCATTGAGCGAAGTCCATGGAACCAACGAAACAATCATAATGGCAAACGTTAAAACAAAAATCATAAAAACCTTACGTTGACGGTTGTTAAGTTTTTCTTCCCCTTCTTCAATATCAGCAAATTCTTCTAAATCTTTTTCTCTTCGGAAAAACTGTACGGATTTCTCAGGATGATGCGATATTTTTTTTGCATATCCGCAAATCAAGAAAGAAACGAGTGATAACAGAATGATAAAAATAACTGTCCGATAGATAATTCCGTCACCGGGACTGATTCCAGCAATTCCTGAAGCTATCCCAGTAGAAAATGGATTAACAATGGATGCCGCACATCCAGCTTGCGTACCAAAGATAACAATCATCAAAGCTACTATAGTATCTAGTCCAAGGGCTAAAATTATTGGTAAGAACATCAACAAATATACGAATCCTTCTTCATAAGCTCCTTGCACTGTTCCGAAAATTCCCATAATAAATGTTAAAACAGTGATTAGTACAAAATAATTCTTTTTATATTTTTGTGCAACACCTTTTAAAGCAATATTGATTGCACCAGCAGAATCCATCATTTCAAGGAAACTACCAAAAAGCATGACGTTTAACGAAATTGTAATTGCACCACTTACTTGATCATTCCCCACCATACCGATAATCGGCGCCATAATGACATCCCATAATCCTTGACGATTTGCAGCAATTCTTGAATAGGTATTCGCAATTGCCCGTCCTGAATCATCTATATCATATTTCCCCCCCGGGATTATCCATGTCAAGATCGCAACTAACAGCAAAACAAAGAAAATGATGACATAGGTATTTGGTGATTTAAATTTTTTCTTTTTAGCTACTTCCATTAGTTTCTCCTACTTTCCAGTACAAACTCCAACTAAAGTATCTCTAATTAGCTACTGCAGCCAAAATTGCCTTAATAGAGTGCATGCGATTTTCCCCTTCATCAAAAATTACAGATTGACTACATTCCATCACTTCATCTGTTACTTCTTCTCCTCGATGAGCTGGTAAGCAATGCATAAAGATTGCTTCTGGTTTCGCTTTTCTCATCGCATCCATCGTGATTTGATAAGGGGCAAAAGCTTTCTTCAAATATTCAATTTCTTCATCACTTTGTCCCATACTATATTGTGACATGCCATAAACAATATCTGCGTCCTTTAAAGCCATATCAAAGTCTTGCGTAAATTCTATTTTTGCACCTGAAATTTTTGCTCTATTTTGTGTTTCTACTAAAATCTCTGCATCAGGTTCAAGACCTTTAGGACAAGCAATAGATAAATCTATTCCTAAAGTGGCACAGAAAATCATGGTCGTATAGGCTACATTATATAAATTCCCTGAATAACAAATCTTCAGCCCTTCATATTTACCAAATTTTTCCTTAATCGTCATCAAATCAGCAATTCCTTGTGTTGGATGTTCAAGAGCTGTTAGTCCATTAATTACTGGATTTTCCATCCATTTTGAACATTCCTCCACAACCTCATGACCAAAAGTTCGGATAAAAAGTCCGTCAAAGTAACGGTCTAAAATTCGTGCTGTATCTTTCAAAGGTTCTCCCCTAGTCATCTGCATTTCATCTGGACGAAGGTAGACAATCTTTATCCCTAAATCTGCTGCCGCACGTTCTAAGGCATTTCTTGTTCTAGTGCTATTTTTTTCAAATAAACCTGCCCACACTTGCCCTTTAAAATATTCATGCGGTTCTCTCGCTACCCATTTACGCTTAAAATCTAACGAAAGATCTGTAATAAACTCAATTTCCTCCTTTGTCATGTCTTTGAATGCTAGGTAATCCTTTCCTTTAAATCGATTTCTCATTTTTCCATCTCCTGTTCTTTCTTATTGTTTTTACATCTTTATTTTATAGCCAAAAAAGCGTAAAATATATTGTGCATAGGAACGAAATGAAAGCGTTTTTCTAGTCATAAAGAACATAGGGAGTAGATAAAATGAAGAAGAACATAAGCATTCAAGAAATTGTGAAATTGGCTGAATTTAATCAATCTGATTTGATTTCTACCAAAAACGGATTGTTGAACGTTGTTGAGACAGTAACAATCATGGATATTCCTAATATGGATGATTGGGTTAAAAAAGGGGATTTACTGATTATTGGACTCTTTTTAGAAACACATTTGACAGAAAAATTTTTACATCGGCTACACGAAAAAGAAATTGCTGGGATTATTACAAAGAAAAAGTTCAAACATTTTCTCACTCCTGAGTTGATTCAACTTTTTCATCTTTATAACATTCCAATCATTATTATTGAGGATAAGTATTCATGGAGTGACGTAATGACTCCGATTCAACGCCTCATTATAGAAAAACAAACTATTTCACTTAGGGAGACGGAGCAATTCCATCAAACAATTTTTCGTTCTTTATCCGATGAACAGTCCTTGAATAATTTATGCTCGGCTATCTATAATGTTAGTGGTTTGTCCTTAGCGGTGGTCGATGAGAACTTCAACCTACTAGATTCTTCCTTTGACTTTTCTTGGGGTGAGGTTTTTGAGGATTTTTCTTCAAAAAAGCTTTCAAATTGGATGACTATAGGACATGATGTTGACGGAAAACCAATTAACGGCTTTTGCTTTACGCAGTCAATCAAGCAAGCAGAGACTCTTCGATTTTTCTTCTTTCCTCTCTATAAAAAAAGAAAAATCGAAAATTTCATTGTCCTCAAACCTCCAATTTTTTTTAAGGAGTTAAATTCAGAGATTGTTGCAAAACTTCAGAGCTTCAGCTCATTTTATCAGTTAAAGAAAACCATTTTCTTGGAGTTTCAGAAGGCAAATCTTCATTATCGCAACTTAATTTTGGAAGAATTATTGAATTCCACCAGTCCAGATTCTATTAAAAAAAGAAAATATAGTCTTGTTCTAGGAACTCAGTTAGAGCAACAATATCGCTTAGTTTTAGTGAAAAATCTGAAACAAACAGACCGTATTGATGACAGTGAGGAATTTTTGAACTTTGAACATCAGTTTTACAAGACACAGTTCAGCAATGAAAATATTTTGCTTTTCAATAAAGATAAGTATTGGTTCCTTCTCGTGGGCGAATCCTATAGCTCAATTGAATTCTTCATTGAATCTCTATATACGTTATTGAAAGAAACTTATAAGCATAGCTCGTTTCAGATGGGAATAAGTGATTTACAGCCTTTTTGGAAGCTAACTGCTGCTTGGCAAGAGGCAAAACAAGCGCTTCTATTCACTGAAAATAACACAAATGTCAAACCAGTGCAATTCTATAAAGACTTAGGCATCTTCAAACTATTTATTGATGATTTTGGAAAAATTAACCAATACTTCATTCAGAAGATGTTGGAAGATTTTGTTTATCCAATTATAGACTACGATACTCATACAAAAACTGAGCTGTACCACACCTTAGAAACCTATTTTGCAAACGATTTTTCACACACACAAACCTGCAAGATGCTTTTTATCCATAAAAACACGTTACGAGCTAGACTAAAAAAAATCGAAGAAATTCTATCTGTAAATATAAATAATGCAGATACATTAATGAATCTACACTTAGGAATTCGACTTAATCAGGTAATAAAACAGAATTAAATCTATTTAGCTCATTGAAACTCATACGTGGGTTTCTTTTTTGCTCCTAGAAAAAACATTCAACAAATATGACTTGTATGATTACAAAATAAAAAGCTCAGAAACAATGCTTTAACACCATTTCCAAGCTAAAATTATTCAGTTTCAAGCAATCGTTCTCCAGCATTGTCTAATCCATGAACGATATAGATAAGAGTCCATTTAAGTATTCATCTTTATTGGTCACATAAAAATCTACCTTTTGTAAAACTTCTTACTCATGATACATAGCAATATACTCAATTTTAACAACTAAAATTAATTTTAGAATATTATCTACCATGTAAGTAAGTCTAACCTAAGATACTGAAGTTGAAAACTATCTGACGACTTTCATAACCGGCTGTGAAGCCTTCACCATTGATGTTTCAATCGGTAAAATTTCCGTATAATCTGAGGAATTTGTAATAACAATTGGGGTGATAATATCATAGCCTGCTGCTTCAATTTTTTCTAACTCGACAGACATTAAAGGAGTTCCAACCTCGACACAATCCCCAATCTGAATTTTTGCTGAAAAATATTGACCCTCAAGTTTAACTGTATCAATCCCGATATGAATGAGAACTTCGACACCCTCCTCTGATTTTAAACCAATAGCATGATTTGTCTCATACAAAGCTGTCACAACACCATTAACTGGTGAAACAAAAATGGGGTCAATTGGTATAATCGCACAGCCTTTCCCAATCATTTCTTCTGAAAAAACTTCATCAGGAACATTTTTTAAAGAAACTAGCTTTCCAGATACTGGCGCCATGATAGTAGTCACACTTTTAGTTTTGGTGAAATCAAGTGTCTCTTTTTCAAAAGCCTGTTCACTTTCTGATACCTTGTTTTCATTGAACAAAATATATGAAACGATAAATGAAACAACGAAAGCAATAGCACAAGCAATGCAGGCGTTGATGAAATTAGTTAAACCTTTATCCCCAATATAAACAGGTAATGTCAAGAGACCTGGTGAACCTGATGCAAAACGACGAACACCCATCAGTCCAATGAATAACCCACCGACACCGCCACCAGCCATAGCAGCATATAAAGGTGTTTTAAAACGAACATTTATCCCAAATAAAGCTGGTTCAGTAATCCCACATACAGCGGTAACTCCACTAGAAAAAGCTAATTGTTTGATTTCACTTTTCTTAGTTTTAACCCCAACGGCAAGTGCTGCACCACCTTGAGCAATATTTGACGGTAAATTTCCTGGGCCAATCATAGCATCGTAACCAAGAGTCATGATATTATTGGCACCAATTGGCACTATACCATAATGTGTCCCTGTCATGACTAAAAGCGGCATAAAAGTCCCAATAACCGTTGGTACTAGCCAACCTGCAGTTTTATCCAAGAACATAACACCATTGGCAATATATTGCCCAATGATATAACCAATAGGACCAAGTACGACTAAAGCGACTAAACCGGTAACTAATACCGTAATCAAAGGAATTGTAAAGAAAGCAATAACTTTGGGAGAATACTTCTTTGCATACTTTTCGACATAGGACATAAACCACACTGTTAAAATGATTGGAATAACCGTTGAAGCATAGGTGGCATTGTAAATTGGTAAGAAACCAAATTTAATTCCTTCGCCACTTTCTCTGGAAGCTGTCACCATCGCAACAAAATTTGGATGTAAAAGAATCCCACCTAACATCGCTGCTAAATAAGTATTACATTTAAATTTTTTGGCTGCAGAAATAGCCAAGAATACTGGTAGAAAGTAAAATGCGGCATCTGCCATAAAATTAATGACTTGATAAACAGTTGATGCTGTAGGGTCTACCCACTTAAACGCTGTGCACAGTGCTAAAACTGCCTTTAACATCCCAGAGGCAGTGATAACAGGCAAAATAGGTGTAAAAATACTCGAAATTGTATCTATTAAACGCGTCCCAATATTTTTTTTGCTTTTCTCTTCACTACCACCTTCTGAAAAGCCAAGCGTTTCAATCAAGATGTCATAAACTTTTTCAACGTCGTTCCCGATAATCACTTGGAACTGTCCTCCACCACTTGTGACGCCTAAAACGCCTTGTAAGTGATTCAACTCAGCACGATTTGCCTTGCTATCTTCTTTTAAATTGAACCGCAAACGCGTTGCACAATGAGTCAAATTTTGAACATTTTTTTCGCCACCGACTTGTTCTAAAATCTGATTTGCTAAATTTTGATAATCCATAGAACCTCCACTAGTAAAATTAAATTATTTTTAAATTTAACATTTTATTTGTGTGTCATGCGTCTGATGTGAATCGTTAGGTACATAATTTCGTCATTTGTCAATTGAATATCATATTGCTTCAAGAAATAGTCATATACCTTTAAAGTACACAGGTATTCTTCTTTGTATTTTTCCTTGAGCATGATAAGAAAATCTTCGTCATCACTCTCAAGTTCATTGCCAGAAAAAACACGCTGAATAAAGAATTTTAGATGAGTGATAAATCGGTCGTAATGTAAAGAATTTTCATCCAATTCAATACCCACAAAATGATACTTGATAATGGTCAAAACTTGTTTAATAATCGTCATTGTTTGCTTGGTTTGAGCAGTTCCCGCAAAATCCAAAGTCGCACTCGCTAAATGCAAGGCAATAAAAGCTGCCTCATCTTCTGGCAAAACAACATTTAAGTTTTGATTGATAATCTCTAGTGCTTCTTGACCAATCAGAAATTCATGATTATAGAAACGCTTAATCTCCCATAACAAAGCATTTTTGATAGTCAAGCCTTCATTAGCGCGCTCAATTGCAAATTGGATATGGTCAGCAAGAGTCAAATAAATATTATCTGGCAACGGATTCCCTAGTGACGTCTTAGCATAATCCACAATTTCATTTGTTGTCTGAATCGTTTCAAGCGATAAGCCTGCTAACAACGTTTCCAATTTACTAAGTGCCTGCTTTGATTGTAAACGATAAATTTTATCAATCTTTTTTGAATCAATCATCATCCCAATTTCTTTTTTAAAACCAATACCACATCCCATGACAAGAACTTCATTATGACTATCATCACTTGAGCGAATGATATTGTTATTAATTATTTTTTCAATTTTCAAAAGGTTACCTCCTTCCTTTGATTTTGTTTTGGTGTCACACACCTGTCAACTAACGATTCACTTAATGTGTGCAAAGTTTCTTTGTGAGTGAGTTTAACTAAGGAAAAAATCACGCAAAAAAAGACTACACCCTACTTACACACAAATAAAATATTTGGCGTATATCGGTATAGCCTGCATTACCAGTGACAATCTTCTTATACACTAGTAGTATAACATTTTATTGAAACCGCTTCAATATGTTTTTGGTTTGAATTTGCCTATTTTATGAAAAAAGTAGCCTCGCTATAGAATGCGTACCACAACATTGAGCAAAATAGGTCACCAAAATCAACCTAAACTGAATATAGACAGATTTTTGTTATTTATTTTAAGGAGGATAAGTAAGAAGTGATCGTCCTATTCCCATAATTAATTTTCACACAGATAGAGTTTATCATTGTGAATATCCCTTGTTTTCTGAATCAAAACGCAAATAACTACTTGTTATAAATCTTCAATAATGCGATTGTCGTAATGTAAGTGTCCTCTTCCATCCATTGTTTATAAATTCCACCATATTCATTAACAATTTTTTGAATACTTTTAATACCAATACCTTTTAATTTTTGAACTTTACGTGTTTCTATTTCTTGTAAATCAAAACTATTTGATACTTCAATCAAAATATTATTATTGAATGATTTAATACTTACCAATATCTCTTTTTTATTGCTAGATGTGTTTCTTTGGACAGCATTAATAGCGTTATCTAATAAATTGCCAATGACAATTGCTAGCACATCATTTTCGATAATCAGTTTTTCTGGGAGTAACACTTTAACATTCAACGTTATTCCAAAATTTTCCGCATTTTTATTTTTTTCATTTAATAAATAATTAAGCAAAAAGTTATGCGTATAAAAATGTCCAGCTCTTGCCAAACTATTTAATGATTGATGTAAATAGTTTTTAGCTTCTGTTATTTCATCATTTTCCAACATACCTAATAATAAAATTTGATGATTTCTTAAATCATGTCTGATATGCTTCATTTCTAACTGTGCTTTTTTTACATTTTCATAATACTTTAATTCTGCTTTAAATGAATTATTTTGAACAGTTGATTGAGCATTTTTTTCAAAATATGTCTTAAAACTTCTATATAAGACTAATACACATAAATGAATAGAAAGGAAAATACAAATCGCCATTAATCCAAATTTATTTGAAATCGAATTTTCAATGGTATACTCGCGCATGAATACTAGCATAAAGAAAAAAGTAATAGATGAAACAATGATTAGTGGCAACAAGCTGAATAAATTTATTTTATTGGTTGTTTCGATTTTTTGATTAAAAATAATTTTCAACTTACGTATGAATAAAATATCTAAAGTAGCAGCAATTACAAATTCCAATAAACTCTTAAAATTTATTGGGATACTATTTAACGACATACTCGGATATTCAAAAATCATATTTCCTGCTATCATTGCTAATATATGAGATATTAAAAATGAAACGGATAGCGAGAATATCCAAAAAGACACCCGAGTAATGATTAGTTGTTTTCTAAAAATACTTAAAATAATCATAATAGGTATAATGATTACATTAAAATAGAACTGAATGACCTGATAATGAAGAAAAAGAATATTTAGCCCGATAAATGAAATAATCATTAAAATATTATATGAATAATCAATGAATATTGTTTTTTTAGCGATATTTTTTTTTGAAAAAAAATACTTCACTAGGTATATTTCTAAAATAAATAGAAGTGTATGACAGGTGATTTTCTGAAAAAGGTATATATCCCAACCCAAGTATTCTCTTGTTAAATAATCAAACATTACATTATTTTCCTCAATTTCGTAATAATTTGTTCTTTTGCTTTTTTAATAAATTTTTGACTTATTGGAAGTTCGATTGTCTTTGAATAGCCTAAGTCAACTAGTAAATAGTGATTAGCCATTTCTTTAATATAATTGCTATTCACAATAAAGGAAGTATGGATTTGAACAAAGTTTTCGTTAAGCATCGAGAGAAGTTTTTCAGTTGTCATGATTGTTATAAAACTATTTTCCTTCGTATGGATTATGACACTACGTTTGTTCTTTTCAAAGTATATTATCTGATTTAAAGCAATATTATGGGATACTTTGTTGAAGCTAAATATAAATCTATTATTCTCTAAAGCTAGATATTTTATCACTCTATCTAATGCAGGGAATAATTTTGTTTTATTAAGTGGTTTTAAAATATAATCAAATGTTTGTATTTTGAAAACATCTTCCATATATTCTTTGAAATTTGTTAAAAATATTATTGGTGTATAAATATTATTTTCTCTAATTTTTTCGGCTAAATCAATTCCTGAATATTCAGGAAATTCAATATCTAGTATAAATAAATCGTAAGATATTTCCTCACATCTGCTAATTAAACTTTGAGGTGATGTAAAAATATCAACTACAACTGATGCTTGTTTGTAGTCCATCAAAATTTCCTTTGTTAGACTCGCAATAGCCAGTACATCATCGCATACCGCAATTTTCATAAGTGTATCCCCCCTTTCCTGAATACTACCACAGGAAAATTTTAAACGCATTCATTATTGAAAAAATTGATGGATTTTTCATGCCAATAAAAAAACATTTAGGAAATATTTAAAACCTTTCTATGAATTATTACATATAAAAGATAATTCGTTACATGATAGATTTTCACTTGGAATTTGTATGTATAATGGAGCTATCCAAGAAAGGAAGAGAGGTTTTATGACAAATTTCAAAGCGCTACTCATTGCTTCACTTACTCTGGGAACTTTGTCTGTAGTAAATATTGAAGCACGAGCACAGGAACAAAATGGTCCCGAACAAGCACCAATTTTACGAAGTGATGCAGAAGTTACAACTCGTTTTACTGGAATGAATGATTCTGATTCCCTCCTTATATTACCCGATGGCGAATTTCTTCATGGTGAAGTCGAAATTTCTACAATAGATGAGCCTGAAAAAATTCTTGAAAAATACAATAGTAATACTGATCCAAAAGCAAAAACTGTTGCTGAAATAAAAAGAAGTTGGAAAACACAACCAGTAGAATTATTGGATAATGTTATTAAAGAGAATGATTTATTGAGAGGTGCTGCCCCCGCTCCTTTATCAGCTTTAAAAACCTTAGTTGGTGGAGAAACTTATTTATCTAATGGTTTTAGTGGCCGTGGTTGGAGATATGCAGAAAGTTACTATAGACCTGCTACAGGAACAGGAAAATTTTTACGTTGGGAAACAATCAAGGATAGTGGTATAGTCGGTGACCGTGAAGATGCAAATAAAACTTACCGTACGGGTATTGGGTATGGCTATAAAATATACCCTGGACACCCACAATCAGTCACTGGTATAAATAACACTTTGACATATTATACCTATAACCCAATAAAAGGTTCATACTATTCTGTTGCTAACTACTAATTTACTGATTTCAAAAGAATAATGTTTTATAATAAGGAGGAAGTTAAAATGAAACAAAAAAAAGCTTTATTTTTAATCCCATTGGTTCTCATTACAATGGCAATAATCGCATTAACAAGTGGACACGATAATATTGCGGTTGCTGACGAACCGGCTGAAAATAATCAAGTACCTAAAGATAAAATGCCGGCAACACTAAAAATAGCATTACAAAAGTTTAAAAATCTTAGTGAGGAAGAATTTGAAGAACTTTTCCCAGGTGTTGATGATTCAGCGCGTGTCTTAGCAATGGCCGAAGGAAATGATGAGGACGGATATGGTTATGGTTTTTTCACTTCTCCTGCAAGTAACACCGAAGATTCAGTAGTTCTTGATATGGATACCGGAGAAGTTCTCGAAAGATATAACCTTTCCACTGACCCAGATGCCACCACATTGGGAGAAATTAAAAAAGCACTAAGAGAACTTCGAGGAGAATAAGACGATTTTTCATCTTAACTCTTGCTCGTAAATAAAACAAAGACTGTTCCAGTAAAATTTATATTAGAATAGTCTTTGTTTTTTTTTGCAAAAAATTATTGAATGCTTTTTTGTCGGAATAAAATTTGGACGGTCGAGTTCTATTTACTGTATTTCCAGATTTTATAATCAAATGAATTCAATAGTCTACTAATTTAATTCGTGCTTAAAAGTAATGATTTTCTCGGCAAGGGATTTCATAAATTCTGTTTTAACCTTTCAAACATACACTTTCTAAAAAAATGGGTTGAAATTTGTCGATTAAACTTTACTCGAAATTTTTTTTCACCATCTCTTTGATTAACCCTTCTAATATTCAATAACATGAGGATTCGGAAAGTGGCTAACTTGCTAGTGCAATTTGGCAAAAAATGAGATAATGTAACCAACACTTTTGTAAAAGTTTGTTAGCTAAATCACCTCAAAAGAACGAAATGACTTTAGTGAACTACCCCCACTTAGTGAAGACGCTGGCTCTTAACGCTTGAAGTGGGAGCTTCGTGGAAACAGAGCTTACTTGTTACATCATGCGTTAGCATGATGAACAGCGGTTTCTCTTTTATACCCCACAAGGCTCGTTCCGAACCTATCTATGATAAGACTACGCAATTTGTAACATTTCGTTCAGTAGACGTAAGCCTTCGGTTTCAATATTGATACTGGCGTTTATATCTCTATCGTGATGAAAGCCACAATTAGGACAATTCCACTCACGAATACCAAGTGTTTTCTTGCCTGAGTTATAACCACAATCAGAACAGATTTGACTAGACGGATACCACGTATTGATTTTCACGATAGTTTTTCCATACCAGTCAGCTTTATATTCTAATTTACTTACAAATTTAGACCAGCTAACATCAGCGATAGATTTCGCTAATTTATGATTGCGTATCATACCTTTGACATTCAGGTTTTCTAAGCAGATAACATCGTGGTTATTGATGATTTCTGTACTTAGCTTATTCAGAAAGTCATTTCTTTGATTCGATACTTTCTCATGTAATTTAGCAACAATCAGTTTTTGTTTTTGATAGTTTTTACAATCAACTAATTTGCGTCCTTGTTTCTTAGCAATTTCACTTTTACGTGACAACTTGCGTTGTTCAACAGCCAATTTCTTAGCTGTCTTAGCAAGAAACTTAGGATTGGCAATCTTAGTACCGTCAGACAAAATAAGGAAATCAGCAATACCTAAGTCACCACCAACTGTTTTACCTGTTTGCTTTTTAGCTGATACAGTCGTTTTGCAAAGCAAAGAAACATAATACTTGCCCGTTGATGTACGAGTGATTGTAGCTGATTTGATAATGCCTGTTGGTTGACGGTGTAACTTAATACGAATTGGTGCTTTTATTTTTGGTAACTTCAAGTATTTATTTTCGTAAATTGCTACCGTTCCATTTTGATTGTTCGTAGTGTAGCTTTGAACTGGATTTTTACGACTTTTCCATTTTGGAAATCCAACGGATTTATCACGGAAGAAATTCTTGTATGCTTTATCTAAATTCATTTGTGCGTTCGCCAAAGCTAAACTATCGACTTCTTTAAGAAACGGAAAGTCTTTCTTATATTGAGCAGGTGTTGGATATTTCATCTTTTCGCCAGTAATTTTAGACTCTTCGTATGATTTCATACGGTCATCTAACAGGAGATTATGGACTTTACGCACACAACCGAACGATTTAGCGAAAAATGTTTCCTGCTCATCATTCGGATAAATACGATATTTGAACGCTTTTAAGATTTCCATATCTAACGCCTACCTTTCTAATTATTTTTTGTCCTTGTGACTGAATATACTTCTTAATGACTTCGATTGGAGCACCACCTGTTGTAAGTAAGCAAGATGATTTAGACCAAAACATTTCTTTCCAAAGTTGTTTCTTTACTTGTGGATAGTCTTTTTTGACCAACCTAGAACTGACTGATTTATAGGAATTGATGAATTTGGTTATTTCCGTATTTGGGTATGCTTTGAACATAACGTGAATATGGTCTTTGTCGTGCTTCCACTCAACAACCGTAATATTATAGTTCAATCCAATACGTTCAAAATGCGAACGTAAGTAATCTGAAATTTCATCATCTAGTACCGCTCTACGATATTTCGTTACGAGAACAAGATGATAATACAACAAGAATACTGAATGATTATTGCTATCTAACTTCATTGATACAACCACCTTTATATTTCTAAATACATTATTGGTATAATCGCAATAAAGCTAGATATTATCGGGCTTTGAACTGCCCGAAGGAAGTCTCTATCCCGAACGGCATTCATCACCCACCTACTTCGTTGAGGTGGACGACTTCTGCCTAATTTAAGTTAAAAGAAAAAAGTTCAAAACCTAAGGAAATTCCATTAGATTTCAAACTTTTCACACCATTGCTTCATTCAACATTATTCGAAGTTTCCGCTGCTCTTTTCGTACCTCTTTCATAATTGCAGGATCTTCATGACTTTCAAAATCCACTGCATACTCTTCAAGGTAAGCAAGCGCCCACAATTCTGGCTCGGCAATCACTTCATCTGCAAAAGGATAAAGTAATGCAAATTGAATGCGAATTTCTTCAACCATATTAATCAGTAAAATCGGGTCGTTATTTCCTAATTCTTTCTCAATCATTGCTATCATTCGTTTATAAGTTTGACTTTCATAGGGTTGTGAAAGCTCCGCGGGAATCATCGCACGTTCCCCTTTGTTTAACCATAGAAATGTAATCTTCTCCCGAATGTTCATGCCTGACAATTCTTCAATTAGCCACGATTTTACAAAAATATTCGTTTCTGGCTTCAAGAGTAAGACTTTTGCTACCTCAAGAAAATCATCCTGTGGTAGCTGGATCGATTTTTTTACCTGTGCCATTTGTTCAAAGGCTGGGAGTTTGGTTAGTTGAAGCAATTCCTCTTTCAGCTCATTGATTTTCCGTTTTTCAAATTGACGATAAAGTAGTTCCGCATGACGAACTTCCTTTTTCACACGAACGAGCTTGTTCATCTCCTCTGAATTATCCTGTAAAATTCGTTCATTGAGAATTTGATGTGCCTGCACAAATTGATGATTGCCAACTAATAATTGAATATAAAACACGAGGTAATCAATGTGTAAATAATAATCTCGTTTAAATTCTTGTGCTAATTCTAACGCCTCTTCAACCTCTCCCAAGTCAAATAACGTATTCGTTAATAAGAAATTCAGCGGAAAATCGGGCGCTATTTCATACGCCTTGGAGAAATAATCTACCGCTTTTGAAAAATTCTGCTGATTAATTGCTTCTTGCCCAAGCTCAATAAATCGTTCAAAATTCTTTGGGAATTGAATTTCTTGCCCCATGTTGCCACCTCCCCAAAATGCGTTTTTCATTTTACTCTTTAGTAAAGATTATTGATAATCACCGCTTGTTCACTTGGTTTGCCCGTTTTTTCAAATTTTGATTCTCTTTCAGCCAAGCTCATGCCATAAAACTTCTCATGGTTTAGTGGATCCTCAACAACAAATTGCACCACTTCTTTCACTTCGATAGCATTAGGCTGTACCTCTTGCACAGAATCCCATCCAGTATTTAAGTAAATTTTTGTTTCATCAGTAATACCTTGTTGTGTTTCTATTTCAGCGATTTTTTTCTTCAATTCCCCTACTGTCATTACTGGAATTTGATTTTCCATATTCTTCTCCTCATTCCCTTACATTCCTCTAAATTCATTTTAACAAAATCTTGTCTACAATCAAAACGTTTCCATGTAATGTTGGATTAAAACTTTCACTAACTATCTAACGAAAAATCCAGAATCACTAAGTTAAATGATTCTGGATTTTATCTAATATTTATTTTAAAGAATCTCACCATTACTAGAAATTACTTTCTTATACCAATGGAAAGATGCTTTTTTCTTACGAGCTAATGTTCCGTTTCCTTCATTGTCCTTATCTACATAGATGAAGCCATATCGTTTTTCCATTTCACCGGTACTAAAGCTCACGAGGTCGATGCATCCCCAAGCAGTATAACCTATCAGGTCCACACCATCCTCATTTATCGCTTTTTTCATTTCAAAAATATATGCTTTAAGATAATCAATGCGATATTGATCATTAATAGTGTCATTCTCTTCTACTTTATCATAAGCACCGAGACCGTTTTCAACGATAAATAGTGGTTTATGATAACGTTCATAAAGCATTTTAAGTGTGATTCGTAAGCCAACAGGATCAATCTGCCAACCCCAATCATTCGCCTCTAAATAGGGATTTTCAACAATCGTACGTGGCGGATTTTCAAAAATTTGATAGCCCTTTATATCTTTCTCGGCAGATATTGTCAAAGACATATAGTAGCTAAATCCTATAAAATCAACTATTCCAGCCTTTAATAACATTAAATCTTCTGAGGTATATTCAATAGAATATTTTTTTCGATCCCATTCCTTTAGCACATAGCTTGGAATTTCACCGTGAACATGAATATCATTATAAAAAAAACGGGAATCCATTGCTTGTTGGGCAGCAAGTACGTCTTCTGGACTTGAGGAATAGGGATAAACTGGCACATATGCCATCATGCAACCAATTTGGAAATTAGGATTGATTTGATGTCCTAATTGAACGACCTTCGCACTGGCTATTAATTCATTGAGCGAAGCTTGATAAATTACCTCCTCCGCATTTTCACCAGCTACAATTTTTATTCCTGAATTAGTCCAATTATGCAAAGAAAACCGTCCACCCGCTTGATTATTGATTTCGTTAAAAGTCATCCAATATTTGACTTTATCTTGGTAACGAAGCATAACAGCAAGGGCAAATCGCTCAAAAAATTCGATTAACTTGCGACTTCTAAACCCCCCATATTCCTTAGCAAGATAATAAGGCATTTCAAAATGACTTAGCGTAACAACTGGTTCTATATTATATTTCAAACACTCATCAAATAACTTGTCGTAATATTCTAAGCCTGCCTCATTAGGTTCTAATTCATCTCCATCTGGGAAAATTCGGCTCCAGGCGATGGAAGTCCGAAAACATTTGAAACCCATTTCGGCAAATAAGGCAATATCTTCCGGATAACGATGATAGAAATCAATGGCTTCATGGTTGGGATAATTTTCACCGGGAATAATTCCGTCTGTAATTTTCCGTTTCTGATGATTTGAGCCGGCTGTCATAACATCTGCAATACTCACCCCTTTTCCATCAACATCCCATGCTCCCTCTACTTGATGAGCAGCCACTGCGCCACCCCATAAAAAATTTTTCGGAAATCTATTTAACATACTAGTTTTCCTCCTTTCTTTGTATCTTTGATAAGTAATGTGCTACTGCACCAAACAAATTAGCATCATTTCCTAGAGTTGTGGGGACAACTTCGGCATGAACAACTTTCATTTCTATTTTTTCTTCAATTTGTTGATAAAAATCAGCTAATTGCTTTTGAATAGTTTTCACCACTACGGATTGTCGACTAATCCCGCCACCAATCACAATTTTCTCAACATCTAAAATTAATTGTAAATTATAAATTTGTGGAATGATTGTTTGACAATATTTTTCTAAAATTTCAATGGCACATGCTTCTCCTTGATTCACTCGTTCAAAATAATTATAACCATTTAGCCTTTCCCCACTAGCTTTTTCATAGGCACCCAATAAGCTAAGCACACTATTTTGAATCACCCAAATATTTTCAGGAAACTTTTCTGCTTTATCCGTTTGAAGAAAAGAAAATTCACCCGCTGAAAAATGAGCCCCACGCCATAGCTTGTCGTCTACAATAATCCCGCCACCGATTCCAGTTCCTAAGACGATAACAATTCCGCTTTTATTTCCTTTAAGACTACCTTTCCAGTGTTCTCCTAACGCAGCACATTTCCCATCATTTTCAACAGTTACTGGAAGTTTCAAGTAATTTTGTAATTCTTTTTCAACAGAAATATCCCGAATAAAAGGAAGTGCTCCGCCGTGAAAATTATATCCTTTATCTGAATCAATTAGCCCTGGCATGCTGATTGCTACACCTGAAACGAACTCCTTACTACTAAGCTCCTCAATCAATTGATAAAGACATTCTTTTGATTGAGGAACCGAAACTTCTCCCTGATGAAAAAGTTTTCCTTCCATTTCTTCCGAATAAAATGCGTACTTTACTAATGTTCCACCAATGTCAATCGTACAGATTTTCGATTTCATCCCTTTTTCCTCCCATTCTTGTTATAATAATAGAAACAAAATCAATTCAACAAAAGGAGAATTAATCATGTTTGAACAATTGAGCGACAAACTTTTTACATCCGCTGAAAAAGATATTTTTTCTTTCATCATGCAACATCCTGAAAGAGTCAGCCAAATGCGTGTCAAGGACTTAGCAGAAAGCGTCCATGTTGCCCCATCATCCATTATTAAATTTATTCATAAAATCCATTTTAAAAGCTTTTATGACTTTAAATCCTATCTTAAGCAAAATATTACACCAACAAAAACAACTAATTTAGTAAGCGGTCAGATAACACTAGATTGTTTACCTGAAAATTATGAGGACTTGATTGCTTCGATTGCCGAATGTTTAACTAAACACCAACTTGTCTATTGTGTTGGTCTAGGCGGTTCGGGCATTTTAGCCGAATATGCCAAACATCAGCTTTCTATTTTTGGATGTATTACTTTACTCGTTAAGGATAGCTTTGCTCCATTCTTTACTTTGCTTCCCCTTAAACAAGATTGTGCGGTAATATTTTTCTCTGTTTCTGGAAAAACTAAAGAATTATTAAATATAATCAACCCTCTACTTGCAAATAATATAGATGTCATCAGTGTTACTAATGGTTCTGCCAATCCCTTAGCCGAAAAAGCCACGATTAGCTTTCCCTATCATGTAAAGAAAGAGCGAATCCATATGACAGCTGAGGTTTCAACTCAATTACCTGTTTTATTCATGATTGAATCTCTCTCTCGTCAAATTTATCGAACAAAATTAATTGAAAATAAAAAGCAAGAGTAACTTTTTAAAAAGAAAAATACTTTAAGCTGCTATCCCTTTTTCTTCCTTTACTTCACGGTCGTCGGCAATTTTGAAAAATGGTAGCCATAAGAAATAATTAACCACAATAATCACCAAACCGACTAAAAACAATTTCACTCCACCACAAAGAAACATTTTAATAATTGATGGAGTTGTCCAAGGCATAATAATAAAAGGATTAAATTTGCTTAAATCAATTAATTTATAAGCCAGAATTGCCGTTCCACCCATTAATGCTGGTGATAGTACCATTGGGAAAAAGAAAAGTGGATTCATCATAATCGGCATACCGAAAACAAGAGGCTCATTAATATTAAAAATACTTGGCACTACGCAAAGCTTGAATAATTCTTTATAGCGTTGAGATTTCGACCGAATCATCGCAATTACAAGACCATACGTACTTCCTTGACCTCCAAAACCATTTCCAATCACTAATGAAATAATACTAAATAGTAAAAATGGTAAAGCTTTATTTTGTGCGTAGGCTTCTTGATTTGCAAGGCCATTTGCTAAAAATAAAGGTGTTACAACACCATAAATCATATTTGGATGAATACCAAAGAACCATAAAAGATTGGCTAAAGTAAAGATAATGATTAACGCTCCAGCATTAGCTGTTAATTGTTGTAATGGTGCTTGGATTAACGAACTAATAAAGGTGAAAATATCTCCGCGTAAGAATGGAATGTAAGCAAAGGCTAAACGAATTAAGAAAAAAATGATGAAAATAAGCCCTGATAAAATTGACGGTCTAAGGGATTCAGTGACATTGGTTGGTACTGAGTCCGGTAATTTCACGACAATATTTTTACGATTGAAAAAGACATATAAAAGACTGGTAATGTATGCAACAAGAATGGCTACTAATAAACCCGTTCCTCCTGTATAGGTTGTTTGGAAGGCTTCAATAGGGTTCCCGTTGATAATAAGTATTTGCGGCATAACTATAAAAAAACTTGCAACCGATAATAGTCCAGCTGGTAGTGGGTTGTATTCGCTTTTCTTCGCATAAATATAAGCGAAATTAAAAGCGACAAAAATTGACAACGCATTTAATGTAGCTCCTTGCACCGCTGTAAAATGTGCATAAAGCCCAATTTTTTCTAAATGCTCTTTCCAACCTGGAACTGGAAAATTTCCGACAATCATGAGAACTGCAGCACCTAATGTAATCGGAGTAATTTGCATAAATGCTTCTGCTAAAGTACTGAAAAATTTACTCTTATTCATAAACATAGCTACTGGAGCTAAAAATTTGTTTAAAAATTTTTCTAACTTATCCATTGTAATTCCTCTTTTCTTTTAGATATATATTCATTCTTAGAATACATTTCTAACTATAACATGAGGATAAAAAAATGTAACCGCATTCTTTGGAAGTGTGCATTTATTCGATTATTAGAAATTAATTTCTTAAAAAAATATATTAAGGGGGACCAAAAAAACGAACGGACTTTCTGATAAGTATAATTTGAGAAAGTTTGAAATAAAAAAATACAGAGTAAAAGAAAATCAATAACAAAAAATCATCTTCTACTGATAAAGTTGCTTATTGAACTCAATAATCCCAGTTGTTTTAAATTCATTAGTCACTTTCCCAATGTTACTTTCAACAGGTGTTCGCTCAAATGAAAAACCACCAATATAGCCTTGTGCTGAGGTTTGTTTAAACAAAAAATCAGCATCTAGTGGACTATCTATAGGATCACCATAAGCCATGCGAATCACATTAGGATTAACTTTTTCACAAATTTTAAATAAGTCATTAACTATGCTTATCCCAGCTTCTAAAGAGAGAATCTTTTTTGCGCCAATAGTTCCACCACCAGTCAAACCTAAATGGACACAAATAATATCTGCACTAGCTGCTAACATTTGTTTGGTTTGAGTTTGGTCAAAGACAAAAGCAATTGTCAACAAACCTAGCTCATGGGCAAGTTTTATAGAATCAACTTCTTGAACATAACTTTCATTATTTTCCTCTAACCACTCTCTAAATTGACTATCAAACATGCCTACAGTCGGAAAATTATTGATTCCAGCAAAACCAGTTTCTTTTATTAATGATAACCATTCTTTTTTATCAATTGTAGGTCTGTTCCGTTAAATCCAAAGAACACTGGGATATTTTTTATTCTCGGTAGAATCTCTTTTCTCCCGTAGTCCATTCCCATTTCATTAGCATTAGAAAAAGGCAAGCAGCTTGCTAAGGAGCTAACGCCCATTTGACGGAATTTTCCTGAATTTAATGCTCAAATAAAATCAGCCCCACCATTTTCTACTGATTTTGCGCTAATCCTGAACTAGCAGCAATACCGATAATTCGTTTATCTGTATAAATAGTTCTTTTAAACTGAAGTATTCGATTCTGTCCCACTACAAGTAGTCCTTTCTTTAAACTTTTTTTTATTATAAACACGAATTCTTATAAAAGAATAGAGTATAGAACAGCGCCTGCTCTATACTCTATATTTTTCAACTCGAAGATTTTCTGCAAATTCGTTAATTTTACGGATGCGATGATTGATTCCTGATTTTGAAATGGTCCCGCTTGGAATCATTTCTCCGAGCTCTTTCAAGCTTACCTCAGGATTTTCCAAACGTAGCTCGGCAATTTCTTGTAATTTCTCTGGCAGAGCATTTAGCCCTACCGTATCGGAAACATACTGAATATTTTCAAGCTGTCTTGTCGCAGCATTAATCGTTTTGTTCATATTAGCTGTTTCACAATTTACCAACCGATTGACTGAATTACGCATATCCCGAACAATCCGAACATCCTCAAATTTCAGCATAGCATTCGTTGCTCCAATCAACGTTAAGAAATCAGCAATTTTTTCCGCCCCTTTTAAATAGGCGATATAGCCATTTCTTCGTTCCAAGGTTCCAGCATTCAAATCAAAATAATTCAACATTTCTGCAATATCCTGATTATGATCCTCATAAACGGAATAAATCTCTAAATGATACCGGCTTGTTTCTGGATTATTCACCGAACCACCCGCCATGAACGCCCCACGTAAATAGGAACGCATTTTTTGTGCATTTCCCTTAATATCTGGAGAAACCTTCGTTGTAAAAAACAGACCGTCTAAAATTTCTAAATCAGCCAAAATTTCTCGAGCATCCTGCTTTAAGCGAACGATGTAGACATTATTTTTCTTCAGTTTCATTTTTCGACGAACGAGCACCTCGCTACGCACTTCATAATGATCTTTAAGTAGGGTGAAAATTCTCCGAGCAATTGAAGCATTCTCTGTCTGCACATTTAAAACAAATTGATGATCCACTAAACTTAATGAACCATTCATCCGAATTAATGCGGCAAGTTCCGCACGGGCGTGCTCTCTATGAACTTCAAGAGAAGTCAGCTCTTTTTTTACATCTGCTGCAAATGACATCGGACTCCTCCTCTTTTCTTCTATAAATATTCTAGTACTTTGCTCCAAACACGATATTAAATAATTCTTCCACAACTTTTTCACCGTCGTGGAATACACCACCATCACGCAGTTTTAAGAAATTAGTAGAAATCACGCGACAGCCTTCATCACGCAAGCCATTAAAATCATGTTTGACCTGTACTAAGTATTCATCATAAATTTTTGTATCCATATATCCTTCTGGTACTTTTTCTGTATTCACAAGTACAGTATTGATAAATTTTGCATGTAAGTGGCGATGTAGCACACGCACATGATCTGCATCGGTAAAATGCTCTGTTTCACCTTTTTGTGTCATGATATTACAAATATAAACAACTTCCGCACGAGTTGTTTTCACTGCTTCTCCAATTTCATCAATTACGAGATTAGGCAAGACACTGGTAAATAAACTCCCCGGGCCAAGTACTACCATATCTGCTTCTTGGATCGCCTTTACCACTTTTCGAGCGGCTTTCGGTTTTCCGGCACTGTACGTGTTTGTTACGTAAACATGGTCTATCGTCTTGCGATGTTCCGCAATTTTTGACTCGCCAACAACCTCTTCTCCGTCTGTAAAAACGGCATGAAGAGTTAAAGGCTCCTCTGAAGAAGGATAAACCTTTCCGTCTGTGTGCATGACCTTTGACAAGACCTGAATCGCTTCATAGGTTGAGTTATACATTTCTGAAACCGCTGCAATAATAATATTTCCGATTGCATGGTTTGCTAGATATTGATCAGATTTTTTGAAACGATATTGAAATAAATCTTGATAAAATTTTGGCATGTCGCTCATTGCCACAAGGACATTTCGTAAATCTCCGGGAGGTGCCATACTTAGTGTTGCTCGTAAATCACCAGAGCTTCCGCCATCATCGGCAACCGTTACCACCGCTGTAATATCTGCCTGGCGTGAACGTAAACTTTCTAAAATAACTGGAAGACCTGTTCCTCCTCCAATAATCACAATCTTCGGTCTTCTCATGAACGATTTACCGTCTCTTTCCTCTTGTCTTTGTCCCGATGTGTAATATTTACATGATAATGCTCCGATAGTTCTTTTCCAACCCTCTCTGTAAACGCCACAGAACGATGCTGACCACCTGTACAACCAATCGCAATCGTCAAGCTACTTTTTCCTTCTTTTTCATAGCCCGGCAGAATTGGGTTAAGCATTGCCATAAAGTTTTGATAAAAATCTTCCGATTCGGGAGAGTTCATCACATAGTCGTAAACGGCTTTATCTTGTCCTGTCAATGCTCGTAGTTCCGGCACATAATGCGGGTTCGGCAAAAATCGCACGTCCATAACAATATCCGCATCAATTGGTAAACCATATTTAAACCCAAAAGATAACATCTCTACACGAAATTGATGCGATTGTTCTTCTTTAAATTCTTTTATAATTTGTGCACGAAGCTGACGTGGGGTTAAATTGCTTGTATTAATCACAATTTGTGAAAACGCGCGAATAGGACGTAATAACTCACGTTCCTTTTTCACACCGTCAAGCACCAAACCATCTACTGCTAACGGATGAGAACGTCTTGTTTCCTTATATCTCGCCACCAATTCATTATCATCTGCATCCAAAAACAACAACCTAAAATCAACATTAGGGTCGTCTGTTATTTGATTGAGAATATTTTGCATTTCACTGAAAAATGAGCGTGAACGCATATCAATCACGAGTGCTAGCTGCGTAAGCGTGCCACTTTCACGAATCAATTCCATAAATTTTGGTAGTAAAGCTGGAGGCATATTATCAATGGCGAAGTAGCCCATGTCTTCAAAGCTTTGAATCGCTACGGTTTTTCCGGCACCACTCATCCCAGTAATAATCGCTAACTCTACTTTTGGTGTTTCTTGTTTATCTGTCAATTTCATCCCATCCTTTCATTATAAGAGCAGATGAATTTTCTATTTTCTTTGCTCAATTCACTAGATTGAACCTTCATCGACGATTTGATGTTAGTATACATATTATAGCACACTCCGGGCGTGTCCGAAACTTTTATTATAGATGACTAAAGAAAAGAGGTTAGAAATTTCTAACCCCTCAACTACTATATTCTGTATGATTTTTTACTATTCACTTTGTAAGCAATTAGGCTTATCACTAAGATAAGTATCATCGCTCCGATAATAATAACAAACTTCATTCCGCTACCACCAGTAACTGGCAGAAGACTTTTATCTTTAGATGTATTAATTACTTCGAGCTTACCATCTTGATTCACATCAAAAACAATTCCATCTTTTATTTCATCTTTTGATGAAATAGTTGGTGCTAAGTCTAAGGTAAATTGATTAGTCACCTCTTCTTCAGGATTTTTACTTATATCCCAAACCTTTTCATTTTCTATCGCATAAATGTATTCTTTTCCCTCAAAGTCATATTTTGGAAGCCCAGTAACTACTGCTGAAAAATCATTGTCATTCGTTAAAACCAATTGTGGTCCTTTATAATTTTCGTCCAAAATTTTAACAGGAGGTTTTGCATCATTTTCTGTGTAACGAACTACATCAAAGGTTACTTTATAATTTTTGATAGTTATGTCATCGTCCGTTACCGTCCAACTCTTTTTCACCTCAAGCTGAGTGGTTACTAACTCATCAATTATTTCAGTCTCATAGTGATATGTCTTTCCATTTTCAGCAACTATTACTTCAAAAGGTTTGAATAAACTATAACCCGTTTTTCCTTTTGTTTCTGAAATAATATACGTACCGTATGGAAGATTTTTTATTTCAAAGAATCCATTTTTTCCTGTCATTGCGGTATATTTTTTAGAAGAATCAGATTTTAAAGTTGCGGTAATTTCTACACCTTCCAAGGCTGGACCTTTTGAAGCATCTGGTGTTCCTCCACGTTTAATCCCTGAAATATCTCCTTTAATTACCTCATCCTTAGCCGTTTTTTCGATTGAAACTACCGCTGTTGAGCCTGATACAACACTAAAGGAAATTTTTTCGTCATTCAATTGATAACCGGTTGGAGCTTTCGTTTCTAACCAATAGTAATCACCCAAAGCAAGATGATCCACTTCAATGCTTCTTCCATCTGCTTGAACCACAATCTCGTCGTTTTTGCCAACATCTGTTCCAACCTTTATGACTGCCTTTGATTCAGATTTTTTCACTGGCGTACCATCTTTATGGAATAAACTAAATTCTGCTCCCGAAAGAGAAGCATCGCCTTGTGGTTTATCGCCAGTTTCTGCATCTGTTTTCTCAAGTTTTATATTTCCAGTAAGTTCTTGATTGGTAATCTTCACTATCATGGAAACTGTCGCTACATCTTTATTATATTTCAAAGTCACAACCGCTGTTTCTGGATTAATCGCAAAGCCTGGACTTGAAGCGACTTCTTTAACAAAATAAGTCCCAAGTGGCAAATCTCCTACTTCTGCTTTCCCATTAGCATCTGTTACTAAAGTGGCTACTAGTTTTCCAGCATCCGAAGTTCCCTCATAAATATTGAACTTATTGCCTGCTAATGTGTAATTTCCATTCCACATTGTATTGCCCGACTCTTCTCCACTCTTTTCAATCTTTATTTTCCCTTTTTGAGCATGGTCAATATATTTGAAAACAATGGTTTGATTGGCTTTAACAATTTTTGTTGTTTTTTCTTTATCATCAATTAAGTAACCATTCGGCGCAGTAATTTCTGACACTGTTACTTCAGAATCTTCAGTAACATTAGCAAGCTTTACTAATCCGTTAGCATCAGATGTATAATTTTTTGAGCCTTGCCCATTAATATCAACTGCGAAAACCGCTCCTGCTAAAGGTTGACCGTTTTCGTCGACTTTTTCAATTTGCACATTTCCTTTACCAAGCACAAGCTCTGCATTTGCAGAAATGCTTGCTTTTTCATTGGTATGTGCATTTAGTAGAGACTGTGAATCAATTCCTCCAGCTTTGTTGTTATCTGATCTAATAGTAAGCTTTGTGCCAGGCAAGCCGGTGACTTTTAAGCTAACTTCCACTTTTCCAGTTGTTCCGCTATTATAGACAATTTCCGGAAAAGCTGTTCCATTTTCAACCGAAGCTGTAGTTGTTCCTCCTACAAAGGTAGCATTGCCGGAAGTGATTGTCGCTTGAACTGTGTAATCTTTCCCATTTGACGTTTTTTTACCAGTAAAAGTTTTACCACTAGCAGCAAGAACTTCATAGCTCAAAACAGCTTGATTCGCAGCACTTGTACTTTTCTTTAAAGTGACATTTGAAAATTTATAGGGTCCGTAGTTTCTCTTGGCATCAGTCATTAATTCCTCCGCTAAAGTAGAAATTTTCGTAAGAATATCACTGTCGTAAGCAACTTTAAATGAAGTCCAACGAGTTTTATTCACTTCATACTTAGACTCACGAAGATTGTAGTGAATAGCGGCATTATTTATATACATTGAACGGCTATTAATTGGCGATTTATGCATATGTTTAGAATCTGCTGAAGAACCCTCTGACAAGTCACTTGCTCCAGATTGACCATAAGTATGGATCAAGTAGGCGTATTTAGCAGAATAGGCGTCATCAATAGTTACCTCATCTGGTAATTTTCCCCATGGTAAGTCCATTGAATAATTGATTGCCACACAGTAAATCAGTGGATTCGTCTTGTCACCTGAATAATATGCCCCCATATTTTCAGATGAAACCTCATACTTATCGTTTGCTAAATAATGTCCTACCAATAAATCTCCATGTGGATCCTTTAAAGGCGATTGTACGACATGTGCACGTTCATAAGTATCCACATCAAAATGGGTCTTAACCTCAGCATTCGCCACTTGTGGCACAGATAGGAATAAAGCAAACACCGCACTTAACAAGAATGAAAAGCCGATAATGATTTGTTTTAATTTCGTTTTAATTTTCTTCACCCCCAATAAATCATTTTATTTTTTTTCTTCATTAAATCTTTTTCGCTTATGAAAATAAAGAAACGCCAGTTGAAGTAAAATAGCTATTCCAAGAACTGTTGCACCATTTCTTATAGCTTCCCCCGTTTCTGGAAGAAGGTGTTCTTCATTACTTGGTGTTACAGGTTTATTCGGCTTTTCTTCCTTGGGTGTTTCATGGAAATCATTATAAACAATCGCCTCATCCATTGAGGTTGTCTTGTCTTCTACCGTAATCATCACAGGTTCCGTAGTATTCTCTGGAATCGTCACCTTAATTTGTAAAGCTTCCTTTGTAATTTCATAATTTTCAACGGTACTAATTTCTTCAAAGTAGTATGTCCCTGCTGAAAGAAAGCGACTGTTCGTTGAAACTTTCCCAGATTTATCAGAAGTAAAAATAGTTACTTCCTCGCTATTTGCCTCTTTCACCCAATGATTGTTCGCATTGTCTGCCACATCTTCATGTAGGTACCAGCGTTTTCCTGTTTCATCTACTTTGTAAAGACGGAATTTTGCCCCTTCTAAAGCACCTAAATCTTTTTTTGAATAATAATCACGTCCATGTTTATAAAAATATGGATTACGGGCATATTCATAATTTTTAGGATACAAGTCAATCGTTGTCATTGCTGTTCCATCTTCATTATTCAGTGGAAAACTAATTAACATTGGTTGCGCCACTTCTTTAGCAATTGCTGGTTTTCCCGTTTCAATAATAAGATAACTAGCATTTTTTCCATTTGATAAAGAGGAAATAATGAAATCAGCTTCTCCTTTTATCCCTTTTTCTCCAGTAACACCACGAGATACTTCTTCATTTTCAAACGGAGCAATCCCCTTGTTGGTGAATAGTTCAATTAAGCTATCCCTTGTTTCCCCACTTTCAATAAGAGCTGTCACATCATAAACGGTAAATTCAGCTCCATCCAAGGGAGTTCCAGTCTTGGGAGTTACGGGCACTCCCGCATTATCAATTACTGTTGTATCATTTTCATCTAGTAAAATTTTATGAAGCCGTAAATTTACATCGCCAGCTTCCGCATACACCGTATTTCCAATGAATAAAACCAAGCCCATTAATCCAAGAAACAAGATATTTCTTATTTTTCTCATCCTCTTTACACCTCCCTTTCACTTAAATGAAAAATAGCTTCTATAAAGTTATTTTTATATTCTCTTTTTTAATCGCTGAGATTTTACCCTTCCAATTCTTGTTAACTTAAAAACGAATCTCTGGAAGTTCCCTTTTGCTTCAAACTTGAAGACAAATTTTGGTAAATCATTTCTACCATTCATTTGTCGAACCAAGTAATTTCCTCTTGGTAAATCAGTAAACGTTACACGCTTCGTTTCCACATCTGGTAATACGACGAACGGTTTTTCTTTTCTATATAATATCTTTTTATCTTCAGAAAAAAGAGCGTATCTATCCCCCGGATGCACACCTAATCTAGCCACAACAAAAGTTAAATCTCTGCGTTGACGTTTCATCATCCAATGAAGAATCATCCAGATAGCAATAAAAAGAAACAAAGCTACAAAAGCAATTATTCCAATAATTACCGCACGCCCTCGAATTGTTTCTTCAGCTTTTATTTTTTTTATTTTCTCTAATGTTTCGGGTGTAAACGGAACTCGAGTGCCAGTCACTAATAAGCGTTTGGAATTAATCCCAATAGGTACGCAAGTCACTAACGTTGCTAAATCGCGCCCTTTTTCTCGCTTAATAGACGTTGTATCATTAGGCTTCACTTCTCGAATATCATAAACCTTATAAGCTAAATATTTGTTCCCCACAAAAAGGATGAATAAATCATCCTCTTTAATATTGGGAACATCTGTAAAAAGTCGAGCTGTCGGAATACCAGAATGTCCTGTAATCACTGTATGAGTCCCGTCACCGCCATCTGGAAAATTCGACCCATTTAGCCACCCTGCTCCATGCTCCATAAATTTATCCTCCACAGAATCAAAAATTGGCATTTGAATATGGATAGTTGGAAGATAAATCTCACCAATCGTATGCTTAATTAACTCTTTATTCGTGTTCGGATTCGTGATGGGTAAAGCCTTTAAGCCAACTTCTGAGTATGGATTCGCCAAGGCTTTGCTCATTACCTTATTTTCACGTTTTGCATTTTCTTTTGCTAATTGTTGCGTAGAGAGTTGTTCTTTTTGAAACTCACGCATTGTTGCTTCATTTTTTAAATCATTAAAAAAATTCGCCCAAATCGGACAAGTGATTAGAGCAATTCCAACAAACGCAAGAAAAACAATCACCCATTGAACAATAAAATCAAGCGTTTCTTTTTTTCGAGAGTGCATCTAATCACCTACCCTTTACTCTTTTTAAATAGAGCGTTTTGAATTTTTTCTATTACGATTCATGAAATAAAAACCAACTGCTGCTGTTAAAGTAAGTGCTCCGACAGTAAAGACAACTTTCATGCCTTGTCCCCCAGTTAATGGAAGTGAAGTTTCTTTCACATTATCAATGCGATCAATTTCACTACTTGGAACTTCTGTTAATGTTGTTTCATTATCCACCTTAACTGTAAATTCAAGTGGTTTACTATTTAATAAATAACCAGCCGGTGCTTTTGTTTCAACGATGAAGTAATCTCCTGCTTCAAGACCGCTCAACGTAATTCCTGGATTAGCAACAACTTCTGTAACTTTAGTTACATTATTATCTGAAAGTTCTTTTTCTGAAGCCACATGATAAACTCCATCAGCCAATACAAACTTGATTGGATTTTTATCGTCATATTTGTTTCCTAAATCTGGAACGGATGGACCTGTAATATCTTCTTTAGGAGTTGTTACTTCTGTTTGACTCTTTTGATAAACCTTAAATGTTGCACCATTAAGTTCTTCTGCTGTATCAGCATCTTTTTTGATGAACTTGTGACCGTAAGTAAAGACTTGAACATCATCATGTCCTTCAACATAAGTCAAATCTCCACCAGAACCGTTTCCAATAACATAGCTTGCATCATTAATTAAGTTATTTTGAGTTCCATCTTCGTCTTTATTGTTATCACCAACTAAGGCAGACTCATTGATTTTTGCCGTTACAGTAAAGACTAATTTCTTTCCTGCAAGAGTTCTCATTTGATTTACCAAAGCTGTTTTTTCTGAATCACTGCCAACATAGGCTGGAGTATTTAAGTGAATTGTTGAAGCTTCTCCATCACCATAGCTGCCCGCTACGCCTGTCGGATTTGTTGCTTCCCCAGTAATTGAAACAAATGTTAAACCAAAAATGCTAGCAGGTCGTGATGGTACAAGATTTACCGCTGTTCCAGTTCCTTCTTTTGTCCCATCTGTATAATTTGCTGTTTTCCAGTCAATAAAATTCAATCCTGGTTCTGGATTATCTGTAACGGATAGATTTTGATATTTAAATTCTTCTTTTCCATCACGAGTGACTACTTGTGCAAAATCGTTGGGAATATCTAACCCAATGGTATAAGTAATTTCTTCCCCAATTGCAACATTCGGGTCAGAAACTTGTTTAATAATTTCAGAAGTAGAGTTCTTTGGATATAAATGAATGGTATCTGCTGTTTCTAATTTATCAACAGGTAATGCTACAACCATAGGAACGGCTTCAGCAATTGTATCTTCATTATTTTTTGCTGTTGAATTTTCAAAAATGACATAGACAGCGTTTTTACCCCCACTTGTTTTTGGTAATTCCATTTGCGCGGGTGTAGAATGTGTATTTCCTGACGGCGTACTTGTTTTTACAAATGAATTACTAATTTTATCTGTTGAATCAATTTGATTAGCATTTGGTGATGAAAGACCTGCATAATAAACTTTTACTTCTTCAAGTTCTTCTGCTGTTGTTTTTGAAGAATTTTTAGCTAAATAATCATAGTAATATTTAGTAATATCATAAGCTGAGAAAGTTACCCCCTCCAAGTAGTTAACAGAGCCATCTCCTTTAATTGCTTCTAGTTCATTCCCCGTATTAGCAATATCTGATCCATCTTTTGCTCCGTTTTGATAGTTCTTCAATTTGTGCAGGTCGATTTCCACATAACCACTTGTTACTGCTTGTGCTGTTGAAATACCAATAGTCGTGGGCATCGCTCCAACTCCGTAGCCGACACCTCCCAACAACAATGCTGCTACTGTCACATTACGTACTAACCTCTTCTTGTTCAATTCCTTTTCCCCTCTCTTTAAATAAAAACTCTACTTCGTGTTTATTATCCAAAAAAACACTCATACACTTCAAAAAAGAAATTTTGAAACACATGACTATTTTCAAATACTATACCTATCACGTTGAAGAGAATAACCATAAATTCGGTTTCTTTTAATCATGATTAAAAGAACGACTAATTTAACACATATGTTTTTTAAAATAACTAATAATATTTTTACCATTTTCTATATTAACTATTTACAAATTATATTTCAATAATATCTGATTATATTTATCTATTTTCTAAAACAAACTAATAATTATTGAAAAAATTGATATTGTTGATTATTTTTTTGAATTTATTTTATATACTAAGAAAAGATAGATATTTTTATTTAATATTTTTAATAAAAAAAGAATTATAATTTCATTGATACTTTATTTATCAAAAAGTTATAAATATGAGCGTGTTTTAGAATAAATTTTTAGGATGAATTTATGAGGATATTTAAATAAAATAACAGATGAATTAGGGGGAACAAAAGAAAAACAACAGAAATTATTTTATTACATGATAAAAAGGCTAGAAAAAAATTCTAGCCTTCTTACCATTTGAACGGATTTTTCTATAGGATAGTGGGTATTCTATGAATATGCCACCACCAAGAATCATACAGAAATTTCCGTTTATTCTCAAAAGATTTGTTTAGAATGTTCTTTTATTGCTTAGTTTCTTAAGACTCTCTTTAAATATTGACCTGTATAACTTTCTTCCACCTCGGCAATTTCTTCGGGAGTCCCTGTTGCTATCACTGTTCCCCCGCCTTCTCCGCCTTCTGGACCAAGGTCAATGACATAATCCGCAGACTTAATTACATCTAAGTTATGTTCTATCACAAGAACCGTATTTCCAGCCTCTACTAAACGCTCTAAAACAACAAGAAGTCGAGCAATATCATCACTATGAAGTCCTGTTGTTGGTTCATCCAAGATATAGAAGTTCTTTCCGTTTGAAATTTTGTGTAGCTCACTCGCTAACTTCATCCGCTGTGCTTCCCCACCAGAAAGAGTTGTGGCTGGTTGTCCCAATGTTACATAACCCAAACCTACATCAAGAATCGTCTGTAGCTTCCGATGAATTTTAGGAATGTGTTGGAAAAATTCCACAGCATCTTCCACCGTCATTTCCAAAATTTCAGCGATATTTTTCCCCTTGTAATGAACTTCAAGCGTTTCAGAATTATACCGTTTCCCGTGGCAAACCTCACAAGGAACGTAAACATCTGGTAAGAAGTGCATTTCAATCTTAATGATTCCATCACCACGACAGGCTTCACAACGTCCACCCTTCACATTAAAACTAAAACGCCCTTTTTTATACCCACGCACCTTTGCCTCATTTGTTTGGGCAAATAATCCGCGAATATTATCGAATACACTCGTGTAAGTGGCAGGATTTGAACGAGGGGTTCGGCCGATTGGACTTTGGTCTATGTCAATTAATTTTTCAATAGATTTCCAGCCAGTAATGGACTTAAATTTCCCTGGTTTGTTAGAATTGCGATTCAGCTTTTGTGCTAAAGCTTTTTTCAAAATTTGATTGACTAACGTTGATTTTCCAGAACCAGAGACCCCTGTTACCGCAATAAAATCTCCTAATGGAAACTCTACATTAATTTTCTTTAAATTATTTTCTTCCGCACCGGTGATTTTTATTTTCTTCCCGTTTCCTTTTCGACGTGTTTGTGGCACTTCAATTTTCTTCTTTCCAGACAAATATTGCCCAGTTAATGATTTCGGATTTTTTTCCACCTGTTTTGGTGTTCCAGCCGCCACAATTTCTCCGCCGAGATGTCCAGCTCCAGGACCAACATCAATCAGATAATCTGCAGCACGCATAGTATCCTCATCATGTTCGACGATAATTAAAGTATTTCCTAAATCACGCATCTTTCGTAAAGAGTCAATTAAACGGTCGTTATCCCTTTGGTGAAGTCCAATAGAGGGTTCATCAAGAATGTAAAGCACCCCTGATAAATTAGAACCAATTTGGGTAGCAAGTCGAATTCGTTGTGCTTCTCCACCAGATAAAGAACCTGATGATCGGCTTAATGTTAGATAATCTAAACCAACATTTTTTAAGAAAGTTAAGCGGTCACCAATTTCTTTCACGATAGGCTTTGCAATCATTGTTTCTTGCTCCGACAACGTGAGCGATTGAATAAAATCTAAAGAATGTCCAATTGCTAGATTACTTAACTCTCCGATATGTTTTCCATTCACTTTTACAGAAAGAGCTTGCGGATTTAAGCGATACCCGTGACAAGTCGCGCAGGTTAATTCATTCATGTAGCGACGCATTTGTTCTCTTGTAAAATCAGAGTTTGTCTCATGAAAACGGCGGTCAATATTAGGAATAACCCCTTCAAATACCGCTTCAACATCACGCACGCCACCAAAATCATTTTCATAATGGAAATGGAAAAGCTCTCCGTCTGACCCATACAAAATAATCTCTTGTTCTTCCTTTGAAAGCTCTTCAAAAGGGGTATCCATGTCGATATTAAAGCTTTGTGCCGCCTGTTCCAACATTTGTGGATAATATTGCGAACTGATTGGATTCCAAGGGGCAATAGCTCCCTCACGTAATGTCTTGGTAGGATCCGGTATAACTAAATCGAGGTCAACCTCGAGCTTAATCCCTAAACCATCACAGTCAGGACATGCGCCAAATGGGGCGTTAAATGAGAAAAGACGAGGTTCTAGCTCACCGACCGTAAAGCCACAATACGGACAAGAATAATGTTCACTAAATAGCATTTCCTTTTCACCAATGACATCCACTAGAGCATAACCATTTGCTAAACGTAAAGCAGCTTCAAACGAATCAAATAAACGGGAACGAATGCCGTCTTTTACCACAATTCTATCTACCACAATAGCAATATCATGTTTCTTATTTTTTTCAAGCTCTGGAACTTCTGTCACATCATATGTTTCTCTGTCCACACGTACACGGACATAGCCCTCACGTTGAACCAATTCAAACACTTTTTTATGTTGTCCTTTTTTTCCTGTAACGATTGGTGCAAGAATCTGAATTTTTGTCCGTTCTTCAAGCTCAAGCACTTGGTCTACCATTTGTTCTACAGATTGGCTGGTAATCTCAGTCCCATCATTCGGGCAAATTGGGTGACCCACCCGCGCATAAAGTAACCGCAAATAATCGTTAATTTCTGTAACTGTTCCCACAGTAGAGCGTGGGTTTTTACTTGTCGTTTTTTGGTCGATTGAAATAGCTGGGCTCAACCCATCAATAGAATCAACATCTGGCTTATCCATTTGTCCTAAAAATTGACGAGCATAGGCTGACAAGCTTTCTACATAGCGCCGTTGCCCTTCTGCGTATAATGTGTCAAAAGCTAACGAACTTTTCCCTGAACCAGAAAGTCCTGTCACGACAACCATTTTATCTCGTGGAATCTCAACATCTATATTTTTTAAATTATGTGCTCTTGCGCCGTGAATGACGATTTTATCATTTTTCATCTAGGTATCTCTCTCCAATCTATGTGTATTAGTCCTGTGCCTTTAGTTCTAATATTGTATCACGAATGGTTGCAGCCGCCTCAAAATCGAGTTTCTTCGCTGCTTCACGCATTTCATTTTCTAATTTTTGTAATAACGTTGCTTTTTCATCCTTAGATAATTTCACGTAATCTTGGATGGTTTCAATATGTTCGTCCTCTTCCACCACTTTAGTAATAGCGATTAAATCACGAATCTCCTTCTTGATTGTTTTCGGAACGATATGATGTTCTTCATTAAATTTCATTTGAATTTCCCGACGTCGAGTCGTTTCATCAATTGCTCGATTCATGGAGTCCGTCATTTTATCAGCATACATGATTACTTTTCCTTCTGAATTACGAGCCGCCCGTCCGATTGTTTGTACGAGTGAGCGTTCACTACGCAAGAAGCCTTCCTTATCCGCATCTAAAATAGCAACAAGCGATACTTCGGGTACATCAATTCCCTCACGTAGGAGGTTAATCCCAACCAAAACGTCAAATACACCCAAACGTAAATCACGAATAATTTCCGTCCGCTCAAGCGTCTTAATATCCGAATGCAAATATTTTACTTTCACACCCATTTCTTTGAAGTAATCCGTCAAATCTTCTGCCATTTTCTTCGTTAACGTCGTGACAAAAACCCGTTCATCTTTTTCTACTCGTTCATTAATTTCCCCGAGTAAATCATCCATTTGTCCCATTATTGGACGAACTTCAATCACTGGATCAAGCAAACCAGTTGGACGAATAATTTGTTCAATCACCGTATCCGTTTGTTCCGCTTCATACGGTCCTGGTGTCGCCGATACGTAAACAATCTGGTGTACATGTTCTTCAAATTCTTCCAATCTAAGCGGACGGTTGTCTAAGGCGCTTGGTAAACGGAAACCATAATCTACAAGCATTTGTTTTCGGCTACGGTCACCGTTATACATTCCACGAATTTGTGGCATCGTCGCATGACTTTCATCTACAACAATCAAGAAGTCTTCTGGGAAGAAATCTAACAATGTATACGGAGGTTCTCCCTCTTTCCGTCCATCCATATGTCGAGAATAATTTTCTACGCCACTGGTATAGCCCATTTCTCGTAACATTTCCATGTCATAATTCGTCCGTTGTTCCAAGCGTTGCGCTTCAATTAACTTATTTTCAGAATGCAACACTTCCAGACGGTCTTTTAACTCCGCTTGAATGTCAGAAATCGCACGTTCTAAATGTTCTTCATTTGTCACAAAGTGAGTAGCTGGGAAAATCGCTAAATGTTCCACATCACCCACGATATGACCTGTCAAGGCTTCAACCTCTACAATACGATCAATCTCATCTCCAAAAAATTCCACACGAAACGCATGTTCATCCCTACTTGCTGGAAAAATTTCCACTACGTCCCCACGTACACGGAACCGCCCACGCTGAAAATCAATGTCATTTCGTTCAAATTGAATATCCACTAAACGATTTAAAAGGTCGCTACGCTCCAGCTCCATGCCAACACGCAAAGAAACCACTTTATCTTGATATTCACGAGGATCCCCTAAACCATAGATACAAGAAACGGAAGCCACCACGATAACGTCATTTCTTTCTAATAAAGAAGAGGTCGCCGAATGCCGAAGTTTATCAATTTCATCATTTACCGAAGAATCCTTTTCAATATACGTATCACTAGACGGAACATAGGCTTCTGGTTGGTAATAATCATAATAGGAAACAAAATATTCCACTGCATTATTCGGGAAAAATTCTTTAAACTCTCCATATAATTGTCCCGCCAATGTCTTGTTATGTGCAATCACCAGAGTTGGTTTATTCACCTCTTGAATCAAATTCGAGATAGTGAACGTTTTCCCTGTTCCCGTCGCACCAAGTAAAATTTGCGCCTTTTCGCCACCTTCGACATTATCAACAAGCTGTTCTATCGCTTGTGGCTGGTCGCCAGCAGGAGTATATTTTGAAACCAATTCAAATTTATTTGTCGTTGTTCTATCAATCAATCTTAAGCACCTCACTTACCATCTAAAATAACTCTTTACCCATTTTAACATAGCGAACGTATATTCTAAAAGCAAATGAATCAACTCTTTTTTAACGTAGTAGAACTTTATTTTTGCAAAAGGAAAAAGATGGATTTACACTGTAAGGGAAATCAAGCAAAGGAAGTAAATGAAGATGAAAAAAATGGATACAGACTTACTAGATTACCTTCAAGGAACAAGTGAAGTAGAGCTTTACAATGATGAAGTGAATTACTACGCTGTTGAGCTAGAAGAATACGCCAAAGATACTGCAATGATGGTAAAACTTGGCAAGATTGGTGAAAATTATCGGACGAAAATTGTTCCAAAGGTCATTTCTTTCAACCAACAAATTGCTGATTTCAACCATTACTGTTATACCTTGAAGGAAGCTTACTTACATGCAACTGGAAACACTAAATTACGAGAATCACTAATGTCTCAATTTATGGAAAAAGTTGAAAATATTCGTTTATTAGCCAGAGAATTATTCGACGGAAATCAAGAAAATTTGGTTCAATATGTAGAAGAATTTCACGACCATTGGATAGGTTGTGCTTCATCGTTACAACATGTTATTCTCACTCGTCAAAAAGCTTATAAATACAATAGCAGCAAAAACTATATGACAGAATATGATGCAAAAATGAAACTGGGAAATGATTTAAAAGCAGTTGCAACGGCGAAAGTTGAATTTTTAGGTGAAAACTGGTACCCGAAGTACGTCTTAGATTTGAAAAAGGCTTAATTAACTGCCTTATAAGATGGTTGTAAATACTCAAATTAGGATTGTTTTATGAGGATTAAGCTGTACTAACTTAAGCCATTCATAATTTGAAAATATCACATAAAGAAAAAAATACACCCTCGGAGTTAGCAGTCACTGACTTCTTGGGTGTATTTATTTAGTTTGTTAAACTAAGTCAAATAAACTCATCAATGTTCACATTTCAATCCACGCACTCATTAAATGCGACAACTAATTATACCCTAAAAATACAAAATTTAAAAGTTTCTTTTAGTCGTACTCATATATTAGAATTCAATTATATGTTGTTGTAAAGGATAAAGATTTTTCCAGAGTATAACAGTTTCTGATGATACATTGCAAGCCAACACATTGATTTCAATCCACGCACCCCATACAGAGTGCGACACTATTGAAATGGATTTAAATAATGCACTGGATATTTCAATCCACGCACCCCATACAGAGTGCGACGCATCGTGTTGTCTCTGCCAAAACCCTCATCACTGCATTTCAATCCACGCACCCCATACAGAGTGCGACTGTTAGATTCCATGGTACCAGCGACGTGTTTATTTATTTCAATCCACGCGCCCCATACAGAGTGCGACTATACGCTGATTTTATGGGACGATGCGACAGCTATTTCAATCCACGCACCCCATACAGAGTGCGACCCAAATTACAAGAACATCTCAACCTATCCCATCGTTATTTCAATCCACGCACCCCATACAGAGTGCGACTCAATTGTACTTGTCATACCCTTATACATGTTCTTATTTCAATCCACGCACCCCATACAGAGTGCGACGCTATCCTCTCAATCGTCAATAGTAAAAACTCTATCTATTTCAATCCACGCACCCCATACAGAGTGCGACGATTGAGAAATACAAGTTTTGAAGCTCGTCAGGCAGATTTCAATCCACGCACCCCATACAGAGTGCGACCGATTTTGCGGTAGAGATTGGAAAAATTCTTTCTATTTCAATCCACGCACCCCATACAGAGTGCGACGAAGCATTACTTGAAAAAGCTCAACCGTGCGAATGGATTTCAATCCACGCACCCCATACAGAGTGCGACACGATTAGTCCGTTGTTCATGACAATTCGTAGATTCATTTCAATCCACGCACCCCATACAGAGTGCGACCAGACTAGACGCTGTTAGAATGTTTGGTCGGTCGAATTTCAATCCACGCACCCCATACAGAGTGCGACTGACGTCCTCATGCGGTTCTTTTTCAAACCGGTTATTTCAATCCACGCACCCCATACAGAGTGCGACTGACGTCCTCATGCGGTTCTTTTTCAAACCGGTTATTTCAATCCACGCACCCCATACAGAGTGCGACTTAACGCATCGACGGCTGTTGTTACTTGAGGCAATTATTTCAATCCACGCACCCCATACAGAGTGCGACGCTTGCGGATAAACTCTTTTTAATTCTGATTTTGTATTTCAATCCACGCACCCCATACAGAGTGCGACATATTGATATCAAATAAAATGGTGGTGATATTATATATTTCAATCCACGCACCCCATACAGAGTGCGACTCAGCCAAACAAAAAAGACTATTATTTTTTAAAAATTTCAATCCACGCACCCCATACAGAGTGCGACCGCTAAGTGGGGTAGTTCACGGAGATCGTAAAATTATTTCAATCCACGCACCCCATACAGAGTGCGACCGTTATGCAGATTCTTAAACAATTTCACAAAATCAATTTCAATCCACGCACCCCATACAGAGTGCGACGGAACTTTTACGTTATCAGGAGAATGGGAGGAAAAGATTTCAATCCACGCACCCCATACAGAGTGCGACTTACAAAAACGCTTGACACATTTGGAGATAAAGTTATTTCAATCCACGCACCCCATACAGAGTGCGACCAAACGCTCGTTTCAAATAAAATTTACCGTATATATTTCAATCCACGCACCCCATACAGAGTGCGACCGCAAGATATGCTACTACATATCCGCTTACAATCTAAATATTGTGTTTTCCATTAAAATTTAAAATAAAAATTCAACAATAATTAGTTATTTCCTTTATTTTTTTCTAAAAAATAGTGCGAACAACACGGTTATTCCATGTGCACTTGCTATTCGCACTAATCAATATTTTCTTTCATAGAATCAATGTATCCGTTACATCAAAACTTGTATCTACACCATAATACTCTATTTTATTTTTATAGTGATTTCCTAATCGATAAAAACGTAAACTGTCCGAATTATTATCAATAATTTGAAGCATTTTTTCTTTCACTTCTCGAAATTTTGCCTCATCAATGTGACATTCAAACACTGAATTTTGTACTCTTTGCCCATAATTTACACATTCTTTAGCAATTTTTCTAAGTCGGCTTCGACCTTCTTTTGTTTCAGTATTTACGTCATAACATATTAACACTAACATTTTTAACCTACTTCCATAAAAATGGTGGGTACTCCTCTAAATCTCCTCTAAGATGTCTGGCTAAAAGCAAACTCTGTACATATGGTACTAATCCCCAAGAAATTTTTTCTTTTAAAAATGGATGAGTGAGTTCTTCTTGTTTCTTTTTCTGCCAAGCTGATATTATTTTTTTACGTGTTTCATCTTTCATTAGAATCGCACCATTATCTTGTTTAACAAAATCCGAAGCACAAACTTGCTTGTTATTAATCATTGTTATAACAAATCTATCAGCTAAAGGTGCTCTAAGCTCCTCCATTAAATCCAATGCTAAAGACCTTCTGCCTGGTCTATCTTTATGCATAAAACCTACAAATGGGTCTAAGCCAACGCTGGATAATGCTGAAGCAACATCGTTCGATAAAATTGTATAAATGAACGATAACATAGCATTTACATTATCAAGTGGAGGTCTTTTCGTACGCCCTTTAAAATAAAAGTCATGCTTATTACTTAAAATCAACTCATCAAAAACCTCAAAATACTGGGAAGCAACTTTTCCCTCTATCCCTCTTAATGTATCTAATTCCACATTTTCGGTAGAGTAAAGAAATTGAATGCTCTCCTTTATTAATTGAGATTTCTTTTTTAAGTTTTCTACATCTACTCTTAAAGGATAATCTCTACAAGTCCGCTCAATAACAAAACGACTATTATAAAATTTACCAACCAACATATTTTTCGCAATTTTTGAGCATTGTTCTTCATTTTCAGAAAGAATAAATTGTTTTTTTCTAAGATAAACACTTCCCGTTTCTTCTCCCACAACATTTGCCAAAAAGCGACCATTTGGCGTAGCAAAAGTTAATGAAATTCCTCGCTTTGCACAAGCACCCATTAAAGCGGGACTTGCTCCTAAATAACTAAAGGAAACAATGCTTTCTAAGTTATGAAGTGGCACACGTGTCTTAAATTCTTCTTCTTGTTTAACAATAATATTTTCCCCGTCTAAAGATAGATAGGTTTTAGGGTTCACGATATATAACGTATTCAAAAGTTTTCTCAATCGTCCACCAAACTTTCTCTAATATACTCACTAACAGAATTTGCACTGGGCATTTTAGGTAAACAAATATTTTGAAGAGAACAGGACTGACAAGATTTCCTCCATTTGACACGTGGGGTATATCCACGATTGTAATATTCATTCATCTCACAAAGCATGGAAAGAACTTCTTCTCTTAGTTCATCCGTCAATTTCACAACTTCTCTTCTTCTTGGCTCTCCATAGTAAATCGCCGCTTCTTTGATTTTGTCACACAACAACATTTCTTCTAGGCAGATGGCTTGCCCACAAAGTTGCAAACGATCACAATCATTTACTTTTGATTTCCCTCGTTTATACTCTACTGGGTAGGGGCTCCATAATCCTCTATGCCCAGCAATATTCACTCCGTTATTATCTTTATAAAATTCTACTACATCGCATTTTCCTACAACGCTTAAATTATGCGAGATAATATTCATCTCATGAGTAATAATTCTGTCTTTTCGCTTTTCAATTTTTAATGGATTATGGGCATTTTTATGCATAATCTGACCGTCAACCGTCAATAAATTTTCTTCCCATTGATTTTCAATATGAATGAGCGCCCATTGACGCTTGCAAAAAGAAAAATGTTGAATCCCAGAAAGCATTAGATAATCTTCCACTAGCTTTTCCATAGACCTATTTAATACATTCTTCGTATTTCAAACCTTCTAATTCCTTAATTGTATAAACGCCGTCAGGTTCAACAGTTAAACTACCATGAACTTTAGCACTTGAATATTGTCCAGCCGCTGAATCATGCTCCCACCAAATCACTTGTTCTACCCACATACTCCCAGCGGGTCTGGCACTACTTTCATCGTTTTCAAATAATGTTGACAGTGATTTCTTAATAAGTACTGCATCTTCGTTAGAAAAGTCAGTTTTTGAAGCTAACTGTGTATTAATCGAACCATAAGTAACATAAAATCCTTTATCTACACGATGTTTCATCCCCATAGTATCAGAAGCTTTTCTGCCATCTTCCGTTTCTTCCCCGTTCACACTCTTAGTAATCTGAATACTTTCAATATCTATTGGTTCAATCGAAAAAGCACTTTGAACCGACACAGGTCCACGAACACCTATTGAAATCCCTTTGCTTTCTTTTGAACTAAAAGCAAATACTTGTCCAAACGAACGAACATCTAACCAATTCTCACAAAGTTTCTTGCTTAATAAAACTTCATCACCCTTTACTCCTTTATCAAGAGAACTGATAAATTGTTTATATCTACCAGATAAACTGTTTTGTCCATCGTCGCTTCGGTCATTACTTTGCACAAAAATTGCTTGACCGAGATCTTGAAGTCTATTTCTGATTTTACGCTTGATTGCAACATCTGAAATCTCTCCTAAACCATCATAATTTTGGCGAGGACGATTTCCATTTAAAGGGTCTCCATTAGGATTGGCATTCTTTACACCAATAATTACCGCAAAATCAATTTTATTTGTTAAACTCATTTTTCTTCCTCCACTTGTGCTTTATTTTTTGATAATTTTTTTACTTCTTCTTTAATCCACATCTTTTCACACGAGTATCCTAGTAAATAAGTTCCATCTAAGGCTTCATTTTTCTTAAATTCATCAACACTAGGAAACATATTTTTTATTTCTTCCATCTCCGCATAAGCAATATTAGTGCTTTCTTGCCCTTTTAATCTTTGAGTATAAGGAACTAAAGCCTCTTCAATAATTTGCCACGTTTTGAATGGTTTTCGAGAAAAAGCATTCATATATCTCATCGCAATTGTCGAGCGTTTAATCCCCGCCTTGTAATTAATATAACTTTCAAACCTATCTGCTGCTCCCAAAAGACGCCCATATAAATAAGCTCTTTCTGTATTGTCTCTTTCTAAACTCAATCCATACACCTCTTTCTCATATTTTCTTACTAACGCGCAAGTTACATTAACAAGCTCGTCAAAATTGCCTTCATAAGCTTGTGGTGCAGAGGCTCTTCTGACAGCAGAATGAACATAATCTCTCGGAATAGCCTCCCCATCAAAAATACAATGAATTAGTCGTTCTCTTGCATTTTTTTTCAGCTTTTCGTAACCCTCATCATTTTCTCCTTTAGGCTTTCCATAAACTGCTTGAATAATACTATCTACACTTGGTGTTTTAATATAGATATGATCATCATGTTTTTCATCCGTATAAGTAAAATTGAATTTACAAGTTCCATGCCAATCAGCGATTTTTTCTAAATAATCCTCGTTATCTAGTTCTTGATAATATTTCACAGAAAGTCGTCCAGTCGTTGCAGCATCTAAAATCACAATTGCCGTCTTTTTATGCTGGGTTAAAGCTTTAGATTCTTTGCCTAACAAAATAGCTTTCTTTAATGCTTCGGCAAAATCCTTCCCCGTTTCCACGCTTGCAATTTTATCTTCCGACGAATTTTCTTGTAAGGCACTCAATAACTCTAACAAATTTTTGCTATCCTTTAATGGATTCACAATTTTCATTTCGTTTTTATTTTGTTCAATTTCATACGTGATGATTACTTGTTTGCCACAAGTAATGCCTCTATCTCGAATTAAAAAGCGTAGAAACTGATGGGCTTTTTGACTACTATCATACCCAATAGATAGCGCTTCCTCTGGCTTTGCAAACATCCCTCTATAAGTATAATTTGAACTATCATTAGCAGAAATTAACTTAGCATTTCCACTACCATTTGATATTTTTTTCGGATGTATTTTCGCAGTAGTTTGTATCTCACCCGTGATAAAATCTAAACGATTTCCTTCCTGTTTCTTAGACAGATAGTAGCTATGCCAAGCTTGGAACATCTCTTTATTTTTCCAGGTTTTCGTCTGATTCTCACCGGGAATTTGAACTTCAAATAAAATATTCGTTTTTCCTTTTAGATTGATGTTACTTAAATCCTCTTTCAGATTTCTTTTATACATGTAGGAATAAATAGCTTTAATTTGTGTCGTGGCAAAGTCACTTTCCGCAAATTCTTTTAGCTGTTCAATATACGCCTCAAACTTTTTTCCACTCCCTGAAAGGTAATCATATTGGTCATAAATTGGGTGTGGGCAAATGCCACTTGAACGCCCCATACTTTCTTCTGTCACGGGAAAAACAATATTCGTAAGTGACTCATCTTTTTTCTTTTTGTCTATTTTACCAACTTCTAAAAAGTTTCCTTCTCCGTCAATTTTAACAATTAAAATGTCTTCCCTATTATTTGAAATAGAGGTAGTTGATAACGGAAACTCTTTTGCCAACTCCTTAGCATTGGCATCGTAACTTTTAACTAAACTTTGCCAAAAGCTCATCCAAGATCACCTACTTTCAGATTATCATCAGTAAGAGAAGAGAAATTTCTATTGTCAATAAATTCTTTTGCTTTCTGTTTACGAATAAACTTCACTATGGAACAGGCAGTAGGTGGTATAAACTCAATCACCCCATCTATCATTTTTGGTTGCCAAAACCGAGTTTCTAGCTTCTCTTCACCCGTCTCATCTGGATAGTTAAACCCATGAAACATGGTACCAAACGAAAGCTCCCCATAATTATCGTAAAAGCCGTCTCCTCTTCCAAACTTACATGGAACGACATAGCCTTGACATTCCCTAGTGCCGAGGAAAATATCTCTACGTCCTCCTGTTTCAATCTTTCTTTTTGCCATCTGATGATGTTTATTTTCATTTCTATCATGCGCTAATTGAGGACGGTTTTCGTTGAACTCAAAATGAGCTAAAACCTGATAACGTACATCACTCAAATAAGTATAATAAGATAGGTCATTCCCCCTGCTCATTTTGATCGGTCGGATGCCTTTTGCTTGAGTGACTATCTTATTCATTACTCGAATTTTGTCAATATACCAAATAATCGTTGGCTTCCAATAAACGCTTTCTAAAATTCCTTTGATTGCCTGATAAGTCGGTACCTGATAACTCATTTTTTCTCCACCAACACGAGTCACGGGGTCTGAAAATAAAGCGTATTTCCCGTAAACTTCAAATTCAACACTATTTCGTTTTTTTAAATCATTCATTTCCTCTCTCCTTTCCGTTTTAATACATTCAATTTTCAACATTCTTATCGGAAATTACTCCTAATTCATCATTATAATTTGATTTATCTATGGAATAAAATCCCTCATTCACAACCCAAATTGCATGCTCTTTCTCTAATTTTTTTAAAATACATTCATGTAGTGAAACACTATACCTCTGTAATTTTCGTAAAACAGCTTTCTTTTTTGAAAAGTCGTTAGCAGATAATTTTTCATAATTATAGATTAACTTTTCTGCCTCTTCATTATAAGGAACTACCACTGAAAATTGATTCTTATCAATGACAAAAAAATTGTCCGAGGCCTCTTTAAACGCAGAAGGTAAACCTTCAAATTTTTGTCTCGTTATATCTTTATAAGCTTTACACTTTTCCGGATTATCAGAAAGTAATCTATAAATCGTTTTTCCTTTATCTGTACCAGGCAATAGATAATCTAGCTCGTTGTCCTCCTCATGACCGAAAAAATAATAATTGTAATACTGCTCTAAGCATTCCTTTGATAAAAAGTCTTTCCCTTTCTTTTCCCGAAAAATCCTTGAACAACCGTCCTTTCCTGACTCTATTTCAGGTAAACGAGATAAGTTTTCACCTTTCATAGTAATGACAAAAACCTCTCTTGTTCCCTCAAATTCTCCACTACGATTACAACGTCCAGCCGCTTGAACGATGTTGTCTAATCCCGCTTTTGCCCGAATCACACATTCAAAGGATACATCCACCCCAGCTTCGACTAGTTGAGTTGAAATCAAAACAATCGGAGTGTCACTTTCTTTAAGATTTTTCTTCACTTGTTCCAACACATTCATTCTGTGCGCTGGACACAGTGATGTACTCAAAAAGAAAACTTTACTAGAAGTATACTTTTGGGTCTCCTTAAATACTGATTCAGCCTGTGTCTTTGTGTTAAATATAGCTAAAGTGTTTTTCTTTTCACCCACTTGTTTTTCGATAAATTCAGCAAGTGACGCAGGTGTGTAAGGAATAGCTGTCTGGTCAACAATTTCAGTTCTTCTAAAAATTTCCTGTTCTTCCTCAGATAGCTCAACCAAATCGGGATATTCAGATAACACGATTGGACGTTTCACTTTATCTAAAATAGGCTGTGTTGCAGTACAAAGTAAAATAGTTGAATTTGCTATCTGATTCAAGAAGTTAATTGCTAAATTAAATAAATGTGTACATTTCACTGGTAGAGCTTGAACCTCGTCAAAAATCAGCACACTATTTGCCATATTATGAAATTTTCGTAAATCTGTTCCTTTATTTGAATAAATCGTTTCTAAAAATTGAACCATTGTCGTTAGGATAATCGGAGCATCCCATGAAGAAGTTAAAAGTCGATAATTATCATTATCTTTTTTATTTTCTGGCCGCAATACATTCGAGTGATGTTCTAAAATATAATCTTCTTGATAATCCAACGCTTCCTTTATACTTTTAGCCGTCTGGTCCAATACAGAAAGATAAGGAACAATATAGATAATATGGTCTTTCTCCATCCTCTTAGCATGATTTATTGCAAAACGTAAGCTTGACAACGTTTTTCCACCACCAGTCGGAACACTTAACTGATAAATACCTGTTGAAGTTGTCTTTCCTTTTTCAAAGCATTGATTAGATATTTTTTTCCGCATACGATCTAATTTGTTCTCAGTAGTATATTTTGACAAATAATTCTCCAATTTTGGAATCAAAGTGTTCCAGATTCTTTTTGGTGTTTGATATTTCCGCTCACGATTCACTCCAAATAAATAAGCACAAGTTCTATCAGCATCAACTAAACCAGAATAAATAGCTTTAGTAATAAGGTTTAAGTAAAAAAAGAAATCTTTTTGCAACTTTTTATCCCGATAAATTTTCAAAAAAAATTCACCAAATTCCTTCTCGCTTATTTCAAGAAGTTCATTAAAGTCTACCTCTGAAAATTCGTTTAAAAAACGTTCCTTAGCTATCTCGTATTCAAGTTTTTTCTCATTATTAAAAAGTTTAGAATACATCGGACGTTCTCCATCGCTATCCGCTCCATCAAGTAACCCTCCATGATGAGCAAATATGGTTTGAGCAATTATTTCTTTCAATAAAACACATGCATTCTGTTCTAATATAAATTTTGCACCTTGCTGACTATGAATTGCTCCATTATCTAAATCTTCTCGGATTCTTTCCTGAAAAATATCAGAGTATTTTCCGAAATCGTGCAGCAAACCTACAAGAAAACCAATCGTAGGAAGTCCAAATTTTTCAGAACATTTTCCGCTATATTCTGCCACTTCTCGCAAATGATTACGAATGAGTTCTGTTTTCTCAACATCATCTGATAATTTTAGTTTTCTGGAAATAAACTCTCGTTCCATAGTTCCTCTTTCCTTCCAATCATCAATATTTTTAAAACAATTTAATTTTTGTCAAAAAAATCGTTTTCATCTCTCTCTTATTGTACCACTCTTATTTTTAAATTGACTAAAAATTTTTATTAAAAAGAGAAAGAAATTAAAGCAGGAGAGAACCTAATCTCTCTGCTTCATTTTTGACACTTCCATTTTGAGTTTTCGCTTTTCAATTTTGTTAATTTAATTTGGAAGAAAATGTAACAAAAATTCAACAATGAGATAACAATCGACAGAATTCCAATAACCAACGCTAACAAATTATCCACCTCCAGATGCGTTTTAAATTATAACTTCGTGAATATTGAGGATTTTTATTTTTATATATCTACAAAGAGGTAATATCACAACGAAAATGAAAGCCAGCCTTTTATGTGGTTTTAAATTAAGTTTTGAAATCTGCCTTCTTCACACTCTAATAATTAGAAAATAATAAATCAGCAATAAATTTAAAATCCCTGCTAAATACTCAAAGTATCCAATAGGGACCAATTAATTTATATTCACTTATTTTTCTAAAACGAGTAATTTTAAACATTCAAAACTGTACCAATCAAAATATTATAATCAGTCAAATTATTCATTGTCATAAGCTGCTCTAGCGTCAATCCATAATATTGAGCAATATCCCAAAGTGTATCTCCACTAACAACCGTATGCGTTCCTGCTGTTGCATTTGCCGAAGCTGAAACATCTATTCCAGTGGCTTGACTTACTTGATTATACTCCGCCTCATAGCTCGCTTGTGAATCTGGTGCTAAATAAGAGGGTGTATCATACATTGTTAAACCGTATTTTTCAATAATACTATTCAACTTGTAGCTGTAATTGGGATCCGTTGCATAAGTACCTGTTAGCCAAGCAGTAGCATCCTGATAACTAATTGTATTACGTTTCCAAACTCCGGAATAATGATAAGTATCATTAAATGAAGTCGTCATCAATACATTTGCTTGGTCAACAATTGCTTCCCAATAAGAATTGTATTGTCTAAACGGTTGCAGCATCTGAACCCAATTCCCATTGAGATATTCCAATGTAGAAAATTGAACTGATTGCCCGCGATAACTTCCTTTCACTCCAAAAAGATTGTAATAGGGCGCTTGAGCCAATTCAGAATTACCAAAATTACTTTCTAATAACGCCTGAGCAATCATTACTGAAGCATATAAATCATTGGCATCAGCAACTTGAGAGGCGATAGGCGCAATCCTAGCGATAAAAGATTCAACATTCATATATGTAGGTGTTTGACTTTCTAATTCTTCCGCACTAGCATGTGTAGGTGCAATATTGGCAAGAATTGGTCCAGCAAGTAAAGCTGTACTCAAAAGGGGCAAGGTTGCTTTTTTTATTCTATTGCGTTGAGCGTCCTCTTCTGCTTGATGTCGTTTTGCCCTTGTTGTATGATTCATAGACGTATCCTCCTGACTATTTTCCAATAGATTATAAATAATATTCGATAATTTAATTTTACAAGATTTGATATTTTAATACAAACTGTTACAACCGACTTTCAATCTTTTAAACGTTCTGTAATATAATTTCATGATTTCTTCTCTATTTTATATTTAATTTTCTTGAACCTTTGAATTTATCAGATCTAATCCAAAACCTTTTAAAAGCTTCTGTATTTTAATAAACCACCATTATATTACATTTAGATGTTTAAATACCTAAAACTGAAACTTTTAAAAAACTTTAATAAAAAATTGCCTATTCTAGAATGAGAAGAATAGACAATTTCAAGATTATTTATAAAGAATTATATTTATTTACCACATTTTCAACAGTGAAACCAAATTTCTCAAAGACAATTTCTCCCGGCGCAGAGGCCCCATAGCGGTCAATCGTTACGGTATCACCAGCTAAGCCAACATATTTCGCCCAACCGAAACTTGAACCTGCTTCAATTGCTAGACGTTTAGTCACTGCTGTTGGTAAAACAGATTCCTTGTAAGCCGCAGATTGTGCATCAAATAAATCAAAACTTGGGAGAGAAACCACTGAAACGTCTTTGCCTTGTGCTGCAAGTGTTGCTTGTGCATCTAAAGCTAATTTCACTTCTGCTCCTGTCGCAATCAAAATCCCTTCTGGTACTTCACTTTTGGCAGGTGAAAGGACATAGCCACCTTTGGCTACATTTTCAAGGGCGTGCTCCTTTGTTCCTTCCAAAACAGGTAAATTTTGACGACTCAAAATTAACGCTGTTGGTTTGTCTGTTGATTCTATTGCTAATTTCCATGCGGCAACTACTTCATTTCCATCCGCTGGACGAAGAACTGAGAGTCCCGGCATCGAACGAACACTCGCTAATTGTTCAATTGGTTCATGAGTTGGCCCGTCTTCTCCAACCGCAATAGAGTCATGCGTAAAGACATAGGTCACTGGTAGATTTTGAATAGCTGCCATACGAATCGCTGGGAGTAAATAATTGGAAAAGACGAAGAAGGTTCCCCCATAAACTTTCGTTCCTCCGTGTAACGCAATCCCATTCATTGCCGCACCCATCGCAAACTCACGCACGCCAAACCAAATATTCCGTCCCTGATAATTATCTGGTTGAAACGCAGTTTCCACCGCTACCATAGTATTATTGGAGGCAGATAAATCAGCTGACCCCCCCCAGAATGCTGGAATACTTGCAGAAAGTGCTTGAATCGTGTCTTTTGATGTCACACGACTGGCCGCACTGGTACCTAAGTCATAGCTTGGCAAGTTTTTCGCCCAATCTGTTGGCAATTCATTCGCAAATGCTTGCGTATATTGCGCCGAAAGTTCGGGATAATCGGATTGGTATTTCGCAAATAATTCGTTCCATTCCGCTTCTTCTTTTTCCCCACGAGCGTTGATTGTTTCTTTAAAGCGTGTAGCGACTTCCTCTGGCACAGTAAACGCTGGATAGTCCCAACCATATGCTTTTTTCGTTGCTTCGACATCTGCCCCCAAAGGCGCCCCATGTACTGCAGAAGTTCCTTGTTTTGGTGCGCCAAAACCAATAATTGTTTTCACTTCAATCAAGGTTGGTTTTGTTGTTTCAGCTCGCGCTTCTTCTAGTGCTTTGGCAATTGCTTCTAGGTCATTACCATCTTTGACAAGAAGATGTTGCCACCCATAAGCTTTGAATCGTTCGCCAACATTTTCGGTAAACGCCATAGAGGTTGGTCCGTCGAGGGAAATATCGTTAGAATCGTATAAAACAGTTAATTTTCCAAGTTTTAAGTGTCCTGCAAGTGACGCCGCTTCTTGTGACACACCCTCCATTAAGTCGCCATCTCCACTTAACGCATAGGTATAGTGGTCAACGATTGGATAATCTTTACGGTTATAGGTCGCTGCCAAATGAGCTTCTGCCATAGCCATTCCAACGGCATTAGCGAACCCTTGCCCAAGTGGTCCCGTTGTCGCTTCTACCCCGTCTGTATGATTCACTTCTGGGTGCCCAGGTGTTTTGGAGTTCCATTGGCGAAATTGTTTTAAGTCTTCTATGGAAAGGTTATATCCCGCTAAGTGAAGCAAGCTATAAAGCATCGCTGACCCATGTCCTGCCGACAAGACAAAGCGGTCACGGTTACTCCAATTGCGTGAAGTGGCTGGGTTAATTTTCAAGAATTTGGTCCAAAGCGTATACGCCATAGGGGCAGAACCCATCGGTAATCCCGGGTGTCCTGAATTTGCCTTTTGAATAGCGTCAATACTAAGTGTGCGAATCGTGTTTACTCCTAATTGGTCTACTGTATCAAACAAAGAATCATCTCCTAATTTTAATTCACTATTATTTTATCTTTTCTGACATCAAAACACAATAAAATCTTCTACTTACGCCCATGTAAACCCTTTTCTTTTTGGATTTCTTTTAGTTTTTCAGGAGTGATATCATTTCCTTCCTCATCCACTACTTTAATGCCTTCAATATGGTGACGTACATTCCCTTTGATAGCATCAATATATTCACAACGAAGAACTGCTTGTTCCTCTTTTTCTTCTTTTGTTAATCCTTTTTCAGTTTTTGCAATTTTTGCCAATTCATTAATTCTTGCTATTTTTTCGTCTGTAATCATCAAATATCATCCTTTCATTGTACTTACAATCTATATTCTATATGAGCAAGAAAGAAAAAACAATTTTTCGCTATTTTTATCGAACAGACGTTTGACGGGGACGAACATTTGTGCTATCCTAAATTTATAAATTATGAAAGCGAGCTGTTAATTATGCCAAAACGATCCGACTCAAGACAGATGGATGTTTTGAGATTTATCTATGAACAAGTCGAACAAAAGGGCTACCCGCCTACCGTACGGGAAATTGGTACTGCCGTAGATTTATCTTCTACCTCTACTGTTCACGGACATCTTGAACGCTTAGAAAGAAAAGGCTACATTCAACGAGATCCAACAAAACCACGTGCCATGGAAGTCACAACAAAAGGTTTGTCTACTCTAGGTATTCAGCCTGATCAAATTCCTGTTCTTGGAATTGTTACAGCAGGGGAACCAATTTTAGCTGTAGAAGATGCCACAGATTATTTTCCGCTTCCGCCAAATCTAAAATACGAAGAAAATTCTTTATTCATGCTGACGATTCGTGGGGAAAGTATGATTAATGCTGGGATTTTAGACGGTGATAACGTCATAGTCCGTAAACAGCCCTATGCAGAAAATGGGGATATCGTTATCGCTATGACTACTGAGGATGAAGCAACATGCAAACGATTCTTTAAAGAGAATAACCACTACCGTTTGCAGCCTGAAAACGACTCTATGGACCCAATCATTCTTCAAGAAGTTTCTATTTTAGGAAGAGTCATCGGCCTTTATCGTGACCGCATTTATTAATTTATTTCGATTGTCGAAAAGGGCAATCGATATTTTTCAAAAGCAAAAAGAACAAATATTCGTTATAATATTTCTATAAGCGAACAAATAAGAAAGGTGTGTCAATTATGCATTCTGTAAGAAGATTTGGTTTTATTCTATTTATTTTAATTTTAGGCATTATTTTAGGTTCTGTTGGTGTAAAATGGGCAATACTTTCTCTTATTCCATTATTTATCTTATGGTTGTTAGCGTGGGATGAAAAAAGATTTCGTCGCCATGTTCGTGAGCAACGTTATCAAGAATATTACCAACAAACACATTTCAGACGATTTCCATAATAAAAAAAACGAGAGCTAATAACTTTCCTACCGCAAAAGTAAGAAAGTAATCAGTTCTCGTGAATCTATTTGCCTATTTAAAATCGTATTTACCAGAGTTTAATTTAAAAAATAATTCTCCAACGTTACCAGAAAAATCTAATTCTTTCCCATCAATCGTTGCTTTAACAACGGAAAGATGATCTTGAATATTTGGAACTTCTCTCATTTGTAATGTTAAAAATTCGTCTACGTTTTTGTATTCTTTGGTTTGTACATCGCCATTTACTTCTTTGTATTCAATAATTAACATAACACAACACTTCTTTCCTGTTTATATTTTCATAATACTCTCAAATAAAAATAATTGCACCAAAAACGATCAGATAAATCTGACCGCTCCAATTTTAATAATGCATCAGTGCTTTTACTTCGTAATCAGCAATTTTATCCCGTCCGCGTAATTCATCTAATTCAATCAAGAATGCACAACCGACAACGATACCACCTAATGCTTCAATCATTTCAATCGTTGCTTTCACTGTCCCACCAGTAGCAAGTAAATCATCTACAACTAATACACGCATCCCTGGCGTAATAGCATCTTTATGCATTGTCAAAGTATCCACACCGTATTCTTTTTCATACTCCGCGGAAATTGTTTCACGAGGTAATTTCCCTGGTTTACGAACTGGTGCAAAGCCAACACCCATCTCAAAAGCTACTGGGCAGCCAACGATAAAGCCGCGCGCCTCAGGACCAACAACCATGTCAATATTTTTTTCTTTCGCATAATCAACAATTTGTTGTGTAGCATCTCGGTAAGCCGCACCGTTCGCCATTAATGGAGAAATATCACGAAACGTAATCCCTTCCTTTGGATAGTTCTCAATACTTGCAATATACTTTGTTAAATCCATTTTTTGTTCTCCTTCTTTGAGCAGTTACGCTTGCTCATATTTAATTATTATCCCTATTTCCACTTAACCACTCACGAATGGTTTCAACATCACTAAGCAAAAGAAATTCTTCTGACTTAATCTGTACCATGCGTTCTTGGTAAATCGAACTTTCAGTTAACGCTCTATTTTGAGGGTGCGTCACTTCCGTTAAAACACCGTTGTCTATTGTAACAAATTCTAGCTCAGAAAACACGTTTATCATAAAGATTAATAGACTTTGAGGAATTTTTAAGAATTGAGCAATTTGTTTTAGCTTATATCGAACATCTAGCTCTTTTTGTTGCTTAATAAACTTGAATAAACGTGCAAATTGATCTCGACTACCGACACCATTCAAATACGCCTCATCTTTTGAATAACCGAGCAAGTAAACGCGCGAATATTCTCCTTCATCAACAAACGAACGTAAACCCTCTAAATCATTTGGTACATCTACTACTACTAAATCTTGACTTGTCGTCATATCTGCTTCATCAATCATCACAATCTGTTCTTCAGCAATTTGTGCCGGTAAAATTTTACGACTATTTTCATGAAATAGCAAAAATAAACCACTTTCAAAAGGAATCAATTTACGACTATTTTTCCCACGTAAATCAAAGACCTGAATCCCCTCCACAGCAAAATCTTCTACCATTAGCTGAGGCTTTTTATTTCCATTCCATTCGTTAATATCTAATTTCCCTACAAAACTATTTTCAGCAAATGTACTAAACTCATATTGATACTTGCCAAAATCAAAGGCAATAGCATCAAGTGTCGCATCATCAGTTTTCAGTTGAAATTTCAAATGTGCACCGTCTGCTCCAATCGCTCTTGTTTCAGTCACGTTAACCTTATCAAACTCAAAAGTTGGCTTGGGATTATCCGTTCCAAATGGTGCTAACACAGAAAGCTGCTCGATAAAAGGAATATCAACTTTTTCAATCAATAATTTTTCATCAATTGTTAGACTTGCCCCTTGTGTCATATCAATCGCATTCACCACAATATAATCTTCAAGAGTTTCTCTCAACTTCTCAAGATTTTCGACTGAAAGAGTCATGCCTGCAGCCATATGATGCCCACCAAAAGCGGTGAAAATCTCTCGGCGACTACTCAATGCTTCAAAAATATTCAACGCTTCCACACTTCTAGCGGAACCTTTCGCCACTTTTTCATCTAGTTTGATAGTTAAGACAATCGTCGGTTTTCCAGTTTGCTGCATAATTTTTCCTGCAACAATTCCTAGAACCCCCTCGTGCCATCCTTCTTTTGCCAAAACATTAACAGGTGAGTTGGGCAGCTCACTAAGCATTCCAACAGCTTCCTCAGTGATTTGATTGACAATTTCTTTTCGTTCTTCATTGATTTTATCAATCATTTCCGCCAGTTCTTTGGATTCTTCCTCATCAAAAGTCGTCATTAACTCAACACCTGGGCTTGCCTCACCAAGTCGACCTAGCGCATTTAATCTTGGACCAATTCCAAACCCAATATTTTCTTCCGTGAATGTCGATTTCTCAATTCCCGCAATTTTTATTAGTTCCTCTAAGCCAATTCTTTCAGTATTTTTAATCATTTGTAAACCAAGACTAACTAACGCACGATTTTCTCCTGTCAGAGAAACTAGGTCAGCAATCGTACCAATCGCAACCATATCTAAAAATTCGGTAGGAATTTCATCTAATAAGGCAGTCGCAACTTTAAATGCAACACCTACACCCGCCAGTTCTCTAAACGGATAGTTTCCATCTGGATGCTTTGGATGAATAATCGCATACGCATTCGGTAATGTTGGTGGGATTTCATGGTGATCTGTTACAATCACATCTATTCCTAGAGAGGTCGCATAAGCAATCGCTTCATGACCTGCCACGCCGTTATCCACCGTAATAATCAACGAAATTCCTTGCGTTTCAATGTAATACTTGTAGACATCAAGATTAGGCCCATAACCATCGACAAAACGATTAGGTAAAAAATAGCTGACTTCTCCACCAACTAGCTCAATTGCTTCTTTCATAACGGTCGTACTTGTGATTCCGTCTGCGTCATAATCTCCGTAAACTAAAATCTGTTCTCCATTTTCAACTGCTTTCCGAATACGTTCCACTGCTTTTTCCATATCATAGAGCAAAAATGGGTCATGTAATTGTTCTAAAGAGGGGTACAAAAAGGCCTCTAACTGTTCGGTTGTTTGAATTCCTCTTTGCCATAAAATTTGTGCGACTAAAGGATGAATTTTTTCATTTTCTGCATGTTCAAGAAATGAAACCGGTAATTCTTCCTCTTGATTTTCTTGCCAATTAAAATTCGATTTTTTCATAACAGATTCCTTTTTATTTCAAATTAAATACATGTAAAGATAAAAAATCGGTTAGCTTTGGGAAAAGTGCTGAAAATTTCGCCGTACCTTCCATGAGCATTGGTCGATTAATTTCTCTACGATTTTTCCCAACCGATTGGACGATTTCCTTCGCCAATTTCTTAGGGTCTAATGCTAAACTTCCAATTTTCTTAAGATAATCTCCCGTTTCATCTGCCCTATCAAAAAAATGTGTCCGAATAGGTCCAGGATTGACCGTGGTCACTAAAATTCCTAAAGGTGCAAATTCTAAACGAAGAGCATTTGAAAATCCAATCACAGCGAATTTTGTCGCACTATAAATGGTTGATTTTTGTGATGCTAATTTCCCAGCCATAGACGCTACATTAATGATGTGTCCTTGCTCTTTTGTCAGCATCTTTTTAGCTAACTTTTGCGTTAAAGAAATCATTCCAAGGACGTTAACCTCAAACATTTCTCGCATGACCTTATCATCAATAGATAGAAACTCCTTGAATAAGCCAAAGCCCGCATTGTTCACTAGAACATCTACTGCCCCAACATTATCTTCAATAGACGAAACCACTGTATCAATTTCAGAGGGTTGAGATAAATCAAGAGAATAAATAAACACTTTTTGCTTGGTTAAGGTGCGAACATTTTTCTGTACTCTCCGCAATTCATCTATTCTACGGGCAACCAACACCAAAATAGCTCCTGTTTCCGCAAACGCGTAAGCCAACTCCTCGCCTAATCCACTTGAAGCACCAGTAATCAGAACAACTTTATTGGTTAAATCTTTTTTTCTCATGAGCTTCATCCCTCACCTTATTCAAACGGAATATCAATTTCCACAAAATCGTGCATGACTTTTGCATTCTCAAATACCTCTTGTGCTTCTCGCTCTAATTCTTGTGCCTCTTTTGCTAAATAACGCGCACTGATATGCGTTAGTAACAGTCGTTTAGCTTTTGCTTCTTCTGCAACTTGAGCGGCTTGTATGCTTGTTGAATGGAAATACTGATGTGCCATTTTTTCGCTACCTTTTTTAAAGGTACTTTCATGCACTAAGACATCCGCCTCACGCCCTAAAATCACGCTGTTATTTGTTTTTCTAGTATCGCCAAGAATCGTCACGACTCTTCCTTTTCGTGTTTCACCGACAAAATCTGATCCGTTAATAACACGTCCGTCCTCTAATGTTACTGTCTCGCCTTTTTTCAAGCGACCGTAAATAGGCCCAGCAGGAATGTCTAACGCTCGTAGCTTTTCGACCTGTAATTCTCCCTCGTGGTCTACCTCTACCACACGATAACCAAAAGATTGAATTCCATGGTCTAACGGTAAAGCATAGACCGTGAAATTCTTATCTCGAAAAATTTCGCCACCCTCAGTAATTTCAATAAATTTGATAGGATAAGCTAATTTTGTTCCTGAAATTTTCAAGGCAGATTGCACAAATTCCGCAATTCCTTTAGGACCGTAAATTTCTAACTCACTCAGTGGTTGATCGCCCCCTTGAAAAGAGCGACTACTAACCAAGCCTGGCAAACCAAAGATATGGTCCCCATGTAAATGGGTGATAAATATTTTTTTAATCTTACGTGGACGAATTGTTGTCCGTAAAATCTGCATTTGAGTCCCTTCACCGCAATCAAACAGCCAAATAGCATTAATTTCTGCCAATAATTTCAATGCGATACTCGTAACATTTCTATGCTTTGCAGGAACTCCTGCACCTGTTCCTAAAAATTGTAATTCCATAAATCATTCACAATCTTTCTTCTATTTTTTTGAAGAACAACCCAAAGGCAATAAGGCTAGGATATAACTCCCAGCCCCAAATTATTCTTCTAACTATTCTTAATCTACAAATTCAAATTCAAACTTGCCAATACGGACAATATCTCCGTCTTTTGCACCACGAGCGCGTAATGCTTCATCCACGCCCAAGCCACGTAATTGACGAGCAAAACGCATAACCGTTTCGTCATGGTCAAAGTTTGTCATCGCAAATAATTTTTCAATTTCTTCACCAGAAAGTTCCCATGAAGTATCTGGCATCCGCTTAATATCAAATTTCGGTGCTTCTGGATTGAAGCCGTAGTAAACTGAATCTTCTTCCATTTCTTCATCATATAATGGAAATTCAGGGGTCACGTCTAATAAATCAGCCGTGGCATTAAGTAAATTGTCTAAGCCTTGACGAGTAATTCCTGAGATTGGGAAGATTGGAATATCATCTGCAAACTCATCTTCTTTTTCTGCTTGAATTTTTTTGCGGAACTCCTTCAAGTTTTCTTCGGCATCCGGCATATCCATTTTATTTGCAACAATAATTTGTGGACGTTCTAACAATCGTAAATTGTGCTGTTCAAGTTCAGCATTGATTGCCTTGTAATCGTCATAAGGATCTCTACCTTCCATTCCACTCATATCAATCACATGTAAAATAACACGGGTTCGTTCAATATGACGTAAAAATTGCGTGCCAAGTCCGACACCCTGTGAAGCTCCTTCAATCAAGCCGGGTAAATCAGCTGCTACAAAGCTACGTCCGTCATGTAGATGTACCATTCCAAGATTTGGTACTAATGTAGTAAAATGATACGCACCAATCTTTGGTCGGGCTGCAGAAATAACGGACAACAAGGTAGATTTTCCAACAGAAGGGAAACCAACGAGACCGACATCTGCTAAAACTTTTAACTCTAATTCGATTTTACGTTCTTGTCCCGGTTCGCCATTTTCAGCAAGCTCGGGTGCGGGATTTTTCGGTGTCGCAAAACGTGTATTCCCACGTCCACCACGTCCGCCACGCGCAACCACTAATTCTTGCCCGTTTTCAATCAAATCTCCGATTAATTTTCCTGTTTCTGCATCACGAACAGTTGTGCCGGGTGGAACCTTGATAACCTTATCCTCAGCCCCATGACCGTGCATACCTTTGCTCATTCCATTTTCACCAGCAGGCGCTCTAAAATGACGATTGTAGCGGAAATCTAAGAGTGTGCGTAACCCTTCGTCAACAACTAAGATTACATCGCCCCCACGACCACCGTCTCCACCAGCTGGTCCGCCGTCTGGAACATATTTTTCACGACGGAAAGCAACCATTCCATCGCCACCTTTTCCGGCTTTAATTTCAATGACTGCTGAATCTAAAAACATGGACATTGTTTTGCCCCCTTTTCATTACAAAATTAAGACGAATCGTCCAAAATAGGAAAAGTAAAACAAGTAGCGTATATTTTTCTTCTACTTTGATTTCTTCTATTTCTATTCGTCGTGCTAGATTATTTTTTTCTCTAAAACACCATGTTCTAGTATAACTTAAATTTGAGAAAAACGATAGCTAAAAGGCACCCTAGAGCAATATCTACGGTGCCTTATCAAAATTATTTAACTTCAAGCATCTTAAATCCAGACCAAGGTTTCAAATAACCTAATAGGAACAATTCATCATCTGAAATACGACCGACAACATTAACTCGTCCATCATTTTTCATTTCCTTCAATGCAATTTGTGTTTCTCCCTTGTATTGCCCGTAACCCACGTTATCAATCAAGACATCCCCTCGCGTAATATCCACGGTATTGTGCGCTGGAAATTCCTTGTCCGCATACCAAACACGTGTCATGGTTGAACGTAAGATATAATCTGATTTATCTCCACGATAGCTATGTTCGCTATCAAACAAGCATTTATGCTCTGCATCTGTAATATCTTTATATGCAACTACCTTTAACGTTGGTTCAGGTGCGTTAAATGCGTCTGCCATTGCTGCTAATTCAGCTTCTGAAGCATAAGCATTCCCAACCAAAATGTCATCAATTCCACCGATTAATTTTAAGTGCTTTACTTGAGTTGAAATTTCTAAATCGCGGTGTTCTTCCAATGAACAAAGTCCATCTTGTGTTGGCCAAGGTCCAAATGTTGCATCATGCGAGTTAACAAATGCCATGGTGTTTAAATTATATTTTTTAAATTTTTTTGTGCAATACATGAAGTGGTCAAAACCTAAACCAGAATAACGATGAGGGTAAAAATTATGTGAACCAAGCAAATTATCTGTATTTGGAGAATAGCTCATAATATTATCCACATAATTGGTTCCTTGGCTCATATTGATTTCAATCTTGATACCATATGGATTACGAGTCATTTTCGCTTCTTCTGCACCAGTAAAGCCTAAATCTAAACGAACGCCATAAGCACCCATTTTATCGAAAAAGCTTAAATCGTCATAGCTAATTTCAAGTTGTTCGAAAAGTGCCGGATTAATATCTACCATTACTTCCATATCTAATGAATTAGCGTAGTCAACTACTGCTTTAAATTCAGCTAAAACCTTTTCTTTGTCTTCTTTAATTTGAAGCAATGAGGTAAAAACACGTTTAAAGCCATATTTATGTGCTAAATCGAGATATGCCTTATCCTTTTCAAAAGTTGAACGTTCTGGATAGATTGAAATACCTAATTTTCCCATAGTTCGATTCCTCCTTGTAGACTTTTATTTTATTTTGAATGCACTTACATTCTACCATTTATAAAAAAATTGGTCTATACTTTTCTGTAAAATAAAAATTTTTGAGCAACTTAAATCTTATAAAAGTGGAAAATTCATATAACAATTTAAAGTGGATAAATTCTTACTTTTAAAAGAAAAAGGCAAGTATGCAAAAAAAATGCACACTTGCCATAAATTTTATTATTAGTTAAAAGATTTGAAACGGTCAGCATCATTCATAAAGTCTTTTTCTCCAGCTGGAGCTTCGATTGAACCAAAGACTAATTGACCACGTAAGTTCCATGAATCTGGAATATCAAATTCTGCGGCAACTTTTTCATCAATTACTGGATTGTAATGTTGTAAGTTTGCACCAATGTTTGCTTCTGCTAATGCAACCCATGCATTAACTGCAGCAATACCTGTTGATTGTTCAGACCAATCTGGGAAGTTATCCGCATATAATGGGAATTGTTCTTGTAGATTTGCCACAACATCTGTATCTTCAAAGAAAAGTGCTGTACCAATACCAGCAGCAAAACCTGCTAATTTTGCTTGAGTGTTTGGGAAAAATTCTGCTGGAGTTAATGGTTTCAATGTTTCTTCAGTGATTTCCCATAATTTTTGGTTTGCTTCACCAAATAAGAAAACAACACGAGAAGTTTGTGAGTTAAAAGCTGATGGTGAATTCTTTACAGCGTCTTTGATAATTGTTTCAATTTCTTCGTTTGATAAATCAGTATTACGACCTAATCCGTAAATTGAACGACGTTTTTTTAATGAATCTAAAAATTTTGACATAATTTCATACCCCTTTTTAATTGTTTTATGATTGTTTACATGTTGTATCATATCAACTAACTTTTAGTAAGTCCAATATTTTGCTTACAAAATGTTAGTGAACCCCTCAAAAAAAGATTGAGCGCACACCCAGCCACCATTCTTCCCCTAATTATTGATTCATCAAAAAATATTTTTGAATATATTCGGAAGTTTTTTCTACTTCATTAGGAATCGGAAAATCAAAACTGTATAAAGACTTCCTAAACATTTTCTCCATTTTTATCAACGCCTGCCAAGTTTCTTGAACAGAACCTAGCTTGTATAACTCTGCAAGTTCAGGATATACTTCTAATAGTTTATAGTTTTCTTTTCCAGCATTTTCACCAATAAAAGACTTCCAAGAAAGTATTTTTAACAACTCTGGACGAACAACTTTTTCTAACATCCCATTTGCATAAAGAAGTTGGTCACGGCTTAACCCTTTCACAATATAGGTTGACACCCAATAAAATTCATTCACACATTCATAAAATTCTTGTTCACTAGGTGCGTTCACTAAAAAGGATTTCTCGCTAGTTTCTACCGACTCTCCACCATAGATAATCGTATTCAACGACTCACTTTCTAAATAGTCCTCCACATCGCTTATCAATAAAATTTTCAAATCTATTCGGTTTTCATCTTCAAATAACATCAACTTAGTGAAACCATAATCAGCAAATAAATTTTCAGGCTCCTGTGAAATAATCGTTTTCCCAAAGGCTTCTTCCCAATTTTCCTGCTTTAGTTGTACCAAATGTTCTGACGTATCTACAAAATAAGTAATATCAAAATCTTGAAAATCATCTGGTGATACATTCGGATTGGCACGACTTCCCTCCATGCCTACCACTTCAATCTGTGAATGCGTTTTAGCGAAATTCAAGATTAACTCCAGCATTTCTTCATTCGTCCGCTTATCCATTCCTTTCCTCCCCTTCTCGATTTAATGGGAACGTCAAGCAAAATCGCACCCTCGAAGAAACCATTTTTTACTTCACCACTTTTAGGAACACCAAGATCCACCATCTATTTTTCATAAGTAATCTGTTCTCCACAACGAACAACATGTTTATAATTCCTTAGAATATATCTCTCTTTTACACAAGCACCAAAATCTCGAGAGAAAGCCACACTCGGCAATTTTTTATCCGGTAGTTGAATTTCAACTGTTCCTCCATTACGTTCATAAAGTTGAATGAGCGCCTCATGTTCTCTTTTCGTTTTATCCATATCTAGCACAGTATTCGACCAATTTTTTTGAAATCTCATTAATCAGTGCTGGTGAAATCAGAGCATCTCGCGAAGAAAGTAAAACACGTTTCAACACACCCACACCACTAGCGACATGAGTCATTTCCTTTCATCCTCTCAGTTTTTTTCTTAATCTAAGTATAGCACGCTAGCAAAGAAAGAGTTTCCAAAATAAGAAAATCCACTCGAAAATGTCAGAGCTAACTGAACACTTTCGAATGGATAGTTTTTATTTCTTCAATGAAGCGAGACGGTTGTAATTTTCACTACGTTCTTCCATATCCTCAACGGTATGGTGTAGCATTTCTTGCACTTCTTCCTCATCCTTCTTCACATTGCGTAAAGCAGAGAATCTTGTTTGTTGTTCCAAGAAAGTTTCCATCTTGTCAAAGTCCGCCTTCTTGAAATCAATCCGCATTGGGTCTTTTCCTTTAGCTGCAAGACGTGGGTCGTAACGATACAATTGCCAGTAACCTGACTCAACCGCTTCTTTAGACTCACGAATGGTTTGACTCATACCACCACGTAAACCGTGATTGATACAAGGTGTGTAACCAATAATCAAAGATGGACCTGGATAGCTTTCTGCTTCGGCAATCGCTTTAATTGCTTGCATTGGGTTTGCTTCAATCGCAATTTGTGCTACATAGACATCGTTGTAAGAAATTGCCATCATGCCTAAATCTTTTTTCTTCGTTTTCTTCCCACCAGCAGCAAATTTTGCAATCGCTGAAGTTGGCGTTGCTTTGGACATTTGCCCACCAGTATTGGCGTAAAGTTCATTATCCATGACTAAAATATTGACGTCTTCATTGGTCGCAAGAACATGGTCAATCCCACCAAAACCAATATCATATGCCCAACCATCGCCACCGATAATCCATTGACTTGGTTTTACAAACATTTCTTCATCCGCCAAGATTGCTTGCAATTGTTCATCAGACTCTTCTTTTAATGCCGCCGCCAGTTTCGTTGCTCTTTGACGACTGCCTTCGCCCTCATTTTTATAATCTAACCAATCTCTTAATAATGCTTTGGTATCTTCTGTTCCTACACCCGTTTGAAGTGCAGCTTCCACCTTGATTGCCAAGCGGTCACGTTTCGTTTGATTCGCTACGTGCATGCCTAGACCATATTCTGCGTTGTCTTCAAAGAGTGAGTTACTCCATGCTGGGCCTTGTCCTTCTTCATTTGTGGTATAAGGTGTTGCTGGAGAAGAGGCACCCCAGATGGATGAGCAGCCTGTAGTATTGGCAATCATCATTCTATCCCCATAAAGTTGAGTAATCAGCTTGATATACGGTGTTTCTCCGCAGCCAGCACATGCTCCTGAAAATTCAAGTAACGGTTTTTCAAATTGAGAACCCTTCACGGAGAATTTCTTCACAGGATTTACTTTTTGGCTCAAGGTCATCGCAAACGCCCAATTGATTGCTTCTTCTTTTTGTTCTTCGTATGGTTTCATTGCAAGTGCTTTTTCTTTTGCAGGACAAACTGCTACACATAAGCCACAGCCCGTACAATCCTCAAGAGATACTTGAATGCGATATTGTAAACCGTCTGCGCCACGCATTTCTCGTGTGATAAAGCCTTCTGGCGCTTCACTCATTTCTTCCTCATCCGCTAAGAACGGACGAATCGCAGCATGTGGGCAGACAAACGCACATTCATTACACATTGTACATTTTTCTGGCGACCATTCAGGGACTTGTAGAGCAATTCCACGTTTTTCATAAGCAGCTGTACCCATTGGCATGACTCCACCAAGCATTCCATTATCAATCAAATCCTTCACTGAAAGCTGATTGCCTTCTTGACGATTGATTGGTTCTAAAATATTCGTAATGTAAGCTGGTTTTCCAGAATTATCGACTTTTTCTTCAGCAACTTCAAGCGTTGCCCATTCTTGTGGAATTTCAATGTGTCTCAACTCAGCAAAAGTAGCATCAATCGCTTTCCAGTTCGTTTCCACAATCTTCATAGATTTCTTTCCATAAGCTGCTTTGATTTCATCACGCATCAATGGTAAGAAAGTTTCTCTATCCATAATGTCTGAAAGTTCAAAGAATGCAGCAGACATAATCGTATTAATACGTCCTTGTAAACCTAGCTCTTGTGCAATTGCTGCAGCATTAATTGTGTAAAACTTAATGTTGTGTTCTCCTAAATAGCGTTTTAAGCGAGCCGGTAAATGTGTTTTTATCTTTTCTTCATCCCAGACAGTGTTTAGGAGGAAGGTTCCGCCGTCTTTTAGACCTGTTAATAAATCATATTTATGGATGTAGGCGCTATTGTTACAGCCAACAAAATCACTACGACTCACGTTATACGTTGACAAAATCGGTTCTTTCCCAAAACGGATATGCGAAATAGTCAAGCCACCTGATTTTTTAGAATCGTAAGCAAAGTAGGCTTGTGCATAGTAATCTGCATTATTCCCAATAATCTTAATTGCTTGCTTGTTTGCACCAACTGTTCCGTCAGAACCAAGTCCCCAGAATTTTGCTTGGAAAGTGCTATCTGGTGTTAAATCAAGTACTTCACCTATTGGTAGGGATAAATGTGTGACATCATCAATAATTCCAACTGTAAAACGAGGTTTCAATTGTTCAACTGGTAAAAGCATGTGGTCAAATACAGCGACAATTTGATCTGGAGTAATATCCTTAGAAGCAATTCCATAACGCCCACCAATCACAACTGGACGATTTTCATGATGATATAACACGCTTTGTACGTCTAACAATAATGGTTCCGCATCTGAACCAGGTTCTTTTGTACGGTCTAAAACAGCAACTGTTTTCACTGTTTTCGGTAATTTTTCAAGTAAGTTTTCAGTAGGAAATGGACGATACAAATGAATATTAATATGTCCGACCTTACGACCTTGCTTGTTCAAGTAGTCCACCGTTTGTTGAATCGTAGGTGAAACAGAACCCATGGAAATAATAACTTCTGTTGCTTCAGGGTCTCCATAATAATCTGTCAAATCATAATTCGTTCCACGCAGCGCATTAATCTTTTGCATGTATTTTTGAACGATAGCTGGCATTTTATCATAGTACTGATTGACCGTTTCACGTTGTTGAAAATAAATATCTGGGTTTTGTGCAGTTCCTGAAACATTTGGATGATTTGGATTCATTCCTTGTTTACGAAATTCTGCTAGTGCTTCCCAATCCATCATCGCCTTTAAATCTTCATAATCAATTAACTCAATTTTTTGTAATTCATGACTCGTTCTAAAACCGTCAAAGAAATTCATAAACGGTAGCTTACCTTCAATACTAGCTAAATGGGCAACCGCTGATAAATCCATTACTTCCTGAACACCTGCTTCTGCTAACATACAAAAGCCTGTTTGACGAGCTGCCATGACATCGCTATGATCACCGAAAATACTTAACGCATTTGTTGATACCGCACGAGCTGCCACATGAAAAACAGTTGGTAATAATTCCCCAGCAATTTTAAACATGTTCGGTATCATTAACAGCAACCCTTGACTTGCTGTATAAGTAGTCGTCAAAGCACCAGTTTTTAGCGAACCATGCACTGCACCTGCTGCACCCGCTTCAGATTGCATTTCAACCACTCGCACAGGTTCCCCAAAAATATTTTTCTTACCTTGTTCTGCCCATTCATCCACAACTTCAGCCATTGTAGAACTTGGGGTAATTGGGTAAATAGCAGCTACTTCAGTAAACGCATAAGAGATATAAGCAGCAGCAGTATTCCCATCCATTGTTTTTGTTTTTTTCATTCAGTTTTCACCTCTCTTTTTCTGGTTATTCTCCAACTAAAGCACTGGCAAAAGCTTTCAAAGTTTCCTCATCCTCGTCGTCAGCGTCATTTTCGATTTTTACTGTTTCAGCCCCTTTTTTCGCACCTGTCTTTGCAAAAGCATCTGCAAAATCAATTGCTGCTTGGCAGAAAGCATCAGGATAAAGTTCGCTATCGCCACTTCCGACAACGCCGAATACTTTTCCTTCTAATTCTTGATCTGGTAATTCTTCATAGAAATCTTGTAAGTTAAATGGAATTTCACCATCTCCATCAGTATATGTTGCTAACACACAAACATCTGCATCTTCAAAAACATCATCATCAACATCATCATCTGCATCAATACGTTCTACATCAGCACCTAATTCAGTGAATTGTTCCTCTAAAAATTCTGAAATCCCCTCTGTGTTCCCTGTTGCACTTGAAAAAACAATTTTTACTACTGTCATATCCTCTACGACCTTCCTTTATTTAATTTCGGAAAAATATACGAAAAGCAAAAATTCCATTTATCACCCATTCGTAATCTTTCTCGATTTTTCCATAATTAGTATTGACTTTCTTGTTTTGTCGATTTTTTTTAAAATAAATCTCTCCGTTGCTTGCTAACGCTTTCAAGTATTGATACAATTAGTGCCGTGAAGTGATTTATTCTTTTTTTCACAAGTATTGAGAAATTATTCCATAATTCCCCATATTTGCAAGTTTCACCTTTCTTTTAAAAAAGAAAGAGCCTTGAAGAATAACTCATCTTTACAAAACAACTTGAAGGGAAGTGAATGATAGTTCTCTCACAAGCGAGCTATCGACTATGAACAAAAAAACGTTAAGTATTACCCAAACAGCTATTTTATTAGCTCTGATTGTCGTCGTTGAATTTTTAATGGTAGGGCCACAATATATCCTTATCAAAGGTTCAATCGTCAATCTTATTCTCATCGCTGCTACCATTTTAGTTGGTTTACCAGCAGGTTTATTAATCAGTATTTTTACACCAATTTTAGCAATCGTTACTGGACATTTAGCAATGCCTGTTCTAGCACCAGTTGTTGCTATTGGAAATATTGTTTTCGTCCTTTTATGGTGGATTATCCTCTCTTATATGAAAGGCAATAACCCATTAGCCCACTATGTTGTTGCTATAATTATATCAGCAATTGCTAAATTTGCCTTTTTATACCTTGCCGTTTCTAAATATATCCTGCCAGTAGCCTTAAAAGCAGTTGTTGCTCAAAAGCCACAAATTAAAGGAGCTTTACTTGCACAATTTGGTATGCCGCAGCTTATCACAGCAATTATCGGAGGTATTCTTGCACTTATTATCATTCCTCGTTTAGCTAAAATCATAAATACAAGAAAATAATAATTTTCTATAAAGTGGGCTGGCTTAAAACCAGCCCATTTTTTTATGATTGTTCTACTGGTTCACGATAAGTGGTATGCAAAATGTGGTGTGCTTTACTGCCACCTGGTTCCCCGAGAAATTCCTTGTAGATGTGTTGAACGACAGGGCTTTCATGAGAACGTCTGATTCCTTTACTACGGTCTTCCGCATAAAGTGCTGCTGCACGCTTCGCCTTCAAATCGACAAAGTTTCTAACCGACGCCGGTTGCACCGGTTGACCGCCACCATTGACACAGCCACCTGGACACGCCATGATTTCTACAAAGTGATAAAATTCTTCACCACTTTCAATTTTTTCAATCAATCTCTTAGCATTATTAATACCTGAGGCAACAGCAACCTTCACTGTTTGCCCACTTAATTCATAGGTTGCTTCTTTAATTCCTTTTGTCCCACGAACTTGGGTAAATTCGACTTCTTCGAGTGCATGTCCTGCCAAGGTTTCACTAGCTGTGCGCAATGCTGCTTCCATTACACCACCCGTAGCTCCAAAGATATAGCCTGCACCTGTTGCGTTTCCAAGCGGTTGATCGAAAGTTTCGTCTTCTAATTCGTTAAAGCGAATACCTGCTTTGTCAATCATCCGAGCTAGTTCACGAGTCGTCAGTGCAACGTCTACATCAGAAAAACCGGCTGCCGCTTGATTGTCACGAATAACTTCAAATTTCTTCGCTGTACAAGGCATAATCCCCACTACAAATAAATCTTTCGGATCAATCGACATTTTTTCAGCATACCAAGTTTTAATCAACGCCCCAAACATTTGTTGAGGTGATTTACAACTTGATAGGTTTGGAATTAATTCTGGATGATAAGCTTCACAATATTTCACCCAGCCTGGTGAGCATGAAGTGAACATTGGAAATGGCCCGTTACTCTTCACCCGTTCTAAAAATTCATTGGCTTCTTCCATGATAGTGAAATCAGCCGCAACGTTAGTATCAAAGACCTTATCAAAGCCAATGCGTCGCAAAGCTGCAACCATTTTTCCTTCAACATTTGTCCCAACGGGTAATTGGAAAGCTTCCCCAAGAGTTACACGGACACTTGGTGCAGTCTGAACTACTACATGCTTCGTTGGATCTTGAAGAGCGTCCCAAACTTCTTGTGTTTGATCTTTTTCAGCAATTGCTCCGGTTGGACAAACAACAATACATTGCCCACAAGAAATACAATCGACTTCGCCAAGATTTTTTTCATAAGCACAGCCAATATGTGTGTTAAACCCACGTTCATTAGGGCCAATCACACCGACAGCCTGCATTTTTTTACACACTGCAACACAACGCCGACATAAGATACATTTATTATTATTACGATACATATGAACAGAGGAATCATCAAATTCATATTCACAATTTTCACCGTTGTAATAATCTTCATCATCAACATTAAATGTTTTACAAAGTCTTTGTAGCTCACAGTTTCCGTTTCTAATACAAGAAAGACACTTGCGTTCATGTGTGGATAAAATCAGTTCAAGACTTCTTTTTCTTGATTGAAAAACACGTTCGGAATCAGTGATAATCTCCATGCCCTCAGTAATAGGATAGACACAGGAAGTGACAAGGTTTTTAACTCCTTTGACTTCTGTTAGGCACATACGGCAGGCACCAATTTCATTTAGCTCTTTTAAATAGCAAAGAGTCGGTATATCAATATCATTTACACGTGCTGCCTCAAGAATGGTTGAACCAACAGGCGCAGTGCAAACTTTTCCGTTTATTGTAATCGTTACTTCGTTCAATTTACACCCCTCCTTAGACAACGCTGATAGCATTAAAGCGACAAGTATCGTAACATACACCACATTTAATACAAATCGACTGATCAATTTCATGTACCTTCTTAACTTCTCCATGAATTGCCGCTACTGGACAATTGCGCGCACAAGCCGTACAACCAGTACATTTTTCAGGGTCAATTTCATAATGAATGAGCTTCTTGCAGACACCTGCTGGACAATGTTTGTCGACAACGTGTGCAACATACTCATCACGAAAATAGCGTAACGTAGATAGAACAGGATTCGGAGCTGTTTGACCCAAACCGCATAATGAATTTTCCTTGATATGATAGCAAAGCTCTTCCATTTTATCCAAGTCTTCTAACGTTGCTTGTCCCATAGTAATTTTTTCAAGCATTTCTAATAGGCGTTTTGTTCCGATACGACAAGGTACACATTTTCCACAGCTTTCTTCTACTGTAAATTCAAGGAAGAATTTTGCAATATCTACCATGCAGTTGCCCTCGTCCATGACAATTAAACCACCTGAGCCCATCATTGAACCAATTTCAATCAAATTATCATAGTCAATCGGAATATCATAATGTTCTACTGGAATACAACCCCCGGAAGGTCCACCCGTTTGTGCTGCCTTAAATTTCTTGCCATCAGGAATACCACCACCAATGTCTTCGATAATTTCACGCAAGGTCGTTCCCAATGGAATTTCCACTAAACCAGTGTTTTCAATCTTTCCACCAAGCGCAAAGACTTTTGTTCCCTTTGATTTTTCTGTCCCCATACTGGCAAACCATTCAGGGCCATTTAAGATAATTTGTGGAATATTGGCATAGGTTTCTACGTTATTTACAATCGTTGGTTGCCCAAACAATCCTTTAACTGCTGGGAAAGGTGGTTTCGGTCTTGGTTCCCCACGGTGCCCTTCAATACTTTCAAGTAAAGCGGTTTCTTCTCCACAGACAAAAGCTCCTGCCCCTAGTCGTAAATCAATATCAAAATCAAAATCTGTTCCAAAAATATTTTTGCCAAGTAAGCCTAACTCACGAGCTTGATCGATAGCAATTTGCAATCGAGTTACCGCAACAGGATACTCTGCACGAACATAAATATAACCTTGGTTCGCTCCAATCGTATATCCAGCAATCGCCATTGCTTCTAACACTGCATGCGGATTTCCTTCTAACACCGAGCGATCCATGAAGGCTCCCGGATCTCCTTCATCAGCATTACAAATGACATACTTCTGGTCGGAAACACTTGCCTTAGCAAAGGACCACTTACGGAAAGTTGGGAACCCACCGCCCCCTCTTCCACGCAAACCAGAAATTTCTAAAATTTTAAGTACATCCTCTTCTGAACACTCATTTAGCACTTTTGCTAGTGCTTGATAACCATCGAAGGCAATATAATCGGAAATTTTTTCTGGATCAATCCGCCCGCAATTATCGAGAGCCACCCGCTTTTGCTTATGGTAAAACGGTGTATCCATCAGCTTATTAATTACTTCTTTGGTTTTTTGATCGTGATATAAAAGCTTTTCAACGTACTCACCCTTGATTAGATGCTGACTAACGATTTTCTTCGCGTCTTTCGGTTTTACTTGGTGATAGAACACCCCACCCGGATAGACGATAACAATTGGTCCTTGCGCACAAAGTCCAAAACACCCCGTACAGACAACATTTACTTTATCTGTTAAATCATTTTTTGCTAATTCATCCTTTAAAACTGTGACAAACTCTTCACTCTTTGAAGAAAGACAACCTGTACCCGCACATACCATAATTTCAAACTCAAAAGGTTGATCTTCTGTCTGCCCCATACGCATACCAACATGTGCACGATTCACATTGCGCAAGTCAGTTAGCTGTTTCCAATTCTTTATCAAATTTCTCTCACTCCTTCCAAGAATCGAACCTAAAACAGTTGATTACTCTTCTTTTTGATAGGTTACTAATACCTTTTCGCTTTTCTTTTTGTTTAAACGACCGTACACCTCTTCGTTCACCTTTAAAACTGGTGCTAAGCCACATGCTCCAATACAACGACAAGATTCTAATGTGAATTTTCCATCCTCCGTCGTTTCTCCCGGCTGAATATTTAGTGAACTTGCTAAATCGTCCAAAATATCTCCAGCGCCTTTTACATAACAAGCTGTCCCAATACATACGCTAATCGTATATTTTCCTTTTGGTACAAATGTAAACTGAGAATAGAATGTCGCCGTACTATATAATTCTTCTAGCGGTACATCTAAGTCTCTAGCCATTCGTTTTAACACTTCTGCAGGTAGATAACCATAAATACGCTGTGCTTCCTGCAATAGTGTCATTTGTGCGCCACGTTGCTCTTTCAAGCGTGTCAAAGCAGCTTCAAATTCTTTTTTTTGACTCTCTGTCTCAACAAAATCAAACTGAACAGTCTTTTTTTCACTCACTATCTTCATTCCTTTCATCTCGAGCAATCGCTGCCCTTACTTTTTCAACTCTAGTTTCTTTTTTTCCTTGCTTTCCTCGCTCGAGTTCTAACACACCTAAAGAAAACGCTTACTCTATGTATTAAAACTTTTCGATCTTTTAACTCTCATTTTATTAACGAATAATGAAAAAAATTCCATGAACTAATTCATAATTGAGCAATACATGAACTTTATTCACATGGTTATATTTTACCAAAGGAAAGAATAAAAAAGCAACCGTTTCTTAATAGAATTTACATAATTTGTCAATTTATTTGTTTATTTTTTTAATTCACCATTAACAGACGGATTATCCACTAATTTTTTTATTAATATTCCTTTTTTATGTCGAAATTCATAAAGATTATCAAGCATTTATAAAAATTCTTTTCCTTAGTTTCAGAAAACTATTTTTGTTGTTTATTTATCTATTTGTAAAAAAATAAGTAATATTATTGAAAGTTTGTGCTCTGTTAATCAAAATATATTGAGAATAGTTCTCATTTATAATTTGTTTTTTTATATAATTTAAAGAAGGGAGAAATAGAAAAATCCCACAGTCTTCTTCACGTAAATTTGAGTTTACGTGGGAAAACTGTGGGAAAATTATTCAAAATATACTAAAAGTTTGTGAATTGATTTTTTTAAATGTTGTCTACTTAGCCTTTTGGTCATCGTCCATTGACAGAATACTCATGAACGCTTCCTGAGGGACTTCTACCGAACCAATTTGTTTCATCCGTTTCTTTCCTTCTTTTTGTTTTTCAAGAAGTTTACGCTTACGAGATACGTCCCCACCATAACACTTAGCTAATACGTTTTTACGCAAAGCTTTGATGTCGCTACGGGCAACGATTTTTTGACCGATAGCTGCTTGAATCGGTACTTCAAATTGTTGACGAGGAATGATTTTCTTTAATTTTTCAACAATCACTTTTCCACGTTCATAAGCAAAATCGCGGTGAACAATAAAACTTAAAGCATCAACTTTTTCACCATTTAATAAAATATCTTCTTTCACCAGACGACTTGCACGGTAACCACTCATTTCATAGTCAAATGACGCATAGCCTTTTGTCGAAGATTTCAACTTGTCGAAGAAATCAAAAACAATTTCTGATAATGGAATTTCATAGACCACATTTACACGATAATCATCTAAATAATCCATAGTGACAAATTCTCCACGCTTCCGTTGAGAAAGCTCCATGACAGCCCCTACATATTCATTTGGCACCATAATTTGTGCTTTAACGTAAGGTTCTTCTACCGCTTCAATACGTACAGGTTCTGGAAAATCTGCTGGATTATCCACCACAACTTCTGTCCCGTCAGTTAATTTCACATGATAAATAACTGACGGTGCAGTCATGATTAACTCAAGATTAAATTCACGTTCTAAACGTTCTTGTACAACATCCATATGAAGTAAACCCAAGAATCCACAACGGAAACCAAAACCTAATGCTTGAGAAGTTTCAGGCTCAAACTGTAATGCCGCATCATTTAATTGTAATTTTTCAAGTGCTTCACGCAAATCATTGTAGCGACTTGTATCAATCGGATAAAGTCCGCAATAAACCATTGGATTGAGCTTGCGATAGCCCGGCAAAGCTTCTTTGGCTGGATTATCCGCTAAAGTCATTGTATCCCCAACTCGTGTATCCTGTACAGTTTTAATCGCTGCTGTCACATAGCCTACATCTCCGACCATTAACTGATCCCGTTGAATAGCTTTTGGTGAAAACACACCCACTTCTGTCACGTCAAATGTTTTCCCGTTACTCATCAGTTGAATTTTATCCCCGGGTTTTACTACCCCATCCATGACACGAATATTCAATACAACGCCACGATAGGCATCATAAATTGAATCGAAAATCAATGCTTTTAAGGGTGCTTCCACATCTCCTGTTGGTGCCGGAACATACTCAACGATTTGTTCTAAGATGTCCTCAATCCCAATTCCTGCTTTTGCGGAAGCCAAGACTGCTTGACTTGCATCAATACCTATAACATCTTCAATTTCCTTACGCACGCGTTCTGGCTCAGCTGCGGGTAAATCAATCTTGTTAATTACCGGAATAATTTCAAGGTCATTATCTAATGCCAAATAAACGTTAGCGAGCGTTTGTGCCTCAATCCCTTGAGCAGCATCAACCACCAAGACAGCACCTTCACAGGCAGCCAACGAACGAGAAACCTCATAGGTGAAATCCACATGTCCCGGGGTGTCAATCAAATGGAAAATATAAGTTTCCCCATTTTTAGCTGTATAGTTTAGCTCAATCGCATTTAATTTGATGGTAATTCCGCGCTCACGCTCTAAATCCATAGAATCAAGCAATTGGTCTTGCATTTCACGCTTAGTAACAGTATGTGTTAACTCTAAAATACGGTCAGCAAGTGTTGATTTCCCATGGTCAATATGCGCAATAATCGAAAAATTTCTGATTTTCCCTTGACGCTCTTTTAATTCTTTTATATTCATAAGAGTTTTCCCCTTCAATGTAAATTCTATTCATAACATTATATCAAATTTAGACCAATTAAAAAACAAAAAGCAAGGAATTTCTTCCCTGCTTCATTGTCTTAAGCCTTATGCGTTAGCTTTTCTGTTTTTCTTAGAAGCTTTTTCGCGTTCTGCTTTGTTTAAAATTTGTTTACGAAGACGAATGCTTTCAGGAGTTACTTCCAGATATTCATCATCTGCCATAAATTCTAAAGATTCTTCAAGTGTAAGAATTTTTGGTGTTTTAATTACTGAAGTTTGGTCTTTATTTGCTGAACGGACGTTAGTCATTTGTTTTGCTTTGGTGATGTTTACTGTTAAGTCATTATCACGAGAGTTTTCACCGATAACCATACCTTCATATACTTCGGTACCTGGGTTAACAAAGACAGTTCCACGTTCTTCAATAGACATGATAGAGTATGTCGTCGCTTTACCAGTATCAATAGACACTAAGGCACCATTGCGACGTCCACCGATTTGACCGCTATACATTGGTAAGTATTGATCGAAGGTGTGGTTCATGATTCCGTAACCACGAGTCATTGATAAGAATTCAGTAGAGAATCCAATCAAGCCACGAGCTGGTACTAAGAAGATTAGGCGCATTTGACCATTACCAGTTGCCACCATATCTTGCATTTCACCTTTACGTTCTGATAATGCTTGAATAATTGAACCTTGGTATTCTTCTGGTGTGTCAATTTGTACACGTTCAAACGGTTCGCTCTTCACGCCATCAATCACACGTTCGATAACTTCTGGACGGGATACTTGCAATTCATAGCCTTCACGACGCATTGTTTCAATCAGGATAGATAAATGTAGTTCCCCACGACCTGATACTGTCCAACGGTCTGGAGAGTCTGTCTCATCAACACGTAAAGAAACGTCTGTTTGAAGTTCCGCCATTAAACGTTCTTCAATTTTACGAGAAGTTACCCATTTTCCTTCACGACCTGCAAAAGGTGAGTTATTCACTAAGAATGTCATTTGTAAAGTTGGTTCGTCGATGTGTAGGATTGGCAGTGGATCAATTGCATCTGTTGGTGTAACTGTTTCCCCAACAAAGATGTCTTCCATACCAGATACAGCGATTAAATCTCCAGCTTTTGCTTCTTCAATTTCTAAACGTTGTAAACCAAAGAAACCAAATAATTTAGAAACACGGAAATTCTTTTTCGTTCCGTCTAATTTAGATAAAGTTACTTGATCCCCAACTTTAATTTTACCACGGAAAACACGTCCGATACCGATACGTCCAACATAGTCATTATAGTCTAATAAGGATACTTGGAATTGTAAAGGTTCATCTGAGTTATCTACTGGCGCTGGAATATGTTCTAAAATTGTATCGAAAATAGGATCCATTGTTTTTACTTGATCTGCTGGATCATCTGATAATGAAGAAGTTCCATTGATTGCAGATGCGTAAACAACTGGGAAATCAAGTTGATCATCGTCTGCACCTAATTCGATAAATAATTCTAATACTTCATCTACGACTTCTTCTGGACGAGCAGAAGGTTTGTCGATTTTATTTACAACCACGATTGGTATTAAATCTTGTTCTAAGGCTTTTTTCAACACAAAACGAGTTTGTGGCATTGTTCCTTCATAAGCATCTACGACAAGAACTACACCGTCTACCATTTTCATGATACGTTCTACTTCACCACCGAAGTCTGCGTGCCCTGGGGTGTCCATGATATTAATACGCGTTCCCTTGTAAGAAACCGCTGTATTTTTCGCAAGGATGGTAATCCCACGTTCTTTTTCTAACGCATTTGAGTCCATCGCACGTTCTTGTAATTGTACGTGTTCGTCTAATGTATGAGATTGTTTTAATAATTCATCAACCAATGTAGTTTTTCCGTGGTCGACGTGGGCGATAATAGCAACGTTGCGAATATCATTTCTTAATTCTGTCAATTTTCTTACTCCCTATCCATTCAAAAATTTAATTCATTCACATCTAGTGACTTCGACTGATTATACCACACTATTTTCAGAAAACGAAACGAAAATGCTTTCTAGTATGCGCTTTTATTTCAATCAAAAATTTCCATAATAGATTTACAAGATGAACGCTTTCAAAGCGAGCCGAGAGAATCTCAAGAAACGCTTATTTTCTAATAGGAATCCGCCCGAAGTTTTGTTCTGAAATCCCCCCTGCACCTAGCTGATAAATTTCATCTGCTCGTTGTGTTAAGCCTGTACTTTTTTCGTTACGTCCAATTTTCGACACAACTGGTAGAGAAATTTTTTTCTTTTTTTCTTTGAGAAACTGTTGTCCTTTTTGCGTAAAGCCCAACACATGTATAGACGTATTTTCCCAACTTTCGAGAATGTCCTGTGGTGAAACTTGAATTAACACATAGGTTAGTAAGCGCTCAATACGCGTCCAAGTATAGCGTTTAGTTTTGATTTTCTCCATAAATGCTTGAAAATTATCTGCCTGTCGTACCTGTTCTAACAAACGATATTCAAAGCCCTCGCTCATCTGATAAATAGTCGCCAATTTTTCTGGTGTACTGGATAAAAGCTGATAGTTTAAAAATTGCCAATAATTTTCCCAATCAACCAAAGGATTTTTATTTAATATGTCAAAAGTTGCAGACGGCACCACTTCATGAATAACTTCCCGTTCTTCATGGAGCAAATACTCTCGAATTGCTGTTGCACTTGCAATGGTTCCACCTACATTTTTTTCATGGTATTGTGCTGAAATCCTTGGAATACTTTTCAGCTCCATTGGATGAGTATATCTTGCATTTTCTTTGGCGTACGCCATGCCTAAAATATGGTTGGGTGAAGAAAAATCGAGTGTCCACTCAGGAAAAAGTGTGCGGTAAACCTTTGTCATTCGTGCTGGATAGGATAAATTTTTATTTTTTAGCTCGTGAAATTTTTGGTTGATTGTTTCCTCTTGTAAAACAGTCAATCGTCCAAATTCCTCATAATCCAACTTTTCTTTTCTATCCGTTCCAAACACTAGCGAGTCCACATCAAGCGCTTGTAACAGCTTAACTCCACCTCGTGCAAAATAATCTGCAGATTGGACTGAGTAAGCAAAAGGCAGTTCAATCATCAAGTCCACACCACTAGATAAAGCCATTTCTGTTCGTTGCCACTTATCCACGATTGCGGGTTCTCCACGCTGTAGCCAGTTCCCACTCATCACAGCCACCACGACTTCTGCTCCAGTGACTTTTTTGGCTTGCGTTGCATGGTATTTATGTCCATTATGGTAAGGATTATATTCCACGATTAAACCTACACTTTTCATTTCTTCACCTCTATGTATAGTAGAAAACAACGAATCTCATGTATGAAATTCGCTGTTCTCTTTATTCGATTAATACTTAATCAAGAAATTCTTTTTCTTTCCGCGGCGGATAACAGTGAATTTTCCTTCAATTTTATCACTATCTGATAATTCATAAGCTAAATCTTGCACACGTTTCCCGTTAATGTAGATTGCCCCATTGCTTACATCTTCACGGGCTTGACGTTTTGAGCTATCAATTTTTGACGCAACAAGAAACTCAACGATATTGAAGTTTTCGCCCTCTGAAACTTGATAGCTTGGTACATCTTTAAAACCTTCCGCAATTTCAGCAGCAGATAATTCTTTCACATCTCCCCCACCGAAAAGGACACTTGAGATTTTTTCAGCACGAAGAAAAGCTTCTTCCCCGTGAACAATCGTTGTTACTTCTTTAGCTAATGTTTTTTGTGCTAAACGTTGACCGGTATTTTCATTAAATTCTTTTTCAATTTCGGCAATTTCATCTAATGATAAGAACGTGAAATATTTCAAGAATTGAACGGCATCATTATCTCCAACGTTTAACCAGAATTGGTAAAATTCATAAGGAGAAGTTTTTTCTGCATCTAGCCAAATCGCATTACCTTCTGATTTTCCAAATTTTTTCCCATCTGCGGTCGTAATCAGTGGCATGGTTAGCCCAAAGCCTTGTTTGCCTGTTTCACGACGAATAAGCTCTGTTCCAGCAGTAATATTTCCCCATTGGTCTGACCCACCAACTTGAAGAATAATATCATGATCTTCAAATAATTTATAGAAATCATAGCCTTGTAACAATTGGTACGCAAACTCTGTATAAGAAATCCCTGTTTCAACACGACGTTTAACGGATTCTTTACTCATCATATAATTAATCGTAAAGTTTTTCCCAACGTCACGTAAAAAGTCAATCAAGGAAAGTTTACCCAACCAATCATAGTTATTCACTAAAGCTGCTGGATTTTTCTCTGCGTTAAAGTCGATAAAGCGAGAAAGCTGATTTTTAATGGAATCAGACCATTGTTGCACGGTATCCACTGTATTTAATGAACGTTCTTGGTCTTTAAATGACGGATCCCCGATTAATCCAGTTCCTCCACCAACCAACGCTACGGGTGTGTGCCCTGCTAATTGGAAACGGCGCAACATCAAAATTGGCACTAATGAACCAATATGCAAGCTATCTGCGGTCGGGTCAAAACCGATATAGAGTTTAATGTTTTCTTCATTTAATTTTTTTTCTAATTCTACGTCATCTGTTGTTTGATAGATGAGCCCACGAGCTTTCAGTTCTTCAAAGAAATCTAAACTCATTTTCATTCCCCTTTTCTCAATATGCAATTTACTCCTTTCAATAATACTAGAAAACATAGATAAAATAAAGAACTTAGGTGATAAACTTTAATTAAAAGACTTTTTTTGTTATACTTTTTTAGTAAAAACAAATGAATCACAATTATTGAATGATTTCGTGAAAAATAGACATTTTTGTCTAGGCTTCATAGTAAACAGGAGGTATTACATTGTCTGAACAACAAAAGCCACCAAATAAGTATTGGTTTACTCTAAATATTGTTTTGCGTGTTATCCGTTCTTTAGTTTTGGTTGCGGTTTCTATTGGACTAATTCTTTCCGCATTATTTGCAGGAATTGGTGTCGGCTATTTTTCTTATTTAGTTTCTGATACGAATCCACCAACAAAAGAACAATTAGAACGAGAAATTAATGATATTTCAGAAGTTTCTCAGCTTGCTTATTCTGATGGAACAACGATTAGTACAATAAAGTCTGATCTCGTGCGAACACGAGTAGATTCTCAAAACATTGCACCAATCATGAAAAAAGCAATTGTCAGTACCGAAGATGAGTATTTTTACAAGCACCATGGGGTTGTCCCAAAAGCTGTTTTACGCGCGTTAATTAGTGACGCTACTGGAATGGGCGGTTCCTCAGGTGGTTCAACGTTGACGCAGCAATTAGTCAAGCAACAGATTTTAACAGATGAACCAACGTTTAAACGAAAGGCAAATGAAATCTTACTTGCCACTCAAATAGAAAAATATTTTAACAAAGATGAAATTATTACTACCTATTTGAACGTTTCTCCTTTTGGTAGAAATAATAAGGGGGAAAATATCGCTGGTATCAAGGAGGCTGCTCTAGGAATTTTTGGAGTAACTCCAGATAAGTTAAGCATTCCACAAGCTGCATTTTTAGCCGGATTGCCACAAAGCCCGATTGTCTACTCTCCTTACGACGGAAATGGACAAATAAAAAGTGACGAAAACCTAGCAATTGGATTGGATCGGAAAAATTTTGTTCTATTCAACATGTATCGTGAAAAGGTCATCACTAAGAAAGAATATGATGACGCTAAAAATTATGATTTGAAACAAGACTTTTTACCACATCAAGAAGCTGAAAATAGCACCAATGGCTACTTATACTACGAAGTCTTGAAGCAAGCGACAGATGTTCTCGCTCGTCAACTTGCAAAAGATGAAAATGTTTCCGATAACGATATGAACGATGAGAAAATTTACAATGCCTATTACGACCGTGCTGGAAAAAATTTACGACGTGGCGGCTATAAGGTAACAAGCACCATTAACAAAGACATTTACAATACCATGCAGCTTGCAGTAGCTCAATTAGGTTATTTGCTAGATGAGGGAGAAGGACAGGTACAAACTGGAAATGTGTTAATGGAAAACAATACAGGGAAGATTTTAGGCTTCGTTGGTGGACGAGATTTTAATACCAACCAAAATAATCATGCGTTTGATACTGCTCGTTCCCCGGGTTCGAGTATTAAGCCACTACTTGTTTACGGACCTGCGATTGATGTTGGTTTAATTGGCTCTGAAAGTCGACTTTCCAATTTCCCAACGAAGTATTCTAATGGAGAATATATTCTTCATGATGGTGAAAAAGGAACAAACAGTTTCATCAGCACTCGAACAGCTTTGGAATATTCCTGGAATGTTCCCGCCTATTTCTTATATCAAACACTGAAAAATCCGCAATATAAGGATCCCGATGTAGAATATATGAAGAAAATGAATTTTGATATTTCTAACCTTGGGCATGAATCAACGCCAATGGGTGGGGGTGCGGAAGTTTCCGTTGCTCAACAGGTAAATGGTTATCAAACTATCGCAAATCACGGAGAGTATCAACAAGGGTACATGATTGAAAATATCACGGATAGTAAAGGAAAAGTCATCTACCAACATGTAGCGAAGCCTGTGCAAGTTTACAAATCCGCTACTGCTTCTGTTCTCAATAATTTATTACGCTCCGTCATTGATTCTGAAAAAACAACCGTCTTTAAGAGTGCTCTAAGAAATATCAACCCAACTCTAGCCAGTGCAGACTGGTCTGGGAAAACTGGGACAACAGATGATTTTGGCGATTCTTGGTTGATTGTCTCGACACCTAAAATGACGATTGGTTCATGGACAGGGTATGACGACTTTAACCAAAAAATGTATAGAGAAAGTGGCCCACAAAACTCGACATACTTGGCTAACTTGATTCATACGATTTACCAAGTAGACCCTAACCTTTTTGGAATTGAGGACAAATTTACTTTAGACCCTACTGTTATCCAAAGTACCGTTTCTGATTTCACTGGTGAGAAACCTGGAAAAATCATCATGAACGGACAAACGATTACAGTCCCCGGGAAAAATGTGACTTCCTACTGGGCAACAGATGGCCCACCAATGAGTGCCTATAAATTTGGTATTGGGGGTACAGATAGTGATTACTCGATTGCTTGGGGAGGAATGGTTAAAAAAGAAACACCAAAAACAACCACGAGCTCAAGTAAGCCCAATGATAAAGAAAATAAAGATTCAAACAACTAAAAAGAGGTTCCTGCAAAATTGCGGGAGCCTCTTTTCTTTTGTGGAAATTATTTTGTAGAACCTTTTTCATCAATTCCGTAAGGTAGGATAATATTTTTTTGTTCTACTTCTTCTTTTGTCATTAATTTTGTTAATAAACGCATAGACACAGCACCTAAGTCGTACAATGGTTGAGTAATAGAAGTTAAACGTGGACGAGCAACTTCTGTTAATAATGAGTTATTGCTTGTCACGATTTCAAAGTCTTCAGGAACCCTCAAGCCCAAATCAAGCATTCCATCCAATAGTCCTAAAGATAATTCATCATCTGCAACAAAGGCAGCAGTCGCACCTGAATTTTTCACGCGTTCTGCTAATTTATGCCCTTCTGAAAATTGATAATTTGCTTCAAAAATCAAGCCTTCATTGTAGCCCAAACCAGCTTCCTTCAATGCTTCTTTATAGCCTGATAAACGATTTTTCCCATTGATTGGGTCGATTAGTGGGCCAGAGATAAAGGCGATATTTTTGTTGCCATTTTTCGCTAAAAGTGCCACTGCATCTTTTGTAGCAGCCTTATAGTCAATATTTACTGAACCTACTTGTTCATCGGGATCAATTGAACCAGCTAAAACAACAGGAGTTTTTGAACGAGAGAACTCTCCGCGGATTTCATCCGTAATATGGTGCCCCATAAAGATAACACCGTCTACTTGTTTTGCTAATAAAGTATTTAATACATTCACTTCTTTTTGATCGTCGCCGTCTGAATTAGCTAAGATAATATTGTATTTATACATTGTCGCTACATCGTCAATCCCACGAGCTAAAGATGAAAAGAATACATTTGAAATGTCAGGAATAATAACTCCGACAGTTGTTGTTTTTTTACTTGCTAAACCACGTGCTACTGCATTGGGACGATAGTCTAAGCGGTCAATTACTTCTAGTACCTTTTTACGTGTTGCTGGCTTCACATTCTGGTTTCCATTCACGACACGTGATACTGTTGCCATTGACACATTGGCTTCACGGGCCACGTCATAAATTGTAATCGTTTGTTTTTCCATGATTATCTATTTCTCTCCTTGAATATCATTTTAACCATTTTCAGAAAATGGCGTTTACATTTCTAATATATAATAGCAAGTTTTGTAATTGTTTTCAAGAGTTCTGCCTTAATTACTGAAAACATTCTTTTCATAATCAAAAATACCGCCCATTCTGACTTTTTTTGATATTAGGTGTAGAATAACTATTGTAAGTTTAATTTTAAGAAACGAGGGGAAACTATGAATAAACACAAACTAAATGAGTTAAAACAATGGATGGAAACAAATAAGGTCGATTGTGCCTATATCAGTGACCCAGGTCATATTGCTTATTTTTCAGGCTTTGAAAGTGACCCACACGAACGAGTGCTAGCACTTTTCATTCCACTTGAAGCAGAACCTTTTCTTTTTGCACCAGCATTAGAAGTTGAGGACGCTCAAAACAGCTCTTGGGCTTATGATGTTTTCGGCTACCTAGATAGCGAAAATCCTTGGAAGTTAATCGCAGAACATTTAACAAAACGCTTCTCTGGGGCGCCTGTGACTGTTGCGGTTGAAAAAGGTTCATTGACTGTTGACCGTTTAGAATTTATGCAAGAGTTCTTCCCAAATACCGATTTTTCAAAAGATTTAACTCCATTAATTCAACGTTTACAGCTTTTGAAAACAGAGGAAGAAATTAAAAAACTATATGATGCAGGAGATTGGGCAGATGTTGCCTTTGAAACTGGGTTTAAAGCGATTCATGAAGGGGCTACTGAACAAGAAATCATTGCAGAAATTGAATACGAATTAAAAAAACGTGGCGTTTCTCAAATGAGTTTTGCGACTATGGTCTTAGCTGGTAAAAATGCCGCTAGTCCTCATGGAGAACCTGGCTTAACAAAAATTCAAAAACACGATTTAGTCTTGTTTGACTTAGGAGTTATTTGGAACGGATATAACAGTGATGCAACTCGTACAGTTGCTTTCAAAGAACCTTCTGAGTTTGACCGCAAAATCCATGCGATTACCTTAGAAGCTCAGCTTGCTGCTCAAGATTTTGTTAGACCCGGTGTAACTGCTGCAGAGGTCGATAAAGTTGCTCGTGACGTGATTTCTTCTTACGGTTATGGAGAATACTTCAACCACCGCTTAGGTCACGGGATTGGTACCACTGTTCATGAGTGGCCTTCTATTGTGGAAGGGAATGATTTAGTGATTGAAGAAGGCATGTGCTTTTCCATTGAGCCAGGTATCTATATTCCTGAAAAAGTTGGCGTTCGTGTAGAAGATTGTATTCATGTAACAAAAACTGGTTGTGATTCATTTACAAAAACTAGCAAAGAGTTATTAATTTTTGATTAAGTAAGTAGATAGCAGTCTCCTCATTGTTGATGGGACTGCTATTTTTATGCTATCAAGACACATAACTATCATTATTTTAGATTTTTTTTCAAAAAGTTGATAGGTAAGGGACGACGTTTCCTGTTATTCTATACATTGTGGGGGAGGGATAACAGTGAATAAAGAAATTCTGCTCGAATTACGGTTGAAAAACAATTTAACACAAAAGGAAGTTGCAAAGCAATTAGGAGTCTCAAGAACGACTTATCAGGCCTATGAATTAGGTTCTCGTGAGCCAAAAATAGAAATTATCGAGAAGTTAGCTACTTTTTTCAATGTACCCATTGATAAGCTGCTAGATAATAGTAGGCAAAAATTGCAATTTAACTTAGAAGAAATTTTTCAGCATTCTGTTTATGTCTATGGGAAGAAAATTTCCTATCATGACAAAAAAGTATTGTTGGACTACTTAGTATCATAAGAAAAGCGCCCGTAAAAAGGCGTTTTTTTATTTGCTTAGCAAAAAAAAGCCGTCAGATTTCTCCAACGACTTTGTACCTTCAGTTCATCTACTTCTTACGCTTCATCTGTATCATTACTTGTAGATAATTCTGTAATCTTACCAGTGGATAAGTAAACAATCCATTCCGAAATATTTGTTACATAATCCCCAATACGTTCAAGGAACGAGGCAACATGTAGATAATCATTTCCTGATACAATCGTATCTGGATTTTGTTTCATTCGTTTAATTGCATCACGATAGATATTGTCAAAATGCTTATTTACTTTATCATCCCATGTAGCAATTTCCCTTGCTTTGTCGGCATCTTGATTAATATAGGCAGTCAAGACCGCATCGACCATTTTTTTCACTTGTTCACTCATTTCAGAAATTTCTTGTTCTACCTCTGGAATCCGTGTTTCACCCTTTACGTGAATGGTTGCTTTGGCGATAGAAACCGCGTGATCTCCCATACGTTCCAAGTCACTACTGGCTTTCATAATTGTAATAATCGTTCGTAAATCAGTTGTTACAGGTTGTTGCAGGGCAATCATTTCAAATGATTTTTTTTCAAGATGAATTTCCATTTCATTAATGTTTGTATCTTCGTCAATAACTTCTTGTGCCAGCTTCCGATCATGTGTAATAAAAGCAGTCACTGATTTATTGATTGCTTCACTTACCGCATTACCCATCGTGTAAAATTGATTGTGAAGGTTGGTTAGTTGTTCTTCAAACTGACTTCTTAGCATAAAAACTACTCCTCCTGTTGTATATTATCCAAATTTTCCGGTGATATAATCTTCTGTTTCTTTCTCAGTCGGATCTAGGAAAATTTTCTTTGTCTTATCATATTCAATCAGCTCTCCGTCCAAGAAAAAGGCGGTCTTATCTGAAATACGTGAGGCTTGTTGCATATTATGCGTCACGATAATGATTGTATACTTTTCTTTTAATTCTAATAGCATATTCTCAATTTTTCCAGAAGAAATTGGATCTAAGGCAGAAGTTGGTTCATCTAACAGGATAATATCTGGATTGACTGCTAATACACGTGCAATACATACACGTTGCTGTTGCCCACCGGATAAGCCTAACGCTGATTGATGTAATTTATCCTTCACATCTTCCCATACTGCCGCGTCCTTTAAACTTTTTTCTACAACTTCATCTAAGATTGCTTTATCTTTTATCCCTTTCAGACGTAAACCGTAAATAACATTTTCATAAATCGAAAATGGGAAAGGATTAGGTTGTTGAAACACCATACCAATTTCCTTACGAAGTTCAACGGTATCTGTTCTTGGACTATAAATATCTTGGTTCTTATACATAATTGAGCCGGTAATCGTCACACCTGGAACTAAATCCTGCATTCGGTTAATCGAACGAAGTAAGGTTGATTTTCCCGAACCAGAAGGGCCAATTAACGCAGTAATCTCTTTAGGCTCGAAATCCATTGAAATAGATTTTAAGGCTTGCTTTTTCCCATAGTAGAGGTTTAAATCTCTGACTGAAATAATCGGTTCACTCATTCATCTTTTCCTCCCTATCCAAAATGTCCCGAAACATAATCTTCTGTCGATTGAATTTTCGGTCTCGTGAAAATTTTCTTCGTTTTGTCATATTCTATCACATCACCAAGATAGAAAAATGCTGTATAATCGCTGATACGAGCTGCTTGTTGCATATTATGTGTCACAATTATTATTGTATAATCATTTTTCAAACTAATCAAGGTTTCTTCGACAACTGATGTTGAAATTGGGTCAAGTGCCGAAGCTGGTTCATCAAGAAGTAAAATATCTGGCTTCATCGCAATTGCCCGAGCAATACACAAACGTTGTTGTTGTCCGCCCGAAAGTGCTAAAGCCGATTTATGCAAATCATCTTTTACTTGATCCCAAAGTGCCGCTTGTTTTAAACTTGATTCAACAATCTCATCTAATTTCTTTTTATTTTTTTCACCATGACGTTCTAACGCAAAAGCAATATTATCATAAATAGATTTTGAAAATGGGTTAGGACGTTGGAACACCATACCAATATGTTTACGCATTTCGTAAACATCCGCCGCATTACTATTTATATCTACGTCCTTATACATGATTTTTCCAGTAACTTTCGTGCTATCAATCGTGTCATTCATCCGATTTAACGAACGAAGATAAGTTGATTTTCCTGAACCAGAAGGACCAATTAATGAGGTGATTTTATTTTTTTCAAAGGCAAGAGAAACTCCTTTGATTGATTCATTATCTCCATACCATACATGTAAATCTTCAGTATGAAGAGCTATTTTTTTATCGCCTAGAGAAACGATGTTCCGTTGACTCCAATCATATTCTGTCATAATACTACTCCTTTATCATGCTGAGGTTAATTTCTTATGAATGACTTTTCCGATATAGCGCGCTCCGAAGTTGAACAATAGAACGGCAATAATTAAGACCGCACTTGCCCCCGCAGAAACGGCTGCACCATCAGGAACAGTTCCTTCTGAATTGACCTTCCAAATATGAACAGCTAATGTTTCAGCTTGACGGAAAATAGAAATCGGGCTAGATACCGATAACGGATTCCAATCTCCCCAATTCAATGCTGGTGCAGATTGACCTGCTGTATAAATCAACGCTGCCGCTTCACCGAAAATACGTCCGCTAGAAAGAATGACCCCTGTGATAATGCCAGGAAATGCCTCTGGAACAACCACGTGAATCACTGTTTCCCAACGAGAAAGCCCTAGTGCTAATCCCGCTTCCCGTTGCGTAAAATGCACTTGTCGCAAACTTTCTTCCACATTTCTTGTCATTAGTGGAAGATTAAATACCGTTAAAGCAAGTGCTCCAGAAATAATTGAAAAGCCATAGCCAATTTGCACCACGAAGATAAGGAAACCAAACAGTCCGACAACCACAGAAGGGAGTGAGCTTAAAATTTCAATCGAAGTGCGAATGACATCCGTTAACCAACTCTTCTTTGAATACTCTGCTAGATAAATTCCCGCACCAAGTGAAATTGGAAAAGAAATAATCATCGTAATCAATAACAAGTAAATCGAGTTAAAAAGCTGAATCCCAATCCCGCCACCCACTTCATAGGCTTTTGCAGGACTTGTTAAGAAATGCCAAGAAATATGAGGCACTCCTCGAACTAAAATATATAGAAGTAGTGCCGCCAAAACAACGACAATAAAACCTGAAATAGCATACAACACACCAGTTGCAATCTTATCAACTTTTTTAGGGTTCATGAATTATAGTGCCCCTTTCTTCCCAATCAAACGAATAATAATATTAAATACCAAGCTCATTAACAATAAGAGTAAAGCTAGTGACCAAAGAACATTGTTTTCTAACGTTCCCATAATCGTATTCCCGATACCCATTGTTAGAATTGAAGTTAAGGTTGAAGCAGGCGTTGTCAAACTGGTTGGCATAACTGCCGCATTCCCAATAACCATTTGAATCGCTAAGGCTTCCCCAAAAGCACGTGCCATACCAAATACCACAGCGGTTAAAATACCAGGTGTTGCGGCACGAAGAATCACTTTCCAAATCGTTTGCCAACGAGTCGCTCCAAGACCAAGTGAAGCTTCTCGATAATATCTAGGAACTGCCTTAATTGCATCTGTTGTCATAGAAGTTACAGTAGGTAAAATCATGACAAACAAGACAAAAGTTCCAGATAAAATCCCAAAACCAGTGCCACCAAAAACACTACGAATCGCTGGAACCACCACAGATAGTCCGATAAATCCATAAACAACGGAAGGAATCCCTACCAATAACTCGATAACTGGCTGTAAAATTTTTGTGCCACGTTTTGGTGAAATTTCTGTCATAAATACAGCTGCCCCAATTGCAAACGGTGTTGCGACAATCGCTGATAGGAAGGTAACAATAAATGACCCAACAATCATTGGTAATGCTCCAACTAACGGCTTCCCGTCTGGACCAACCTGACCGGGATTCCACCCAGTACCAAATAGAAAACTAAAAATGTTTACTTTATCTACGAAAAATGTCGCTAATCCCTTGCTCGCAACAAAATAAAAGATAGAAGCTACGACTAAAACAATAAATGCAATACAAATGAAGCTAACGAATTTTCCAACTTGCTCCATACGAGCTCTTTTTGATTTTGTTAGTAATTGTTTTTGAATGTCTTCCAAATCAAATTCCTCCTTGAAAAGTTGAGAACAAAGACTCAACTTATGAAATTGTACTAAACCCTTTAAATTTAAATTCATACATTACTATATTCTACCAAACCCATATAAATTTTAAGTAAACGAATTGTAAAGATTTTGTAAAGACACTCAAAAATCCTCATTTGACACAATATGTTTGATAGAAATCGGTAACGTTTCTAGTAATTCATTTAATGCGTCAGGCTTCAAATGATGAACATTAGAAAGCTTTTCCCAGTAGGGTTCTGTATTTTCTGGTGTTTCTTTTATCTCGTAATCCTCCGAACGAACTAAGTAACAAAAGAAAATTTGTTGATGAACGCTCTCGTTTTCCGTCCAAAAATTCTCAATTACTGCAAGTAGTCGGACTACTTCGACAGAAATGCCTAGCTCTTCATGAAACTCACGCACTACTGCTTCTTCGGTCGTCTCCCCAAGCTTCACGGCACCTCCTGGAATTGTCAAGCTATCGTCCACCTCGTGAGACAGGACAACCTCCTGAGTTTTGGCATTGATTAAAAATCCAGCAGCTCTTATATCAAACTGATAAAGATTTGTCCCAAAGCGTAAATCCTCTGTATTTTCCATAAGCGTCTCTCCCCCTTATGCTCAAAATTACTAAATAAAGCATTTCAAAAAGTCGAGGAAGTTCCCCGACTTAAACTTCTATTTTTCGATATTACCTTTCCAATCACGCTGCACCTCCATAGAAGAAACTGGAATGTAGCCTAACTGTTTGATGAGTGTTTCTTGAATTTTATCGCTCATCATATATTCTAGAAAATCTTTTGTAAGTGATGAGGGCTTTCCTTTTGTATACATATGTTCATACGACCAAATTTGCCATTTGTTTTCTTGAACATTTTTATCCGTTGGTTGCACATGATCAATACTTAGAACTATTAAATCATCCGTTACATAAGAAAACGCTAGATAGCTGATTGCTCCAGGTGTTTCTTGCACGATTTGTCGCACCATACCAGAAGAATCTTGCTCTTGTGCTTGTTTAGCAGTTTTTCCCTCTAGCACCCATTTTTCAAAGGTGGCACGTGTTCCAGAGCCAGCTGCACGGTTTAATAGAACAATTTCTTGATTTTTTCCGCCGACTTGTTTCCAGTTCGTAATCTTCCCAAGAAAAATATCGCGAAGCTGAACCATGGAAACGTTTGTTACTCCAGCATCCTTATTCACTATTGAGGTAATTCCCACAACGGCTACTCGGTGGTCAACTAATTTTGACGCGTCAATTCCTTGTTTTTCTTCTGCAAATAAATCGGAGTTCCCAATTTCTACTGCTCCTGCTTGCACTTGAGAAAGTCCTGTTCCAGAGCCTCCGCCCTGCACATTAATGAACCGTCCCGGATTTGCACTACTATAATTTTCTCCTGCACTTTCAACAAGTGGTTGTAAGGCGGATGAACCGACAGCCGTAATAGACTCCCCTTTGTCTATCCATTTTGTACATCCTGTAAGTAAAACTGCTGCACTTAGCGCAAACAATAAAACTAATTTTTTCTTCATGACCATTCTCCTCGTAAAAGTTAAGTGAAACCCTTCAGAAATCATGTGAATAAGCAAAATCAGATTAAGACATTTTATCTCTCACAATTCTGATTTTCTTCTATGTCATTTCACCCACTAGACTATCATTACATATAATAGCTCCTAACCATTCTAACATTTCAAATAGACGCTCGGCAACTCATTTTATCAAAAAAAGACAGGCGCTATTTTTCTAGTGCCTGCCTGAAACTTTATAATAGTGGTGAAATCAATCGCGCTAAGCTTTCTTTAAACTTAATCACTCTTGAACGATTTTCATAAATTTCTTTCGTTAACGGCTTGCAATCTTTGGTATCCAAGTAAAACGCATGACGCACTTTTTCTGAAAACTCTGAGTCATAAACCACCGTGTTCACCTCAAAATCCAGTGTAAAGGAACGATTATCAATATTTGCCGAACCAATACTCGTAATTCCTCCGTCAATCACCATTGTTTTCGCATGGATAAAACCTTTTTCATACGTTTCAATCGTTGCCCCATAATCAAGAAGCTCCGCTGCAAAGGAATATGTCGCCCAGTAGACAAGCATATGGTCTGGCTTATTCGGTATTTGCATGCGAACCTTAATGCCCCCCATTAGCGCAGATTTTAGCGCCTCATGAATGGACTCATCAGGAATGTAATAAGGTGTTTGAATCAAGATTTCTTTTTTCGCCATATTAATCATTTTCAGATAAGTCATCTTGATTTGTTCTTGATCGCTATCCGGCCCACTCGTCACCACCTGAAGCTGCTTATTTCCTTTTACACGAACAGGAGGAAAATAATTGGCAGGGTGTTTAATTTCATTGGTATGTTGAGAGTTCCAGTCCATAATAAATCTATTTTGAAGGGAATAAACGCCCTCACCCGTCATCCGAATGTGGTTGTCCCGCCAGTAGCCAAATTTCTTCACTATACCAAGATATTCGTCCCCCACATTGAACCCACCGGTATAACCAATTTCTCCATCAATCACGACAATCTTCCGGTGATTCCGATAATTTAAACGCGGATTAATCCATGGTAAAAATAATGGAAAAAAGAAAACAACCTGCCCACCTGCTTCTCTAAGCTCCTTGAAATCTTTAATTTTCACTCCATTAGACCCCCATGCGTCTAATAGCACTCTGACCTTTACTCCACGCTTAGCTGCCCCAAGTAATGCTTGATAAACCTCAGTGCCAAGGTTGTCTTTCCGAAAAATATAATACTCAAAATTGATATGTTCTTTTGCCTCTTTGATATCCTTGATTAACGCATCAAATTTTTGGCGCCCATCGGTGAATAATTGCAAGGTAGCGTTTTTAGCATAAATTGCTCCTTCATACATGGACAACATATAAATAAGCTGTCTTGGGTCAACCTCACCCGTTGGAGGATGTGGATAATTTCCTTTAAGAATTTCCTTTTTTTGCTCCTCTAGCTCGTCATGAAGTCCAATCTTGCTTTGCATTTTTAAATCAAATAAGCGGACACGACTGATTCCTCGACCAAGAAACAAATATAAAATAAAGCCGACAACTGGTAAAAAGATTAAGACGAGTAGCCACGCCCAAGTGCTTGATGTTTGTTTTCGTTCTCGAAAAACGATGATAATACTAAGTAATACATCTAAAATAATAATAATTAAGTAAACATTTTCCATAAATAACCGAGCAATCGCTTCTAACGTTTCTCTCATCTCTTTTCACCTCTTCTAATCACAAATAACAATGGATATTTCCCCCTTTTAAACATAGCAAAAACAAAAATGACAATCAAGGAAAGACACCTAATTGCCAAAAAACTAGCTCCCTAAAATAACTTGAGCCGCAATCGGTGCAAAAATGACATACATTATCCCTGTGACACCAATAGAAAGACCCGCCATTGCGCCCTCCACACGGCCAATTTCCATTGCTTTTCCTGTCCCAATCGCATGTCCCGTGGCACCCAAAGCAATTCCCTTTGCTACTGGGTCGTCAATATGAAACCATTTCAATAACTCAGCGCCAATCACTGAAGTTAAAATCCCAGTTGCCACTACCACAACCAAAGTAATCGTTAGGACTCCGTGCATTTTTTCGCTAATCCCAATCGCCATTGCGGTAGTCACTGACTTAGGAAAAATAGATAAGGCGACAACCTGTTTCAAACCAAATGCTTTTGCAAGCAATGCCGTAATCACCGTATTAATAATTGTGCCAATCCCAATTCCTAAAATAATTGAACGTGCATGGTGCTTCATTAGGTGAAAGGTTTTATAAAGTGGAATTCCAAGAGCAACTGTTGACGGAGCAATCAATGTATTGAGATAGCTTCCTCCTTGATAATAATCTTTATAAGAAATTCCAGTCACTTTTAAAATCAAAATAATTGCTATGGTTGCAACCAAAAGGGGTGTTGCCCAAGGTTTTGGAAAACGTTCATACAGACGAACCCCTAACAGATAAATAAAAATAGATAAAATCAACCCGAAAAGCGGATTACTCGTCAATTGATGAAGCATGAGCCGTTTCCTCCCTTACTTTTTTGTTACTCACATGACCCACAGAATCCACGTAATCGCCCTCAAAACGTCCCTTGATGAATTGAACCAGACGACCAATGACCAACACATTCACCACTAAAGTGACGAGCACAATTATAGCAAGTTGCCACCAAACCTTCACAATCATAGAAAAATGCGCCATAATACCCACTCCAGCAGGTAAAAACAAAATCGTCATATTTCCAAGTAAAAACTCGCCTACTTCTTTTACATCGTCAACTTTAATCAGCTTAAACTCTAATGTTAAAAAGAGTAGGAGCATACCGATAATACTCCCCGGAAAAGGCAAGTGAAACACGGTTGACAAGACCTCTCCCGCAAATGAAAAAATCAAAATCAGCACCAATTGTCGATAAATCTTCATAAAATTGTCCTTCTTTAAAAAAATGATTATGCTTGTCATTTTATCATGTTTTTTAATTTTTTTCACTGAAAGTTTCTTGAAATTTCACACACTCTTTTTACTCAAAAAAATACAGCTCTCAATGAAGAGAACTGCCTAAACTTTTTCAATTAAACTTTTAAGAAGCGGCGCATAGAGATAATTGACCCTAAGGAACCAATCACTACTCCAATCACTACTAGTGCGGTACCGACCATTGGAACAAACTGGGCTGGTGGAAGCAAGGAAAGATTAGAGGTTAGTAAAGCTGGGTTGGCAAGTAAGTAAACCTGTCTATACCCAAATATCAAGACAAGAACTGGAATAATTGAACCAATCAAGCCAATCCAAGCTCCTTCTAAGAAGAACGGCCAACGGATGAAGCCATTTTTCGCACCCACTAAACGCATGATTTGAATTTCTCTTTGACGAGAGAGAATGGTGATACGAATGGTATTACTAATCAAGAACATTGCGACAAACAATAGTAAAATGGTGCCACCGAGTCCCCATGTTTTAATATTGCCAGCAATTTTGAAGATTTTATCTGAGTTTTTACCGCCGTAATCAGCCTTAAAGACGTGTGGCATTTCACTAATTTTTCCCGCTACCTTTTTCGTTTGGCTTGGACTTGTTGTGCTTACAATATACACATCATACAAGGGATTGCTATCGCCCTCAAAGAGCTTAAAGGCGGAACCCATCGTTTCTTGTATTTTATCTAATTCCTCATCCTTACTTGAAAAAGTCACTTTTTCCACATTTGGAAGATCTTTTAAGTCGCTTTTTAACTGATCCATTTCTTCGGAGGTTGTGCCTATGTCAACAAAGACATTGACGTTTACGTTATTCTCAATATCTGTTGCAAGTTTAGTCGTATTCATGATAACCCCTAGGAAAACACCCACTAATACTAAGGTAATCGTGACAGCCGAAGTAGATGCTACCGTCATCCAGCCATTCCGCTTTAAACTTTTTATACTTTCAAAGAGATGTCTAAAGAAAGTTCTAATCATCGTAACCGTATTCTCCTTCCATCTGGTCTCGAATAATCCGTCCGTTTTCGACCGCAATTACTCGATGACGCAATGTATTTACGATTTGGCTATTATGTGTCGCCATTACCACTGTTGTTCCTTGCATGTTAATGCGTTCTAGTAAATTCATGATTTCCCAAGAATTTTCTGGATCAAGGTTCCCAGTCGGTTCATCTGCGATTAACACTTTAGGCGTATTGACAATTGCCCGAGCAATCGCCACCCGTTGTTGTTCCCCACCTGATAGCTCACTTGGGAAAACACGCACCTTATGCTTCAGGCCAACAAGATCTAAAACTTCCATGACACGTTTTTTAATATCACGTGGTTTTCGTCCGATAACCTGCATAGCATACGCCACATTTTCGTAGACCGTTTTCTTTGATAGTAGCTTATAATCTTGGAAAACTACTCCAATTTCACGACGCAACAGTGGTACTTCGCGATTTTTAATCTTTAACAAGTCCCACCCTGCTACAGTTAAGTGACCTTTTGTGGCTTTTTCTTCTCGATACATTAATTTAATAAACGTTGATTTCCCCGCACCTGACGGACCAACTACATAAACAAATTCACCTTGATCGATTTCAATGGAAAGATTCCGAATAGCCGTTGTCCCATTGGAATATTTCTTCATGACATCTTTCATTTCAATCATTGGCATGGTTTTCCTCCAATTTCCGATAGTCAAAGCTATCTTAATACTCAATTCTAGTCATTATAACATTTTATTGTTGCATAACTTTTTCATAGCTTTACAGTTATATTTCAAAACAATACAATTAGTCAATTAATTGTTGTTTGAGATACGCATCAATGAATCCGTCCAAATCGCCGTCCATTACCGCTTGTGCATTGCCAGTTTCATAATTTGTCCGGTGGTCTTTTACCATGGAATAGGGATGAAAAACATACGAACGAATTTGTGAACCCCAACCGATTTCCATTTGTTCGCCACGTAAACTAGCCGCTTCCTGTGCTTTTTTGTCTAATTCCACTTGATACAGTTTTGCCCGTAACATGCCCATTGCTTGCTCACGGTTTTTTAGTTGCGAACGCTGTGCTTGGCTGGAAACGACAATTCCTGTTGGAAGATGTGTAATCCGAACGGCAGACTCAGTTTTATTAATATGTTGCCCACCAGCGCCACTGGCACGGTAAGTATCCACCTTCAAATCATCTGGATTAATATCAACCTCGACTGTGTCATCAAGCTCAGGCATTATATCTACTGAAGCAAAGGAAGTATGTCTACGATTAGCTGAATCAAACGGAGAAATGCGGACTAAGCGATGCACGCCTTTTTCAGAACGTAAGTAACCAAATGCGTTATGTCCTTTAATCAGTAAAGTGACGCTCTTAATTCCCGCTTCATCACCTGCGAGATAATCTAAAGTTTCCACACCAAAACCGTGCTTTTCTGCCCAACGAGTGTACATTCGTAATAGCATGCTCCCCCAGTCCTGTGATTCAGTCCCACCAGCGCCGGGATGAATTTCTAATATCGCATTATTACTATCATAAGGTTCATCAAGTAGTAAACTAAGCTCATAATCTGAAAGCTCTTCCATCAATTTTTCAAGACGAGTTTCGAGTTCTTCTTCTAAAACTGGATCATATTCTTCCTGCTGCATTTCAAGCATAAGCTCTAATTCGTCAAACTCATCTGCAATCTCGTGAAATGACTGATAAACTGCTTTTAGCGCATTCGTTTCGTCAATCACCTTTTGAGCACCCTTTGCGTCATCCCAAAAGCCCGGTTCTCCCATACGATTTTCTCGTTCTGCTATGTCTTCCTCCAGTTGGTCTAAGTCAAAGAGACCTCCTAAAGCTATTGATAGACGTATTAAACGTGTCGAGGAGATTTCTTACCTCAGCAATTTCCATGATAATTCCCTCTTTTTCATAAATTTTCTTTCACACTTCCACATAGTAGCATAAATGTTTCTATTCTTCACTAAAAACAGCAAGTATTCTATTTCTTTAATAAAAAAATAAGCCGTCTAAAACCAAGGAAAGAGGCGAGAAATACTTCTCCCCTCATAATTCTTCGATTAATACTCCATACAAATTACTATAAATTTCCATTTGTTTTGCAATTCGCCGAATATAAATTGCTTGTTCGATTGGTGAATTGTCTTCCTCACGAACAATTTTCATCCCATTACCAATAGATATATTCAGCTCGTGTAAATGACGGTGCAAGGCTTCCTCATTTGTTTCAGCAACTTGCTCATACTCTCTTAATGTCTGCATAGACTCTTTAATTGTCCACTCGTCCGTATGTGCCACCTGGACATTTACACGTTCTAATGGATATTGAATTTCTAACATTTCATTCAATACTAGCAATGCCTCTTGCGTGACTGTTCCCATAGCTCTTCATTCCTCTCACTTACAGAAAATTATAATTCATAAACTTTCCTTTTGAAAAACATTTTGCTTCTATTCTGTCAATTGGCTAACCTGTTGAGATTTTTTGATAAATTGATGATGCAGCGCCTGATAAAGACGATACATTTCTTTTTCACCAAAACCAATGTCCCATAGATAAGTATTCAGAGTGGGAAATTCTTCTCTTAAAGCCGAAGTTGAGTGAATCACCACATCATAGGTCGCCCATTGAAACGGATTAAACTCCTCAAGCTCGATAAAATTCAAACGATTTAAAAATAGGCGTAAATTATGCTGTAATACTGGGTTTCGCTCTAACGCAATTCCAATCTTCAACCTTTCTACTTCTCCTTTTGCCACGACGAAAGGAACAAGTAAATTCGTGTATCTTCGGATAAGGTTTTCCTTTGCTTTCGACATTTTTTTATATCTCATTTCCCTAAAGAGACTTTCAAAAAAATCCTCAACCTTTTGATAAACTTCATAATACGCTCGTTGATTAAAGTGCATCGGTTCCGTTAAGATTTCAAAATCAGGAATCGGTCCATTAAAGCAGTAATAAGCATAGGCAATGTGAATCAAGTTTGCTTGTAACATTTGTAAATCTTTTGTCGGAACTTCTTCACCGATGATTTCTTTTTTAGCAAAGAAGATAAATTTATTCGTCAATTCCATCACTGGATGGATGGGATGGAAACTTGAAAAAATAAATAATGTCTGCTTGATACACGTATCATTCTCGTTCGAGTAATAATGCAAGAAAAAGGTTAAAAAGTACCAGTAATAAAGTTCATTTTTTTGCTCTTCTGCATTCTTAAATTTGAATTTATAGATTATCTCACTGTCAAACACTGGGTATTCATCAAAAACTTGATTCCATTCACGCTTGCCCGAACAGATTTTTCCAGACTCAAGTCTTGCCAAAGAAACAGCAATTGTATTTTTTATCTGCTTACTACTCACATAGGAAATTTCTGTGTTGGAGACGTCCACGAACCGATGATATAACTGATCGACAAATTTCTCGTTCACTGATTTAGGATACTTCATGCCACGATAACCAATCCAAAACAAATAGCCCAAAATCAAACGTATCAGCGCCTCATCCCCCACTAAGCCAAGAGGAGTATAACAAATGCGAATCCCGTAGTCTTTGAAAAATTCAATCAAATTAGCTAATTTACGATATAAGGTAGAGCGTCCTATATTATTTAATTCACAATACTCCTCAACAGTGTAGGTTTCACCAGAAAGAATATCATTTAATACTTTAAAGGGTAATGAATCTTGCAAAAGATAGCAGCGATAAGCATCTAATTTTTTCATTTTTTCGTTCAGTAAGATTTTCCCATTCTTCTGTAAAATTGTTTCATGTCCCTCATCAATTTTTTTGAGATCCTCATCAATCTCCGTAAGTAGCTTAATCATCTGATGATAAGTCAAATTATGTAAATTTCCAAAGTGATTGACTTGATATTCACCAGAGCCATATGTAGAAAGTGTCCGGTATAATTCTAATTTGACTTGCGACGTATGATCAAACATTAAATAATCAAAATACACGATAACTCCTCCATTCCATTACACTAAATATTATAACATCTGAGCGAGAAAATGATAGATACAAAAACAGAGAAAATGCAACTTCATTTGGATAATAAAAGACATCTTTACCCCTCAATGACAGATTTTAATAATATTTCCTGAAAATAGATTGAATTCGAGAAAATTACCATGAAAACGTTTGATAATGAAAGTTATTTTTCTGTTAGTTTCACCAATTTCTTTCTCCAATAGATGAAAAAAGCCCCAGAGTTTAAAACTCCAAGGCAGAAAAGTTTTTATTAGAAGCCAGCCATCATTTGCGCATGGCGTAATTCTAGTTTACGAACATTTCTTGGCAAGAATGCACGAATTTCATCTTCGTTAAAACCAATTTGTAGACGTTTTTCATCCATAATCATTGGACGACGTAGTAATGACGGATGTTTTTCCACTAACGCTAGTAATTCCGTTAAGGATAAATCATCCAAGTCTAGGTTTAATTTTTGGAAAACCTTTGAACGAGTAGAGATGATTTCATCGGTTCCCTCTAAGGATAAAGCCAAAATAGAGCGTAACTCATCAGACGTCATTGGGTTTGCCATCACATTGCGTTCTTTATATTCAATATCGTGGGTATCTAACCATGTTTTTGCCTTACGACAAGATGTGCAACTTGGTGAAATAAATAGTGTAATCAAGATTTTTTCTCCCCTTCTTCTTTACGAAAATCCATATGTAAACTGTCACATTTACAATTCACTCAACCAATGATAACAGAAAGTTACAAGAAATCAATACATTTTGTAAACATTTGTGAAAATTTTTTAATTTTAGATGAAAATATGAAACTTTTAGAGAACATTTCCGTTATTATTTAAATTTCACAAAATTACAGCAACTCAAAATAGCTTATGTTCAGTCATTTATCAAGTTTGATTTTCCACTTGTGAATTTTTTACTATAACAAGATTTCCAAAGTAGAACGAGATTTTTCAGTTGATTCGACAAATTTTTCCTATAAATAACTTAATTTATTAAATTTTTATGTTAAACACTTCACCAAATGTAATCTTTAAAAATAATTTGTCTAGTTATTTACACACATTTCAGATGAATTCCTCGAAATTCCGTCATTACTGAATTTGAAAACACTCTCAAGATATTTTCTGCTCTCAATTTTTTTGTCTGTTTTTTAAAATATTTTTCGCTTTTATTATTAATTTTATAAATTCATAACAATTAATCATGTTTTTTTTAAGAATATCAACAGGGAAACATTTTTATCAATTTCATTCATTTTTAATAAAAAAAAGCCCCAGAAAAATTTTCCAGAGCTTTGATGATTGACTAAGCATTTTCATAAATATGTTCAACAAGCTGAATTGTTTTTTCCCAACCTAGACATGGATCGGTGATTGATTGGCCGAAAACCTTTCCATCTGCTTCTTGACGACCGTCCACTAGATAGCTTTCAATCATGAATCCACGAACGTATTGCTTCACCTTTTCATTCCAATTACGATTGATTAACGTTTGTTTTACAATGCGACACTGTTCTAAATACTGTTTACCAGAGTTATCATGGTTCGTATCCACCACGATAAACGGATTTTTGAAGTCGCCTTCTTCATACATTTTGATAGTTTTTAAAAGATTTTCATAGTAATAATTTGGAATATTTTCTCCATATTCATTTAAAGCACCGCGTAAGATGACATGGGCTAATGGATTCGAGCTTGATTCTACTTCTTTTCCGTTAAATAGGAACTCTTGTTTTTGTTGCGCAGCATAGAGCGCATTGAACATGACCGTTAAATTCCCACTTGTAGGGTTTTTCATTCCTGTTGGCTGATCAATCCCACTCGCAACAAAACGGTGTTGTTGGTCTTCTACAGAACGAGCACCCACAGCGATATAACTCACCAAGTCATCGACAATTTCTAAGTTTTCTGGATAAAGCATTTCATCAGCAGTCGTTAAACCTGTTTCCGTAATCACACGATGATGTAGTTCACGAACCGCGACAATCCCATTTAATAAATTCGATTCGCCCTCTGGATCTGGATGATGCAACAATCCTTTGTAACCATCCCCATTTGTCCGAGGTTTATTGGTATACACACGTGGCACCATGAAGATTTTGTCTTCTACCTTTTCTTGCAATTTCGCTAAACGGCGACAATATTCCATGACTGCCTCTTCATCATGAGCGGAACAAGGACCAATGATTAACAAAATACGATTGTCTGCTCCTGTCATAATTGCTTCAAGCTCTTTATCTCGAGCTTCTTTTTTCTTTTGCGTTTCAGCGTCTAATTTTCCAATCTCTTTTACCTTTGTAATGTCGATTGTCTTACTAATCTCTTTAAATGACATTGGCAACAACCCTTTTCTTTTATTAGATTTTCATGAACCTTAGTGTATATTTTAACATAATTTATTTACTCGTCAATGCTTGAAGAATACGAGTATGAAAAAGAGCTCCGTCAGTTAACAGAGCTCTTCTATTTATCTAATTACGAATTTTTTCCATGACAATTTTTAAATTTTTTGCCTGAACCACATGGACATAGATCATTTCGACCAACACCAGCGTAGGGATCATTAGATTTATTAATTGGTTTTCTCTTTTGTTCAGCTTCAACGACACCTTCACCTTGTGCCAAGTTTGGATGACTTGGTTCTCCTTGAGCCACCTGTTCACGTTGAACATTTTGACGGATAACAGCTTTCATGAATAGACGAGTTACGTCATACTCAATAGCACCAATCATATCTTCAAACATCTTGAAGCCTTCTGTTTGGTATTCAACCAATGGATTATTTTGCCCATAAGCACGAAGCCCGATTGATTGACGTAGCTGATCCATTGCATCAATGTGATCCGTCCACTTAGAATCGACTACACGTAAGATAACAACCTTTTGGAACTCAACGACCTGCGCATTCCCATTTAGATGAGAAACCTGTGCTTCATAAACAGCTTCCGCACGTCCATATAAATAATCTTTGATTTCTTCTGCAGATTTATTTTCAATATCAGAAACCTTGATACTATCTTCATGAACCAATGCACTTCCAGCAAAATCAACAATTCCGGCAAGGTTCCATTCTGCTTTATTTTCATCTTGCGTATGACTATCTACCACACGACCAATCGTACGTTTTACCATGCTTAAAATAGATTCTTTCAAGTCCGTATCAGCGGTAATGACTTCATAACGTTGACCGTACATTACTTCACGTTGTTCACGCATAACATCATCGTATTGTAAGACGTTCTTACGTGTATCGTAGTTATTTCCTTCCACACGTTTTTGTGCAGATTCTACTTGACGGCTGAACATTTTAGATTGAATCACCGCATCTTCTTCTTCAAGATTCATGTGGTCTAAGAAGCGTTTAATTCGTTCGGAACCAAAACGTTTCATCAAATCATCTTCCAAAGAAAGATAAAATTGTGATGCCCCTGGATCCCCTTGACGACCTGCACGACCACGTAGCTGATTATCAATACGGCGTGATTCATGACGTTCAGTTCCGATAACTGCTAATCCACCAAGTTCTTTTACTCCAAGACCTAGCTTAATATCGGTTCCACGACCTGCCATATTGGTTGCGATAGTTACTGCACCTTTTTGACCGGCATTCATAATAATATCTGCTTCTTTAAAGTGATTTTTCGCATTTAGCACTTCATGTGGGATATTTTCTCTATTCAGTAAGTTCGAGAGTAATTCCGATGTTTCAACCGCAACGGTACCCACAAGGACTGGTTGACCCTCACGATGGCGTTCTTTAATATCTTGCACGACTGCTTTAAACTTAGATTTTAACGTTGGATAAAGCAAGTCTGCATGGTCAATACGTTGGATTGGCTTATTGGTTGGAATTTGGAAAATCTGCATATTGTAAATTTCACGAAATTCTTCTTCTTCTGTTTTCGCCGTACCAGTCATCCCAGATAATTTCTTGTACATACGGAAATAGTTCTGGAAGGTGATGGTTGCCATTGTTTTAGATTCGTCTTCGATTTCTACGCCTTCTTTGGCTTCAATCGCTTGGTGAAGTCCATCCGAATAACGACGACCATCCATGATACGCCCTGTAAATTGGTCTACAATCAAGACTTTTCCGTCTTGAACTACATAGTCAATATCAAGTAGCATGATGTAGTTAGCACGAAGAGATTGGTCAATATGGTGCGTCAAAGCTGTATTTTCTAAGTCATATAAATTTTCTAAACCAAAATTCTTTTCAGCTTTTTCAATTCCAGCTTCAGTTAACCCAATTGTTTTTGATTGAATATCAATTTTGTAATCCTCTTCGTCATTAAGAGATTTCACAAAATTATCCGCACGTGTATACAAGGCCGTCGATTTTTCGGCTTGCCCTGAAATGATTAACGGTGTACGAGCTTCATCAATTAAAATGGAATCGACTTCATCGACAAGGGCATAATTTAATGGACGTTGAACCATTTGATTTTGATAAACCACCATGTTATCACGCAAATAGTCAAAACCTAGTTCATTATTTGTTGAATAAGTAATGTCTGCTAAATAGGCTTCACGTTTTTCTTCGGAAGTTTTTGAGTTGATATTTAGACCAACTGTTAAACCTAACCAGTTGTATAATTCACCCATTTCACTAGCATCACGAGTAGCTAAGTATTCATTGACCGTTACTACGTGTACCCCTTCGCCAGACAAGGCGTTTAGGTAAACGGGCATGGTCGCTGTTAAGGTTTTCCCTTCACCAGTACGCATTTCAGGAATATCTCCGTCGTGAAGAACAATCCCACCCATAATTTGTACGTGGTATGGGAATAGTCCCAAGACACGCTTAGAACCTTCACGAACTGTCGCAAAAGCTTCAGGTAATAATTGGTCTAATGTTTCTCCATTTTTATAGCGTTCTTTATATTCAATAGTTTTATTTTGTAATTCTTCATCGCTTAAAGCAGCCATTGCTTCTTCATAGCTTTCAACTTTTTTCGCTAAAGCGTCAAGACGTTTCAATTCACGTTTGTCATTTTCAACGATTTTTTTAATTATATTCGCCATTTAAGTAAATTTCCTCTCTTCTTTAAAAAAACATTCTACTTTATATTATCATTAAATTGGTAGTCAATCAATAACTTTGGGCAGAATCTAAAGAATTACTATAACAGCTTAGGAAATGCCAAGCTAGTTATAAATCTATGCTTATATCATTAAAAAAAACAAATTTTAGTGTTTCTTTTTAATATAAAAAAGAGCCCTCAAGCCTGCAAAGACTAAAGAGCTTCCGTGGTCTCACTTATTATTCTGTTTCAATTAAGCCATATTTTCCGTCACTACGACGATAAACAATGCTTGTTGCTTCGGTTTCCGCATCTTCAAAAATAAAGAAGTTATGACCAAGCATATCCATTTGTAAGACAGCTTCTTCACTATCCATTGGTTTCAATGAAACACGTTTTGTACGAACAATATCAAAATCATTGTCATTTGTTATGTCTGCTTCCGCTTCAGTTCCAGCAGTAAACACTTCTCCCGTAGGAACAGCTTCACGGTGTTTACGGTTGATTTTCGTTTTGTATTTACGAATTTGACGTTCTAATTTATCAACGACCAAATCAATACTTGCATATAAATCTGGTGAAGTTTCTTCTGCACGTAAAACTAAATTTGGAAGTGGAATTGTTACTTCGACCTTCGCAGTTTTTTCTGTGTAGACTTTCAAGTTTACGTGAGCAGTTGCTTCAGTAGATTCTGGGAAATATTTTTCCACCTTACTGACTTTCTTTTCAACGTAATCTCGGATTGGTTCAGTTACCTCGATATTTTCCCCGCGAACATTATATTTAAACATAACAATTACCCCTTTCGAGTTGCAACATAAAGAGAAAACGGAAGGACCACTCTTCGATTTTCTTCTTCTTGTCTTTATTATAGCGAACCTCAAAACCTTTTGCAAAGAAAATATTGAAAAATTCTAACGAATCTGCGTTATTTATCTTGCTAAAGAAAATGTTTTCACGCATTCCGGATTTCCTAGTTTTATAGCCTCATACGCATGGAATATCGTCCTACCTGTCGTGTAAACATCATCCACTAGTAAAATCTTTCTTCCTTCTATTTTTAATTTTGCTTCATCAGTTATAGTAAACGTTTGCTTTTGAGCCAATCTAGCTTGTCGATTTTTTTCAGATTGTGGAGTGGTGTCCTGTGATTTTACCAATAATTCTGAATAATCTACATGCCCTGCCTGCAAGAATCCAGTGACCTGATTAAACCCTCGACTTTCCATGCGCCCATTAGATAACGGCAGGGGGACAGCTAACCACTCTTTCTGCTCTTTAAAATAACTTTCTATCTCTTTTGAAAAGGTGAACCTCAGTCTATAATCCCCTAAAAATTTATACTTTTTAAACCATTCGTGCATCGCCTCGTTATATTTAAACAATGCCTCATGATGAAAAGAATACTCTGGATAAATCTCATGCCACTGCCTACATTCCTCGCAATAGCTCTCCTTACTTTCACGCCCACAGCCAATACATCGACTGCCTTCGATTCTTTCAAATTTTTGAAAGCAGCTTGGACAAACGATCGTTTTTTGTTCCTCAAAAAATAAACTTTTTATTGAAAATTGATTCTTCCACTCTTTAGAACATAACAAACACTTACTCATCAATCATTCCTCGTTCTACTGCTAGTCGATTCATTTCAACAATCTGCTTCTTCGCTTCGACCATCGCCCGACTTCTCCCGTCATGAAGAAAATATAATTTCCCGTTCGGACGTTGAATGTTTCTCCCCACACGTCCTGAAATTTGGACTAAAGCGGAACTTTTAAAAACACGATGATTAGCTCCAAAAACAATCACAGAAACACCCGCAAAGGTCACGCCACGCTCTAAAATTGTACTCGTAATCAACAATTGAAGCTTTCCGTCGCGCATTTGTTGCACCTTCTCCAGCCGTTTCTCGTCCTCAGCGTACACCGTGGTGAAAACTAACTTAGGGAATGCCTTTTGAATCGGCAAAACTAGCTTCTTCATTAACTCAATGGTTGGCACAAAAATCAAAAATGGAAAGCCGTCCGCAAGTAGTTCTTGCATTTTCAATTTCAACACTCTTGGAAGTTTCCCGTCATTTACTTGTTTCTCCCACTTGTTACACCAGACAAATGTTGGAGTGACGAGCGATTTTCTATGGTATCTTGCGGGTAAAATTACTCGCCGCAACTGCTTGGACTTTTCCTCATCTAGCAATTTTTTCGTTGGTGTCGCAGTCAGATAAATCAGAGTGGCATCTTTCTTTTTCGCATGGGTCACCGCATAATTTAGCTCTGCATTATCCACAAATGGAAACGCATCGATCTCATCAATAATCAATACATCAAACGCATGATAAAAGCGTAATAGCTGATGGGTCGTACATAGCACAATCTCGCAATTTCGATATTCCTCCTCGCCTTTTCCATATAACAGGCATACATCGACCGACTGAAACGCAGATTTCAACCGAGGGTACAACTCCACACAAACATCTACCCTTGGCGAAGCAATACATACAGCTTGACCAATTGATAAGGCATGCTCAATCCCCTCGAATAACATCTCTGTTTTTCCAGCGCCAGTCACCGCATGGACTAAAAGTGTTTCTCTTTTCTCCACTGCTATAAGGATTTCTTTTGAAATTCTTTCTTGACCGTCAGAAAGCACCCCTTGCCAGCTGCAGCTATTCAAAATTTTCTCTCGTTTTTCCATTTCTTGTGTATAGAAAAAATGATTGGATTGAACTCGACCCAGTAAAATGCAGCTCGGGCAATAATAAGCTTCAATTTGTAGTTGTACCTCTGCTTTTAAATGGGTCTTGCCACAACGCAAGCAGGTCACCGTTTTTTCATCTATTTTCATTGTAGGAATTTTTATCACACTTGGAGAAAGCTTCTCCTCTCGAACCTCTGACTGTAAAACAAGACGTCCTCGAAATTCCATTTTTTCCACCTCTTTATTAATAAGTTACGCAAAAACTCAGAGATTTTTTCATTTTTCTTTCTTTTTTTGTATAATAAAAAGACGAACGAACAGGAACGAGGGGATTTACATGGTAGAAAATCAAACAAATGAATATTTCTCTATTGCTGAAAATGGGCAATCAGAGATAGAAATAAAAAAATCACGTTTTATCTGCTCTATGAAACGAGTAAACTCAGAAGAAGAAGCAAAAGAATTTATTGCAGGGTTAAAAAAAGAACATTGGAAAGCAAATCATAATTGTAGTGCTTTCATTATTGGAGATAAAATGGACATTCAACGAAGTAGCGATGACGGAGAACCCAGTGGAACAGCTGGAGTCCCTATGCTTGAGGTTTTAAAGAAAAATGAGCTCATCAATGTGGTGGCAGTAGTTACCCGCTATTTTGGTGGCACAAAACTCGGCACAGGCGGGCTCATTCGCGCTTATAGCACTTCTGTATCCACAGCTTTGCAGGAAATTGGAATTGTCCGAGGCACTTTACAACAAGAAATAAGCGTTCTTATCCAGTATCCACAGCTTGGAAAAGTCCAAAACTTCTTAGAAAACTCAACCAAGTATACTTTGAAGGATACTCTCTATACCGAAGCTGTCATTGTACAGGTGTTAGTGGATGAAACACAAGTTGAAACATTTGAACAAGAAATCACGGAATTATTAAACGGGCAAGTAACCTTTACACGTGGGAATGTTTGCTATCATGAACAACGAATCAACTACTCAAAAAAACCGGTTTAAAATTAGCGAACAAGCTAACTCCAAATCGGTTTTACATTATTTTTCTTCCATTTTTTCAGCAATTAATTTAGCTCTTTCTTTAGCTGCTAGTTGTTTTGCTTTTAATTCTTCAATTAAATCGGCTTTTGATTTTTGATAAGTGCCCTTTTTCTTTGCCGATTTTGAAGGGGCATTCATTTTTGAAGCATTCATTAAACGTTCTGCTCTCGCGTTGTTTTTCTTATAGGATAAAACGGAACCATGCATATTTTTCACTCCCTACTTTTCACTCGGGGCTTATTATGTCACGTTTCAGGGCGCTACGCAAGTAAAACGGCCAGGGCTATTTTTCTAAGTAAAACTCAAAACGGCTACCGACATACTGACTACGCACATATTCAAACGGAGTTTTATCTTCCAAATAAGAGACTTGACGCAAACGTAAAATCGCCGCCCCACGCTTCACATTTAGATAATCAGAAACCTTTTCAGAGGCTAACATGGCCGAAATGGTTTGTTCCGCTTCGCCGATTTTATATTCACCTTTTTCTTCCAAGGTTTTGTAGAAGTGGCTAGTGACTTCGCTCTTACTAAATTCTTCCACCAAACGATAAGGAATACTTGCAACTTCATAACAAATGGGTAATCCGTCTGCATAACGAATCCGTTCCATACGTAGAATATCCTCACCAGCTTCTAACTGTAACTTTTCCATTTCACTAATACTTGGCTTTGCTACAAAATAAGCTAAGGTACGGCTTGAAGGCACACGATTTTGTGCTAGCATGATTTCAGTAAAACTGGTCGTTCCTTTCATCATTTCTTGCACTTTTTGACTAGCGACATAGGTGCCACTTCCTACTCGGCGGTCTAAAATTCCTTCCTCAGATAGAGTTTGAATTGCCTGACGCAAGGTCATTCGGCTGACACCAAACGTTTCCGACAGTTCTCTTTCTGAAGGCAAGCGGTCGCCCACTTTCCAGACACCATTTTCTATTTCTCCTTTAATTTCATCGTGTATGCGAATATACACTGGTACAGTCCTAGACATACCCAAAACCTCCTACTCCTTGCATCAGCAAATAATTCTCCTTTGGTAAATTGGTCTAGTTCAATAATAAACAATAAATAGAAGTTTTGCAAAAAATATAGCAAATAAAGGAAGAAATAAAAGGAACTTCTCTCATTTTTTCAAAAAAAGACCCTTACCGTGAAGTAAGAGTCGAATGTTCAAATAATTGATAATTATTTAGCTAACGCAGCAACAAAGTTTTCATTTGCTTTGTTCCAGTTGACTAATTCCCAGAAAGCAGCAATGTAGTCGGGACGAACATTTTTATATTTCAAATAGTAAGCATGTTCCCAAACATCTAAACCAATGACAGGTGTTTGACCGTTCATTAATGGAGAATCTTGATTAGCAGTTGAAACGATTTTTAATTCACCATTTTCTACAACTAACCAAGCCCAGCCTGAACCAAAACGACCAGTTGCTGCAGTTTTAAATTCTTCTTTAAATGCTTCAAAGTTTCCAAAAGTTTTAGCAATCGCATCTGCTAATTCAAATTTTGGTGCACCACCAGCATTTGGTGCTAAAATTTCCCAGAAGAAGCTATGGTTTGCATGTCCACCACCATTGTTTTGAACGGCAACTTTAATATCAGCGGGTACATTTGCAATATCAGCTACTAATTCTTCAACTGATTTTTCACCTAATTCAGGATATTTTTCAATCGCAGCATTCAAGTTTGCAACATAAGTCGCATGATGCTTGTCATGATGTAAGTGCATTGTTTCTACATCAAAAAATGGTTCTAAAGCATCGTAAGCATAAGGTAATTCTGGTACAGTGTAAGTCATAATAGTTCTCCTCCAAAAATTTATTTTTGTATCTACTTGTAATTTTAGACGTCTCGTTATTTTTCAGCAAACTTAATGCTCAAAAAAGTGAAATTTGACAAACGAAGAAGAAAAAACATGGTATAATGAACTTTCAAGTAAGCTATTAGAATGGAGTGTCAAGGAAATGCACGAAATCAATCAATTATTTCTCGCCTCTTTTTCCCATATTGAACAATTACTCAATGCTAGAAAAATAGGCTGGGGAAAGACAATTTTTTACGGTTTATTCCTAACGATTATTTTAACTTTACCAATAACCACGGATACTTGGACGACCACAACACAGGTTATGGACGATGTGAAAACCATCTCTAAAAAAGTCCCCGATTTTTCTATTAAAGACGGCAAATTAACTCCTGAAAAGGAAAACGAAAAAGGCTTTATTTATCAAACCAATCACATCATCTTCACCTTTGACCCGCAAGGAAAACGAACAGAAGAGGATGTCGAAAACGATGCAACTGGGGAAGCAGCGAGCGTTGCTTTTTTAAAGGATAAGTTTCTGCTTGCTCTACCTGGTCCTTACGATGGTGGTGTAGTCTACGTTGCCAAAAGCCTTCCTGTAAGCTATGACAGCGCAGCGCTAAAAACAATTACTGGTAGCCAAATTCGTAAAGCAGGAACAGAGCTACAACAACCTGTATGGATGTTTGCAATTATTTATCTAATGCTCTTTATTCCAGCGCTTTGGTCCTTTGTTATCAACATTTTAATCCTTGGACTTGGTGCGCTCATTTATAATAAAATGTCCTTTTTACCGATTAAATTTGGCGAATCTATTAAAATATTGGTCTTTGCTTCCACGGCGCCAATCATTTTAACCACCCTTTTAAGCTTTGTCTATCCAGGACTAGATACGGACTTTGTTCAGCTTGGAATGACTTTACTTATCTATTTAAAAGCGGTTCGACCATTAAGACAGCCAAAAGTTTAAAAAAACTTAACTACCCACATCTTGTTCTCTCGTGTTACACTGGTTGAGTAACATAATGGAATCAACCATTGGGGAAATAATGCTAGTTCTAAACAAAGGAGATTTTATTTTGAAACCAATTACGCACCGCAAAAACACTCGTCCCGTTAAGGTGGGAAACTTAACAATCGGAGGCAGTGATGAACTTATTATTCAGTCCATGTGTACGACCAAGACAAATGATGTAGAGGCAACTGTCGCACAAATTAAGCGACTAGAAGAGGCTGGCTGTCAGATTGTCCGTGTGGCCGTTCCTGATGAAGCCGCAGCAAATGCTCTTAGCGATATTAAACGACAAATTGACATTCCACTTGTCGCAGATATTCATTTTGACTATCGTTTAGCACTCAAGGCAATTGAAGCGGGTGTGGATAAAATTCGTATTAATCCAGGAAACATTGGTCGTCGTGACCGTGTCGAAAAAGTTGTAAATGCTTGTAAAGAAAAACATATCCCTATTCGTATCGGAGTAAATGCGGGTTCGCTTGAAAAGAAACATCTTGTGAAATACGGCTATCCTACCGCTCAAGGCATGGTAGACTCTGCTGTAGAACACATTCAGATATTAGAGGACTTAGACTTCCATGACATTATCGTCTCACTCAAAGCAAGTAGCGTCCAACTAGCAATTGAAGCTTATGAGCTTGCAAGTCGCACATTTGATTATCCGCTCCATTTGGGAATCACCGAGGCAGGTGCGTTGTTTTCTGGCACAATTAAATCAGCGGCTGGATTAGGCGCTCTACTAAATCTTGGGATTGGAAATACTTGTCGTGTCTCTCTTTCTGCCGACCCTGTAGAAGAAGTCCGTGTCGCTCGTGAAGTCCTAAAAGCATATGGTTTAGCCGCAAATGCCGCAAGCTTGGTTTCTTGTCCAACTTGTGGACGGATTCAAATTGACTTGATTCCGATTGCTAATGAAATTGAGGCTTATATCGAAAAAATCAAAGCACCGATTACCGTAGCTATCCTAGGCTGTGCGGTTAATGGTCCCGGTGAAGCTCGTGAGGCTGACATTGGTCTAGCTGGTGGAGCAGGAAAGGGAATGCTTTTCAAAAAAGGAAAAGTTATCCGAACGGTTGACGAAGCGATAATGCTTGATGAATTGAAACTTGAAGTCGATAAAATGTATGAAACTTACCTACGCACTGGGAACGTACATGGGGAACCTTTAGAAGTGTAATAGATGAAAGAGGTCTGAATCATTTTGGTTCAGACCTTTTATATGTGAGTTTAATTTTCAACATGTTTAAGAAATGAATGGGAACAGATGCAGACAATGATGCTAAAATCATTTTTAAAAGAAGTGGACTAAAAACAAAAACAGAATCCACTAAGATTAGCGACAAAACCTTGTACGGATAATAAAGTAAAAGATTCGTTGCACTCCAACCGCCAAAGGATAAGCCGAGTAAATGAATAGACCGTTCAGGTAATTGAGCAATCACCTGATGAAACCAATGTGCCTGTTGCTCGTTCGTTTCTAGCTGATGACTTTCCACATTCAACCCCACATCTCCCAAAACATCTAACGTATAGACAGAACTAAATTCTAAAAAGTCCTTTAAATTTGGTTCCATATGGGCGTAGCTACCGCTCTTTCAGGAATTAATAACAAGAATGTCTTTCCCTCGACCCTTTCATTAGAAAAATAACACACTTGAACGAGTCCGTAATCCGTCTAAACTTGAAAGCTTTCACTTGCTGTGGGTAGCTGAGCCATCGCCAGCTGATACAAAGATACATACTCCTCTTTTGCTTTTACCTAGACAAAGTTGCCCATCAAAATCTCCCCTTTTTCTCAAGGATACTAGAATCTTTTTACACGCTTCAAATAAAACGCTTTCTCTTTCCCATATCTTAAAGAACACTAAAAATCTCGCACCACTCCCCGATAGCACGAATAAAATTTCTCCGATTAACAGCGATGAGACATTTTTTTTCTCTTTTCAAAAGTTAACCGTTGAAAGAAATCTCGTAATCTCTCGGATTGACTTTGCGAAAAAACAGGAGAAATACGAAACAGCGGGATTTCATCTCCCATAATCTTATCCACTGGAAAATCCGAAAGCACTGCATCTGGATTCTCCTCTATTCCATCCACATATTCAATCGCAAAGGACGAATGATTTTTAATATATTTTTTCGTAGAATCTTGCTGAATATTGCTATATTGCGAAAGAACAAGTAGACGTAGCTTCGGTTGATGAATGGTTAACACTTCATTCAAGAGTAAAGCATATTGATAAACCAAATACAGATTGTTTTCTAACATTTCTTTAAATGGAAATTGCTTATTTGCTCTTAGTTTCTCAAAAAAATTTGTTACATTACTATATGATTTCGGATAAAAAGATTGAAATTCCTTTTCAATAATCCAATGGTAAATTAAAGAATTATTGACATGAAAAACCGATACATAACAATGAAGATAATACAAATTCGTCAAAAAATAACTATACTCCTGCACGCTAAACTGTAATTCAAAATGTTCCTCGGCTAGACGTATCCACTCCATCGTCATTGGATTTAACGATTTAGAAAGAAGTTGGAAAAGAATATTTTGCATTTCGCATTCTTTTAGCGTGTAGCTATTGTGGCAACAAAACATGAAGTAAAGTAGCTGCAACTCATAGCCAATATATTTTTCTCTGACTTTAAAATCACGTTTCATCATTTGTTCAAAACATTCATTAAAAATCTTTTCTCCTAGCAAAGGACTAGAATAAATATCAAAATTTTCATTTTCTTTACGAATAAATTTTCTTTGCTTCAACCGAACCGCCGTCAAACCTAGATAAAGTTTTCCTTTTAATATGGTGCTATACGTAATTCGAGGAAGTTTCTCGCAAGTCTTACGAATGTACCCATCTATTTGCTCTTCTCTGATGTGTCTAAAGGGCCACTCTGACTCCTGATAGATAGACCAGTACATACAAAAGAAGAAATGACGAATTTGTTCCTCACTTCCTAAAACAGGTTCACTGTATCTTAAATTAAAATCTAAATCATAACTTTGTAAAAGTTGGCGAATCCGTTCTACACGCTTTCGGATGAGTTTCAAGCTACAAAAATATTTTTCACAAAAATACTCTAGTGAAATATACTCTCCAGAAAATATTTCATCTAACAATAAAAAAGCATAACTTCGCTTCATTAGAAAATTGAGCAGCCGACTCGTATAATAGCCATCTGAAAAATCAACAGAAATTGTCTTTTTATCTATGCGAACCGATAGATAATTTGAAAGCTCACTTCCTGAAAGTCTTTCTTCAAACGAGCCAAGAATAGTAAGTAACCTATCCTTTGATAATGAATTTTCTCGTAGTAAATCAGAAATCGCTACCTCATGTTCTCTAGCTCTTTCAATAAACCCGAAGACATCTAAGATGATTTTGTCTTCTTTTTCCAATAAATAGTCATTCATCTTCTTCTACCTCCATACCACGCTTTCCCAACTTCTTTTGGTAGAAAAATTTTATCATAAAATTCTGAATGTTCCTTTAAAATAACTGCCAAATTCATTAAAGGGGACTAAGAATAACCTCCTTAGAAATTTTGTTTTTTCATTATAAATGAATAAATTAAAAATGAGCTTCAAAAAGCGAACTTTATTAATTTTTCTATTCATGACCTTAAAGTGATTTAATTAACAATAAAAGCTCTCATGACACATAAGTATTACTTTCTATTTATGAGGTGCGCCACAAGTATATCACTAAAAAGCACCTGTCAAAAGAAGTTTTGGAATCGTGTCCATTTTACAAACTAACAGTAGATGAATGGGTAACCCTCCAAAAGCATTACCCACCCTTACTGCAAAAGTGTTGTTTACTTAGATAATATTTTTGTGTACAATTGAGAAAGCACCGCAGTAACTGTTATTTAACTACTACAAAAATTCCCATTTCCTTGCAAATAGTAGAAAATTTCTGATGTGTCTTTCGTTGCACTTTTCCCCCAATATTCGAACAGTTACCTACTTTTAAAGAAAGAACGGTTATCTTTAAAAGTAAAGTCACTGTCCTTTTACTACACTTTTTGGGCAATAGGCACCTCCCTTATGTAATTAACAACAAGCTCATCTTTCAAATAGGGGGATTGAAGAAACTAGCCAGTACTCTGTAATCTATTTTTGCCATTTATTTGATGAGAACAGTTGGTGAAAGAGAGCTTGTTATTAACATCCTTCATCAATAGTATTGCCTACCAATGACTTATTTATTTTAAACTTAATAAATAAAAATAACCTACCTATTTTTATGAATAAAACAAGAATAACGTCTATATTGGCATTAATTAAATAACATACGTGTTTTTCGAGAATAAAATAACATCATATTGGCATATACCTCTGTTATTATATTCTCTTTTTAGTAAAGAAAACTTAAACTTTTTGATTATTTTGTCGTTATATGCCCTATTATCTATTAAAATTATCAGAAAGGGACGTTCATCTAGGCTCTTTATTAAAAACATAAAAAAGAGCTGAGAATTTCTTCCCAACTCGAATTAATTTTTTTTTACTTTTCGTTTAACAATCACAAGAAAAACCACCCCAATGAGTACTAAACCTTCCCAAAACAACGAACTACCGACTTCCTCCCCAGTATCTGGAAGTACGCCTCTAATCGCTTCACCCAGTGTATCTGGCAGAGAGTTTCCACCCTCTCCATTAGCCGGGGGAGTTAGTCCAGCATTTTCAAATGTGTCAGGTGTACGGTCTCCACTTTCTGTTGGATAATTCCAGTAGATGACATTTTTTCTTATATTATACGCTCCAATCGTAATCGTTTCCCCAGCAACTGTCACACTCATCGCATCACTTGTTTTTGGTAAAACGTAATAATCATTCCCGATATCCACCTCTTGAAGTTTGTAACTTCCGTCAGCAATCGTCATTCCCGCAGTTGTGACTAAGCCGTCCTTATCTGAAACGAAATAATTTACTTCTTTTTCCGAGGTCGACCATTTACCACTTGATGTAAAGTATCGCGTGGCACCACTGACTGTTTTCATTAGTATAAACTTGGCATCTTTAATTGGTCCTTGATTCTCATTACTTGCTGTCCGCCCGTACTTATAAAAGAAGATAATCCCATTTGGTGCTGTGTCGCTATATGTACTATCTTTCTCGGTACTCTCTTCTTCTGCTTTCGGTGGCGTAACAGGAGGAATAGGGCCAATATTAGAAGTAGACTCTTTCGGATAGAGTGTAACTTCGGTCAAAATTCTTCCATTCGCATCCTTTTTCGGAAACGTGACAATCAGCGGTTGAGCGATTTTCCCGTCAGTGCTATTGGTTTGTAGAAATAGAAACGTTCCCTCACCATTTATCTTTATAGAAGATTTTCCATTTTTTGTTTTTTCCATGACTCCGACACGAATCAATTGATTATAGTTGATTTTACCCGCTAGAATATCCGCGATAAATCGTTCTTTCTTTTCTGCTTGTGTCTCATTTGCTTTGGAGGGATATTTTTCTAACTCATAAGTAATCGAATAAACAGAAAATTCTACCTCGCTTTTTGCTGAACCACTAGAAGTTTTATAGTCAATCGTGGTACTTGTAGAAAAGACTGTCTCTGCCTTTGCTGATAAAAACGGAAAAAACAAGGGGATAAGAAAAGTTAGTAGTGCTATTTTCAGCCAATTTTTCTTCACTTTCCTCATCCTCTCTTCTGTTAAATTAAGATGTCCCTGTTATTTTCCTAGTGCTTTTTTCAATTTTTCTTTTCGTGCTTTCCATGACTGGTGAGTGATTTTTTCCTCATCCTTGTTTAACCAAAAGTGAGGAACCTGATTCACTACCTTTGCCACAAATAGCTCATGCTTTAGCTTTTTCTTCGGTTTGACACTGAAAAATTCATCCTTTTTGTGCTTCACTTTTAAATGTAAATCAGGAAATATTGGATATTCCTCTTGAATTTCCGACTGCTTTAAAGTGAAGTCCATACCGTACAGCTCCTTAATAATCAGGTCGTTGGTTTCTTCCTCCACCTCAGTGACAATTGGTTCTTTCTTTCGTCGCTTCACATGCTTTCCTTTTTTATCAAAGAGGATAAATTTATACGAAGTTAGCGGAAGCTCGTGATCTTTTACAAAATCTTGAATCCGTAGCCGCACTTCGTATTTTGAACGCTTGATACACATTAAATGATAACTATACCAAATGTAGTATACTACTCCTGAAATGAGTAAAACAATTCCCACAATCATGCCATACATTTTAAAATTCTTGAATTTTCCGACATCCTCGACACTCTTCAACATATTTGGCGTAAACGGCGTACGTTCCCCAGTCACGACTAAACGGTGGCTATTCACCATGTAAGGCGTACAGGTTAACAAACTTACTAAATCCCTACCAGCCTTCACTTGAATCGGCTCTGTATTATTCGGATCCACGACCACCTTGCTAACCACCCTATAGGCATAATATTGTTCCCCAAGCTCCAGAATAAAAATATCATCAAACTCAAGTTTAGGTAAGTCGGTAAAAAGCTTCGCAGTCGGTAAACCTCGATGAGCGGAAATAACCGTATGATTATCCACTTTACCAATCGGAAAAGAAGTATTTGCCATCCATGTTGCCCCTTTAACCATGAAATCTTCCTTGGTCGAGTCAAAAATTGGCAACGATTGTTCAATCTTCGGAATATAAATAACTCCTATCGTGTGCTTCAAATAAAAACCTGTCGTATGCGATTTCACCTTGGCATTTTCCAGTGATTCCTCTGAAAATGGGTCGGATAAGGCACGCTCTCTCAAACGTTCTTTCTTCGCTTTTTCTTCAAAAGATTCCGCTTGCTTCTTATGATCTTCATCATTCACTTCTGAACGATACTTATGGAGAATTGCGGTATCTAAGTGGTCGTTCACCGTATCTACCACGAATGGATAGATGAAAATTCCTAGACCTATGAGAAAGCCTAGCACCAATAACACTTTGATAAGAAATTGGCGCCCTGCTCTCTTATGAATGTGCGTTTTCTTCGTATTTGTTGGGAGTGCCATCTTTTTTTGTTTTTTCATCTGCACTCACCTCCATCAGAAAGTTACGTCATTCTCTTCTTCATTATCCAAGTCATCCTCTTCACGATTATTTCGTTTATATAGGTAGAACATGCCACCCATGATTCCTAACCCCACACAGACAAGAAGTATAACCCCTTTGCCCCCGGTTGATGGCAAGAAACCTTTTTGGTAGTTATTGACAATCAAAAGATTTCCCGTCATTCCACCACTTTGATTCACTTCAAACTGATTGCTATCTGTTTCGCCAATTTTTGTATTTTCAGGAGAAACGGCAATATAACCACTCGGTGTATTCATTTCAAACAAGGCAAATTCTGTATCATAACGTAATCCCTTAATTGAAATCTGTCCGTCCTCATCTGTCATAAAGGTTTGACCGTTTTCACGGCCCTCTACCCATGAAAGATTATTTTCTCCATCAACAACTAAATAGTTTCCAGCCTTATTAGAAATTTTAAATTCAATTCCTGATAGCGGTTCTTTACTATCTCCGTCCTGCTTAATCACTTGAATGGCTCCCGTTCGTACAGGATCAGAAGTGGCGGTCGCAGTGAAATCTGATAAAGATAACGCATAATCGGCTGTATAGACTGCTTCATTGTAATAATTGGTGTTTGGTACAGCTGTTCCATTTAACTTTGCGTTCACAATAATGATTAGATAGTGCTTTCCTATGAGGTCTTCAGTGATAGGAAATTCAAGATGCGCAAGATTTCCATTAATCTCCTGAGAAAAATCATTCGTCAACGTCTCGGTATCAGCTAAAACACTTTCTATTGAAGTAATGGTTAGCGCAGCATCCGCTGTATCATCAATACTTAATTTCAAATATTTATTCACAAATTCTGTATCTTTCCAAACCTTTTCATCAATGTCTTCAGGAATCGGAACTGTAATCTGGTATTGAACCAATTCACCAATCTCACGAACCGCATATCCGTCTTCCATCACATCATCTCCAGTGACTTCAATCAACTCTTTCTGAATTTCTGATGAAAAATCTTTTGGATAAAGATAGATGAGATTCATTGGATCTTGTGTAGTCGTATCCAAATATGCTGGAAAAGCTAAAACTAAAGGTTGTTCATACTTGAAAATATTTGCTTGATGAGAATCTTTTTCCAAAATAATATATACGGCATGTTTTCCGTTATATGTATTTGGTAAATCTCTAAAAGTCGTCCCATTTTCTTGGAAAGGTTGATTATTTAACGTATCAATAAAAGATTCCCCTGTTGGTTTAAAATCAAGTGGCACTTTTTCATTAAGATCAAGCATTCCTTTCATATACATGTATTGAACTTGAGCCGCTGCATCATCGACGGTCATCTTACTTGTTGAAGTTTTTATGGAGTGAAATTGTGCCGCTAAACCATATTGTGCCTCAATCTCAGCATATGTATGCGCACGCAAATAATAAAACGTATCTTCTACATGATAGGCAACAAAATCGACTCCGTTAATTTCGCCCTCCTTATTTTTTATCGCCGCCCCATTTTCATCAATAGGTGTTTCTGTTGGATCAAGTAATTTTTTCAGGATTATCCGAGAAGTTGTCCAAACTTCACGACCCTCATCATCAATCGTATATTGAGATTCTTCTGGGAAACGTTCAAAATCGGCATATTCTGAACCACCCGTGGAAATACGTTCGGAATGGCTCAAAGACGGGATAATTTCTTCTTGTGAACCATATGCACTATATTCAACATAAAAACCTTTTGGTGCAGCTACACCTGATCCCCAAGGTTCTCGGTAAGAATAATCATTCCATTGCCCTGTACTTTGATCATTGGCAAACTGTAAGACATTTTCATCGCCTAATTGCGGATTATTTGTATCATAATTATGATAGTAAGTGTTCGGTTCTGCATCTTGAAAATTATTATAAGCAATGTCTAACCCGCTACCTGTCTTTGCTGTCTGCGTTTTCGCAGGATAATTTAAGAAAACTTTTCCGGCTTCTGGCCCATTTGCCCAATACCAATCTTTCGCATCGCCATAATCATAATTCGTTGAAGCAACCCCACCAGAACTATGTCTTGTCCCCGTTCCACGTGAATGATAATTTGATGCACTTTCAGAAATGCTCGCCTCATCATTAATTCTTGAGCCAGTCGTTCCACTTCCACCGTTGCGAATCCGTGTTCCGCCTAACCACCCAGAATCATGGGCAATCCCGAAAATAACGTCATGTTCTGCTGCGCTAGTAATCGTTGCCAAATAGCCCATTAACCCATTATATGTACGTTGTTTCGCAAGATTATAGGACTGGAACCAATCTTTATACCCCGTAGAACTGGCAGGACTAAAGGCCACATATTCATAATAATGTGCTTCCTCTATCCCGTCACCGTCTGCATCAAAATCCATGGAAGTCATCTTCCGCTCGGATACTTCAATCGTAATGTTCCCATTGACCATCGTTGTATTCTTTAAAAAAGTAATTTTAGATAAAAAAGTTTTTACTTGTTCCAAAGAATTAAAAGAGTAAAGTGTAAAACTCAACCGAGTTCCTGTATACTCGGCACTGTTCCAATACCAACCAGTAGTCTTGGTTCGATCGGTAGTAATTGGTGCTGTTACCGTCGGATTTCCAGTAATGGTTTGATTTCTACTTAATTTATTTCCGTCATAGTAGGCATCAACAGATGAGGGAAAATTAATCGTTAATGAACCAAGAGAACTTCCCCCACTATCTAATGTAATACCCACACTCTGAATTCCCCATCTTCCTAATTCTGAATCTAACTCTACAACATTGAAAGAGACTGTATCTGCTGCATAGACGGGCGCTGGCTTTATTAATTGTAAAATCCCAGTAATATTAGATAACAATATTAAAACCACTATCATCTGTCTTTTTTTCATAAATTTCCGCATGATATCAATCCTCTCTGCCTTCCCATGTGCTTTATTCTATGTAATGATAAAAGGCCACGTCATCAATCTAACGCAGCCTCAGCATCTGTGAAATCTTCTGTTCTACGCTTCTAATTCATCGTCTTCTTTATTGTTACGTTTCCATAACCATGTGAATAATCCCATGACTGCAGCACCGATAGCGATAAACAAGATAATTCCTTTACTACCGGTACTTGGTAAAGTCCCTTTGTGGTAGTTTCCAATGTCGTTAAATGCTTGATAGTCAGCGTCTGTATTAGTTGCAGAAAGCACTGTACCATTCGTTTGTTCTGATGTATAGACTGTAAACGTCAATCCAGAAGCATATGCTAATGAACCAAATGTATTTGTACTGTTACTTAAATCGGTAAAGTTTGTGGTCGTAGCATACGTATTATTAATTGGTGTTGCCGTCCGTGGATCGACAATGGTAATCCCTGTTGTCGCATCGCTACCTGTTGGCAGAACGTAATTTTGCAGTGTTGCCGTTTCGGTTAAAGTATATGTTCCTGTTTGTAAACCTTTAATCGCAATATGTCCCTTTGCATCAGTGATTAAGTCTGTAGAACCGCCTACGCTTGTTGGATAATAGACACCATCAGCATCTTTAGCAAATGTGGTGATTAAACTTGAATCAGAAACATTAGTAGATGACAATGCGAATTTTACTCCCGCAAGAATATCTCCACTATCCTTATCACGTTTCACAATATCGAACCCAAATGTACGAACTGGCGCCGCATCATCCGTCATGTTCAATTTGTAAGAGCCTTGTCCTCCAGATGTAAAGGTCGCTGTATTGACCATATCTACGTTTGGCTTGGCCGCTTTATCCATTGTTGCTTCAACTGTTACTGTAATATATTTACCAGCTAAGTTTTGTAGAGCTGTTGTAGTGTTTCCGTCAACCGTACTCAATGTTGTTTTTAATTGGAAATCTTCCCCATCAGCAAAGGCAGCCTCACCTGTTCCTGAGAGAGTAAATGATAAACCAGCGATAGCTACTTCACCTTTTCCAGTAATAGCTGCACCAGCTAAATTATCTCCTGCTGTAACAGCTCCAACACCTTCAGTTGCCGTTACACTTACAATACGATTGAATGTTAACCCAACCGGTAATGTATCGGAAATTGTTAAGTCACTATATTTGTAAGTCGCTTGCTCTCCGCCAAGTATTTCAGCTAGATCAGACGGCAAAGGAATGTTGATTGTATATGTAGCTATATCACCAGTTTGTAAACCATTTGAATACCCAGTAGGAATTGTACTGTTTGACGCAGTAGCTCCTGTAATTGTATCTTCAGTTCCAGAATTGGTTTCTTCTTCGTAAACCGAAACATTTCCAACTTTCACCAATGATTTAGTGAATACTTTGGTTTCATTCTTTGGATAAAGCTTTACACCATTATCATCATCTACGCCTAAGACCGTTGTTCCAATACGTTCACCAACATCATTTGTTTCAAATACTGGAGTTACTACCACCATTGGCACTGCCTTTGTTACAGTCTTATTTCCAGTTGGTGTTGTAGTTTCATAAATTACATAAGCAGCTCCCACATGACCTGATGCTTTTGTAAGAAGCGATATTTGTACATTACCATTTTCGTCTGTTTCGTCTGATTCATTTCCAACTTTTGTTGCTTCTTTGGCAGTAGCACCAGCATCAACTTCCTTTAATTGACCTGGTGTAGTGGTTCCACCATACTCAAAATTTAATTGAGTATAAGCTTGTTGCGCGGTCATTGGATCCTCTTCAGTATAAACAGCATCTAGTTCTGGAGAGATGCCTTCTTCTAGTCCATGTTCACGTAAATAGTAATAACGTGCTGAAACATCATACGCAGTGAATTTCACTCCTGCTAATCCAGGAATATCTTTGAATGTCTCATCATCTTCTGTCACCATGCTCATCCCAGTATTTTGCTGTTCTGAAATTACAGACCCAGGATATTCGCCACCAATATCTAATTTTTTAATGTCAAAAAATGTATACTCGTTGGTAACTGTGTTTTCTAAATCTTCTGCATATGCTACGATACTTGTAGCAATTGGCAGACCAGTTTGTAACATTGCTGGCGCAAACAATAAAGTACTTGCTGCAATAGTTGTCAATTTCTTCTTAAAAGTCATAAAAATCCACTCCTCTTCTTTTTTATCCTCTAAGATATTGCTAGTAGAAATAACCTTTTTCCGCTTATCTATTGATTAATAATCAGATTAATAATTAAACGGTTTCAATTTTCATGAATTAATCATCACATAATTTTAATCTTATCGCAATATTTTTTAATCTATTTTTCATTTTTATCGCGAATAATTTAAGAAATTTTTAATAAATCAAAAAAACTTGAATTTTCCAATTAACTAAGAAAATTCAAGTTTATTATTCAAGTTATTAATTTTTAATTTGTCACGCCTGCAATCAATGTCCAATTAACCGTAGATTTATAAGCCTTTGTTTCTTTTTTTACGGTGCTTGGAAGCATTAATTTTACCTTATCTGCATTCCAAACCTTGGTTGTAATATCTTTTGCGTCTTTTGCTGATAAGATTTCTTTTGCCACTCCGTCATCACTTAAAATAACATCTTCTGTTTTTATTTCCGCTGAGTCTGGTGTAAACGCCTCACCATTTTTCACATGCGTGTTATACGTATGCCCCTTAGGAATAGAAAGAGTTGCTCCTTTAAGAGTTGAACCGTCTGCGGCTAGGAAAGGTGAGGTTAACGCAATACTGACCGTCCAACCCTTTGAAATTGATTGTGTATCATAGACTTCAAGCCATTGGCGAGTTATCTCCTGCCCCGCAGTATTCTTAGGATTCATAGCAAACATAGATTGTTCGCCATATTGGGAGGTAACTTCACCAAAATCAAACATTGAAGGTAGATAGCTCATTCGTAAATTTCCAGTGACCCCAGTACCATCATTTTCAGAGCCGTCAACTGGTGCATTCGGCTCCTTATCCGTTGGTGCTACTGGGTTCGTTGGTTCGATTGGTTTCGTCGGTTTTAACTTTGTCACTGTAACCCTCACCGTGATTTCTTTGGTCATTTCACTTGTCAACCCTGAACCTCCCGCATTCACTGGAACCTTTAAAATAACTTTATGGTCGCCAACAGGAGATTGATAGTTCAAGCCTTGCAAATCGTTCATCTCCACATAACTTGATAAATCAACCAATTGATTATTAATGATTGCTTGCGCATAAAGTTGCTTGTCATCTTTTGGTTTGGCTTGTTCGACAATATAATTTTTTAGCTTTTGTTCATCTGCAAAATTATCCTGTAAAACATCCTGAGAAATTTCAATATCTTCTCCATTAATCATCGAAGCTGTCGGGTAAAAGGTGACCTTTGCGCCCTTAACCTCTCCTTGATTTTTTGCCTCATCATAAATGTAGACATCAATCAAATGTGTGCCTAAATTTTGCATCGCCTGCTTTACCACATTTTCATCAACAAACGCATAAGTGAAATTTTGCGGTAGCGGGTTCGTATCTTGCGGATTTTCCACAAAACTTTCTGGAGTTGGCATGCCCCAATCCACCGCCCAGTGTAGTGTCCTTGGCTTGCCAGTTGGCGCAGTTTTATCTAACACCACCTGACTGGTCGAGGTCTCTTTTCCCATAACGAACACATATGCGGTAAGTATGGACCCAGCTTTGAAACGCCCTGCTGTATCAAAGGAGAAATCTCCGTTGTTGTCTGCAATCACGGTGAAATTCTTACTTGTATCCGAACTGTCTTCCTCTACTGGTGAGGGGATTGTTTGTTCCGAATCGGCAATCGCTGAAGGAGTACCCGCCACGATCGGTTTATCCGTAATGCGTACATATGCCTCTGGATTCGCATGCCCTCTCACCACATGAGAAGAAGAATCATTGTTATTATCCGTTGCCTGTGAGTCTAAACGAATCTTGGCATCATCCACATACTCAAATAAAATTCTCTGTGATTTCAGCTTGAACCTTTGACGGAAATCCTCCGAGATAGAAATATTTATTGAGGAAGCAGATTGCACTTCTACTTCGTTTGACCCGCGCATTTGAATGTTCACATTATACATTGGCGCCCAATGATACGTAGGAACATCCCCAAATTCCCCTATTTGCCACTGTGACACCTTTTGAATATCCACTCTTAATTGTCCGTCTGACTGAATAAGTGGTGTGCTCCAACCTACTGCACTCAATGCTTTTTCTCGGCGAATATCCACCTTTTGTGCATCCGCAAAAACAAACTTGGTATTGGAACCATCCAGTTCAATAGGATTGCTCTCATTGTTTGTCGAGTCTGTGCTAACATCAAGTATCGAGTCTTTCCCCAATTCAAAAGCAGTTTTTTGATTTTGGCCCCCATTCGCAATACGAATCCCGTCAGCTTGTGAATTTCCCATTTTACTTCCCTTAACTATCAGCTGTCCCCCTCCATCTACAAGGAGTTTAGATTGGGCACCTAGGACAATTAAGTGGTCTCCGGAAGTATGCTCCTCTGATTCGACTTGAAGCTTTCCTCCGCTATGAATATGGAATGTAGTTCCCGCTTGCTCCAAGTTAAGAAGTGTCTTGGTTCGACCAGCTGGAGAATAAAGGTACATCTCTGCATTTTCCCCAATATCTACATTTCCATCCTTAATAAAAACGTTATATCTTTTGCCCTCTGTTTCTCCTCCACCACGCTCATTGGCGGGAGCATAACAATACAATTTTGCATTTTCTTCTAGCGTTAAAAAGGCACTATTCGCTAAAGAGATATTTGAACCATCATAGTTTCTTAACGTCACCGTAGAATTTTCTTCAATAGTTAAATTCGACGCATAGACATTCACTTGTTGGCTATCATTCGTTCGCCAATCTGTATGGAACTGAGAAGTATATCTCTCAACCATTGTCGAGGTGACAATCCCTTCCATAGTTACATTGGTGTTTGGTGAGTGAATCATTTGATTTCCAATGTTTTCGACATTTTTATAACGCATATATGAAAGTCTAGCGTCACTAGTATTCAAGTCATTTAGTTCAGAAAAGCCATAGTAATTTCCACTATACACCTTCATGTTTTGCCAAGTAATATCCCAAGGCGAAGCATTATCCGTTGTTAAAGCATTGAAACATAAAGTAACTGCACCAAAATCAAGCTCATGGTTATTCCCCTCAATGACAATTTTTCGTGAAATTTTAGCCTTATTCATATAGCCATAGACTGCATTGTTCGAGGAGTTATTATCCCCAAAAAAGCTCATTTCTTTTTTCACTAAGCCTTCTCTCCAAGCACTTCCCGTGGGAACCGCAAAGTCAGCTGTTATATTAATAGATGTCACCGACTGATTGCCTAATGCCACTACTAAATCTTCCCAGCTTTTAACCTCAGCGACATTTGAGCTTAGTGGTTGTAAAGTATTTTGTTTCAAGGTTGGTATCTTTACTTCAGGCGCCTTACTTTCCTCAGTTTTTTCAGGTTCTTTATCTTGCAAGCTACTTGAAGTAGTCTCTTCGTTAGCTGCCACAGAAAAAGGCTGTTCGTCCTTTTTTGTCGGAATTTCTTCCGCAAAAATCGGAAGCGAAGAACTAGCTAAGGCTAGAAGCTGAACCACAAGGACAAAATTTATCAATAATGTTTTTAATCGTTTCATCTCGTCTCCACCTTCTCCTCATCTTTTCTGTTTTTCTTTAAGAGAATGAAAAAGCAAAAAGCTACAAGAATATAGCCAAGTATCACTAAAAAAGGAACAATTTTTTCACCTGTAATAGGTAGTTGTCTTTTAGGTATCGACTTTTTCACTCCTGTTTCTTGAGGATTCCCTGTTCCTTGGGGGGTGACAGGTGGTTTTTCTTCATTCGTAGGTTCTTCATAAGCATATCCCTCAAAGGTCAGTACCGTATTTGTAGAACCAGACGAGTCTGCAAAAAGAGTACTTGGAAAGACGAAAACACCAAGCACCAGACAAAAAATGAATAAAATCATTTTACTTTTGCACATCTAAATTCTCCTCATCTTTTTTCCTTCTTTTGAAAATAAGAAAGAAAATCAAGATTAGAACGAGTATTACCAATACAATAATCGCAAGGATCCACCCGAGCATAGATTTTTCAGGCTCTGGATCATTGATTGCCTCTTTATTTAGTTTTTTCGATTCTTCATTTAAAATGGTAAAGTCCATTGACCACGTCCATGTTTTTTTCGACCATTTTGGGTCTGTTGTCGTCGCTTTAACTTTCATAGTGTAGTCGCCAGGTTTAAACGTACCTTTTCCAAGATAAACTGGATAACCAAAATTAGAATTTGGTGCCATGATTAACCCATCTGTTTTATTTTCGTAAAGAACGTCGTATTTTCCCTTTTTCATCACCTGTGCTTCAATAGACAGCTGTGAAATAATAGCGGGCTGGTCATTAATCAAGTTCGCAAAAAAAGTTTTTTTGTAATTGGAAAGTCCAATCGTCACACTATCTAAATTTAGATTTGGTTGGTCAACCTCTTTGTTCACCGTCAACTTAATTGGCAAAGCATAGCTATATCTATTTCCGATATTCACGCTCTTTTTTTGTTTTTGATTGTCCTCGTTGACAACCTTTTCAAAATACCACGAACCCAAGAGAACACCATCTTTGGTATTTTCAGGCACGTTGATTTCCACTTTTACAATTTTTTGACTTTTCGGTGGAATTGTTGATTTAATGTCCGAAGCCCGTATTTCAGCGATGTCATTCATTTTATATTGAAGCGAAGAATCGTATTCCTTGGCTTGATTTGTATAAGCAATTTCCCCGTTTTCTGTTGTATAGCAAGCAAATATCTGTGATTTTACTTCAATTGTTTTTTCTCCAGAATTTGAAATCTTTGCTTCAATCACTCGTTTATCGCCGGGCTTTACCCCTAAATCATAAAACGGACTGGTCGCATGAACTTCTTGTTCTGGTGCTATTTTTTGCACACTATAAGCAATTTCATCATTTTCTTCGCCCTCAGCCATTGCAAATAGTGTAAATCCCATTGTCCCGAACAAAACAAATAGGAAAGATAGCGCATATTTAAATCTTTTCTTTGACAAGGCACATCCCCCTATTATTTCTTTGAAAGATTTTAGCTAATTACACCACCAGCAATCAATGTCCATGTCAATCTTGATTCAAATTGACCATGTGCACTATTTCCAGCAGCAGGAATCACCAATTTTAAATCAGAAATATTCCAAGAACCTGTTGTTACCCCACGTCCTAAGCCATATGCCCCTCTGTGAGCAGTATCAATTTCTTCCAAGTTACTATTTGTATACAAGAAGTTTACTGCTGAACCACCTGACACGACTTCGATTGGTTTTTGTGTAAAGACAGAATCAGGATCATCTGTTAAAATATCCAAAATATTGTTTGATGGGTCTGGTATTTGTCCGCTTTCTAATCCTTTGTAATAAATATTACGCACTTCTCCTTGTGGGAACTTGATAGAGGCACCCGGAATCGCATCTACGTTAGAAGCATCTTTGAAATTAGACATTGCAACGGATAAGGTCCAACCATTACTTTCACTACGATTTTCATTAATTTGTACATAATGAATTTTTTGTTTCGTCGTTGTTTGTGGAATTGCTGGATATTCTGTTTTTGCACCCGTCAAATAATTTTCACCAAAATTGAAAACTTTCGGTACAACGTCTAAGGTCAGTGTGCCATCATTTCCAGTAGAACCATTTTCTGGATTTTCTTGTGGGTCAACAGGTTTATTTGGATCTGTTGGGTCAACGGGATCTTTAGGTTTATCATTTGGAATAAACTTGATAATCCCATCTGTCCGGCCATGTTGTGGTAATTTATCTAATGAAGACGTATCTGCCCCCGCTAATACTGGAATTGCTGTACTAAATAGTAACCCACCTAATAAAATCATTGCGCTTTTGCTTTTCATCATTTTGTTTTTTCTCTCCTCTTCTATTTTGCTGTTATTGTGTTACCTTTGCCGTTAGCGTCCATGTCAATGTATTAGAGAATGTCCCTAACTTCCCAACGCCTTTTGGAATTTTTAACTTTACCTGAGTTCCTTCAAACGAATTTGTCGAATCTCCTTTTCCCACACCATTTTCTTGCAAAGCTGTTTCAAAAATGGTCTGTTCGCTAGTGTTCACATTCACTGCTTGAGATTGAAGTGTCGAAGTTGACTCACTTGGCTTCTCAACTTGTGAATTTCGCACAATTCCACAAGGTACAGTAAGTATTGCCCCAGTCAATACCGACTGACCGTCCGTACTTTTCAAGTCCCCATCCTGCTTCACCGTGACCGACCATCCAACCTTACTCGGTTCACGCGTGTCACTTACTTGTAAATACTGTGTTTGATTTGTGTTTGCGGAATAAATCTTTTCTTGACTGTAAATCAAAATTTTCCCAAAATTAAATTCTTTTGGTATGACAACTAACTTCAATGTTCCTGTGTTCCCAGTTTCTGTATTTCCCTCGGGCACATCGGGTAACGGTTTTGAAGGAATATTCGGGTCAACGGGTTCCCCTTTGCCATCTTCTTCTACTAATGCCAATTGAACTGTGGTTTCTGTTGTTTCAGAAGAAACATCCATACCATACATACTTGAACCCACAATTAATAAACTCAGTCCGATAGACCATTTTTCCCAATTCACTTTCTCACCTCCCCCTCGTAATAAATATTAATAAGTATAAGCCAATCAATACCTTTTTTTATTTTATACTTATAATAATTAACTAACCTGCCCTTTTTCAGAAGATAAAAAAACCAAAATTCTTTCTATAAATACCGTAAAATCAAGAATAAAGAAACATATCCTATTTAATTTTTAAAGTATTTTCATTTTTTTATTAGACTTTTAGATTTTAAACTTCCCTTTTTGTGAAAAAAATCATTTATAAGGAGAATTAGACCTAGCAAAAAAGATACCTTAGCCTTGAAGTATCTTTTGATTTACTTTTTTAAAAAGCTTTATTCTATATCAGATGTCACGTTTCACAATTTTCTTGTTCTGCCCGTTCAGCCCTGTTTTAAAATTATTCCTGCAAACTTTAAACACTTGTCATACTCTCTTTAAGCAATCTCTATAAGTGATTCTCATAGATCCTAAAACTACTACATCTATTCAATAATGAACGTACTTTTTATTTTGTACTTCCTCATTGCAACACGCATAGGCGTACTATAGTATTAGTATCAGGAGGTAGGTATACATGCCTATGACAATCAGAGAGGCTAAAAAACTACTGCTGAAAGGTGGACCGCAAGTTTGAAAAAGCATGCGTTAGACCCATGATTTTACCAAGTCACGGAAAAGATTATAGCCGTACAGTTGAAGAGTCAGTCCGTAAAGCGGTAGGAAAGAAATAATCGTCCCTCATGGTTGCTTCTTAGTCATGATATTTCACCAATTTTATTATCTACCTTCACTATTGTTCAGTAATTTGTTTCGATTTAATATCTGTTATTGGTACTTCTTTCAATCAGTTATCGACATTTGATATTTTTCGTATAAACAGTGCAACTTTATTACGTCCATTGCTCTACCGTTTCCTTGTATTTACTTAAATTGCAGCACATCAAAAAGCACAATTCATGAAGTCTCCCATAAATTGCGCTAATCATTCCATTCTTCAATGGTTCTGTACCACTAAACGTCTGGATATTCAATTTAAGTACTTATTCCCCATTCAAATCTTCCCACTCAGCAATCTTCTCAACTAGCATTTTTTCTAATTCAACAAGCGTATCTGAAGAAAGAATTTCTCCCTCAAAAATACAGAAAAATTTTTGCGCACATAAGTCGCAATTACTGGTACAGCCGTAAGAAACGAGGTCGATTTTTTCAGAAATTGGCGAGTCTTCAAAAAGAGTCCTTCCGCCCTTTGCCATGTTTTGGTCGCATACTTCAACTAATGGATTCATAAATTTTTCCTCCCTTTCCACCAAACAAGTGCAAATACTCCCTCAATCAGTACAAAAAATAAAAGGAAACAGTGCATGAAGAAATTCTCCGGCAAGATATTAATCACTGGGTCAGTCGCTGGGTTAAACATCCAAGTATCATCTGTAAAAAAGAGTTCATGGAACATTTCAAAAAACATGTCGAACCCCAAACTCATCACAATTCCTAAAATTAAAGGAACAAGCATTGCAATTTTCATTGGCGCTATCAGCTTCCACCACGAACGATTTTTCGTCAAGTCCTTTAAATAGAAGAAAGTTGGCACAATAGTTACCAGAAATAAGCTTTCCGCAGCGACAAATAAAAACTTCACATCTTGAAAATGTTTCAAACCGTCTTTAGAAGTAGGAAAATCAGGCATAGAAAGCACATGTACCCAAGGAAAACTCAAGTAGTTCATTAGCTTTGCATAGTTATAATAGATTGTTTCCTTTGATAAATACACCTGTTCACTCAACTGCTGCCAACTAATTTCCAGCCGATAAAACCATCTTGCCTGAATAACAAACACTGCGCACCCAGAAAAAATCAGCAAAAATAAACAAAACATTCCTACCCAATCATAAGCTGTCGAGTGTTTAAAATTTTTCCACATTAGGCGTCCTCAAAATTCCAATCATCTAATGTTGCTAAAGTGTAAGTCGGCGCCACGGGTAGATTTGGAACCTCCTCTGGTGAAGTAAAGCCTGTTGTGACAAGAAGTGTATCTATATCATTTTTTATGCCCGCTTGAATATCTGTCAAATAATTATCGCCCACCATCAAGACATCGCTTCGGTGAAGTCCAATTACATCAAGTGCCTTATTCATGATAATTGCCTTTGGTTTGCCAATGTAAATTGGTTCAACCTGTGTTGCCGCCTGTACAAAACGAACCACAGAGCCCGCTCCAGGAAGTAAACCACGTTCTGTTGGAATATTTAAGTCAGGATTGGTTCCGATAAAGCTTGCGCCACCTTGAATTGCTAGAGTAGCAATAGATACCATATCATAGGTTAATTCTGAGTCTAAACCAACCACCACATAATCAGGTTTCTCCTCGTCCCATATAAATCCTGCCTCAGCGATTGCCTCTTTCAAACCACGCTCGCCAATCACATAAACCTTTTTGCCACGATTTAGCTCTTTCATATAATCAATCGTTGCCAAAGTCGCCGTATACACTAGATCCGCACTCACATGAATATCAAACTCATTTTTCAGCCGTGCAGCAACAACTTCGGGTGTTTTCGTCGTATTGTTGGTAACAAATAAAAAGGGAATCTCACGCTTTTGCAATTCCTCCACAAAACGTTTCCCTGCTGGAATCGGTTCAACACCTTTATAAATCGTTCCGTCTAAGTCAATTAAATATCCCTTATATCTCACGTTTTTCCCTACTTTCTTTTACCATTGGTCGCCATAAAATATTCGCCTCCGCATGAGGAACCCCATCCACATCAATACGGTGCTTTGTCAAAATTTCTCCGTCCTTTTGACTACGTTCAAAGACACTCTCAACGACTGCCCCATATTCCACTTCTTTAATAAAGCGCATATTCACATAGGTAGCAACATATGTTGTTAGAAAATCAAAACCAAGCACATCAAGTATCCAGTCGTAATATTTTGCATTATTCACATGCTGATTGCTATCAATATCACTGAAACGCACACGATAAGAAACTTTCTCTTCTTCGTTAATCGCTTCAATGAGTGGCGCACGTAATATTTTCTTTATTTTTTCACTTTGATAAGGCGCAATAATTTCCTCGATTACATGCCCCATTTTCCTATTTACCCTATCCATCAGTACAAAAGTGGCACGAATTTCCATTAACTGATTGCCCACTTCATCATGTATCCAAAAATTCCGATAACAGAAAAATTTATTGTAACTCATCGCCTCTGTCGTAATCATGACTGTTTGTTCGACCCGAGGCATTTTCGTAATATCTATCTCATAGTTCGTAATCACCCATGTTAAGCCAAATTGTGCCACAAACGCATTGTCTCGATTGAGCAAAGCACTTTGGTCCCCGCTCCATTTAATCACTACGCTAAGAAGTGACGGAAAGGTCATGTTCCCATTCACATCACAATCATAATAAGGTACCGTGTAGGGTGCGCTATATCTTAATCCCATTTCTTTCTTCCACTCCTCGTACTCGTCTTAAAAGTAAGACTAATTGAGTTCATTATATCAAAAAGTAAGCCTTTGTTGAATAGGAAAAGCCCCAAACAACTTTTGTTATCTGGGACTTTGATTTTTTTAAGAAAGTAATGTTTGTGCCGCTGTAATGATAGATAATTTGTAAACATCTTCTTCATTTGCACCACGAGAAAGGTCAGAAACTGGTTTATTCAACCCTTGTAAGATTGGTCCAATCGCTTCGAAGTTTCCTAGGCGTTGAGCAATCTTGTAGCCAATATTTCCTGATTGTAAATCTGGGAAAACAAAGACAGTGGCTTTACCAGCTACTTCTGAATTTGGTGCTTTTAAGCTTGCTACACTTGCAACATAAGAAGCATCAAATTGTAATTCTCCGTCGATTGAAAGTTCAGGAGCTAATTTTTGAGCAATTTTTGTTGCTTCTGCTACTTTATCTACTTCAGGTGCTGATGCAGAGCCTTTAGTAGAGAAACTTAACAAAGCAACTTTAGGGTCGATATCAAACAATTCCGCAGTTCTTGCAGAATCTACCGCAATTTCAGCTAATTCTTGTGCTGTTGGATTGACGTTAATCGCACAGTCAGAGAACAAGTATTTTTCTTGGTCGCGTCCACGAACCATTAAGAATGCGCCAGATGTACGACTGATACCTGGTTTTGTTTTGATGATTTGAAGCGCTGGGCGAACAGTATCTGCAGTTGAATGAATCGCACCACTCACCATACCGTCTGCTTCTCCCATGTATGTCAACATTGTACCAAAATAATTTTCATCTTTTAAGATTTTTTCTGCTTGTTCACGAGTTGCTTTGCCTTTACGACGTTCGATAAAGGATTCAACCATGTCATCCCAACGTTCATAACTTGCTGGGTCAATAATTGTAAACATTGAAGATTGTAATCCACGGTCATGAATTGCAGTACGTACATCATCAATATTTCCGATTAGAACTGGTTCGCAAAGCTCTTCGATTTTTAAACGAGCAGCTGCCCCTAAAATACGTGAGTCAGTTGCTTCTGGGAAAACGATGCGAATTTTGCGACGAACAATTTTAAATTTTAAACTATCAAACAATTCCATTAATTTATGCCTCCACATGTATGCGTTTTAATTCATTATCTATTATTCCAAATAAACACAGATATTGCAAGCTGTTTCTTCAAAAAAACACCTGTTTAACAATATATTAACAATCTGTCTCATTTTCTTATGAAACAGTAAAACGGATTCAAAAAACACTGTTCCATTTTAATAATAACAGACAAATTTTAATCCTTCAGCGCCCAATGAATCGGTGCTTCTCCAAATTGCTCTAGTGCCTGATTCGTTCTCGAAAACGGTTTTGACCCGAAAAAGCCAGAATGTGCGGAAAAGGGACTCGGATGTGGCGAAGCGATAATCACGTGCTGGGACGCAATCATTGGTATTTTTCGCTGTGCTTGACGTCCCCAAAGAACAAAAACAATGCCTTTTTCACGCTCGCTTAATTTTTGAATAATTGCATCGGTAAATTCCTCCCAACCATGTCCCGCATGTGAATTTGCCTGTCCAGCACGCACCGTCAACACAGTATTGAGCATAAGTACTCCCTGCTCCGCCCATGAAGTCAGATTTCCATTCGTTGCTATTGGAATTTGTAAGTCATTTTGCATTTCAGTAAAAATATTCACCAATGAACGTGGCAATTTTACACCATCTTGAACTGAAAAGCTTAGTCCATGTGCTTGCCCTGCTCCATGATAAGGGTCTTGCCCCAAAATCACGACTTTTACCTTTGAAAAGTCTGTCAGCTGTAGTGCACGAAAGACATTGTGCTTGATTGGATAAATCGTCTGTTCTTGATATTCTTTCGTCAAAAATGAACAAAGATTCGTAAAATAATCCTTATTTACCTCTTCCTTTAAAACCTCATCCCACTCATTGTGTAAAAATGGTTTAATCATCCTTTTCCCTCTACTTTCTATTTACGAGCTAAGTTTGGGAAACCTTAGCTAAAACTTAATTTTTGTCATTATCAAACAGAAGTTATCTAAAGATTTCGTGTCCGAGAATGAAATTCTGTGCTATTATAATTATATCGGATAAAGAAAGAACGGAGAATTAATATGATTAAATTAATTGCCTCTGATATGGATGGCACATTAGTTAGCGGACATTTGTCCATAGCACCTGAAACAGCAGAAGCAGTAAAATTTGCCCAAAAACAAGGGATTGAATTTGTCGTCGCAACTGGAAGAAACTACCAAGAAGCAAGCGTACCACTTAAAAATGCTGGCATTGAATGTGGCATGATTACCGTCAACGGCGCTCAAGTCTATGATAAAAACGGAGAGACGGTCACAGTGGTTGACATTGATAAAGAAGCGGTCGCTGAAATATTAGATATTTTTGAAGAAAATAATATTTATGCTGAAATCGCGACGGATAAGGGGATTTTTTCTGAATCACATGCACAACGCATTGAATATTTTGCCTCACATATTGCGGAAGCTATTCCCCATTTAACTTATAAACAGGCACTAGCTCTGGCTTCTACTCGTATGGAATTTTTCCATATTACCTATGTAAAAAGCATTCGTGAAGTGGCAAAACGTAGTGATATTAGAGTATTGAAGCTTTTTGTCATTAATCCAGATGGGGATAAGGTCTTAGGTCCCTTGTCAAAAGAAATTAGCGAAAAAATTCCAGATGTAGTGATTACTTCTTCTGGGACTTACAATATTGAAATTAACCACAAAAATGCGCAAAAAGGAATTGCTGTAGCACGCTTAGCTCATCAGCTTGGAATTGAACAAAGCGAAGTCATGGCAATAGGCGATAGCTTTAATGACGTTTCTATGTTGCAATATGCGGGAGTTAGCTTCGCAATGGGAAATGCTGAACAAGAAATTAAAGAATATGCAAAATATGAAACAGATAGTAATAACGATAATGGTGTCGGAAAGGCAATTTTAAAGGCAATTAATGAGGACCTTTAATGGAAAATAGAAAAGGAAATGCTGAGCAATCTTTTTCTGAAATCTTTGCCTTAATTTTTAAATTAGGAGGACTAAAAATGAGTGAATACTTCATTCAACAACGTTCTCTTTCAACAGACGCTCGAACACTCGTGCAGGATACGAATGGGAAAACGATTTTCTTAATGGTTGGAAGATGGGGAACGCGTGGAGATGTACTTTCCTTGTATAATATGACAGGGGAATTAGTTGCACAAATTAAGCAAAGTTCTGTCCTATTCGGTCACCGATTTGACCTTTATGAAAATCATGTAAAAATCGGTAGCATGCAAAAATTATTGAACTGGCATAAGGATATTTATTACGTTCCTAAGCTGCATTGGTTGGTGAGTGGAGATATTGCTAATCACCGCTATAAAATTCAGAACCTTGATGAAACGATTATGCTGATGTACCCGATTAACACTTTCTCAGGACAATATTATTGCTTGGAAATTGAAAATCCTTCCTATGTTCCTCGGTCTATCTGCATTGCAGCAGTCCTAGATTACTGGCTTTACCGCACAAACCAAGAAAAAAATCGAAGAACAAATGGAATCATTAACTTTGGTGCAAATTAGCCAACAAGGGAGGGAGAAAGCATGACATTCAAAAAAATAGTGAAAGAGTGGGGACCTATCGTTCTCACCGCTCTCGTGATTTTTGCGCTACGCCTATTTGTCTTTACGCCTATTCGAGTGGAGGGACATTCAATGGACCCTACCCTCCAAGACGGAGAACGCATGTATGCGGTGAAAACTGCTCATATTGACCGACTAGATATTGTCGTTGTCAATAAAATAGATGAACAGACCGGAGAAAAGAAAGCGATTATCAAGCGAGTCATTGGACTTCCTGGAGATACTCTTAAGTTTCATAATGACCAGTTAACAATTAATGGAACAAAGTATTCAGAGCCTTACCTTGACGATTACAAAGAAAAATTTGTAAAAGACCACCTCCAAAGCACCTATAGCTATGATAAAAATTTTCAATTAAGAGCAGCAAGTTCCTTGGCTTTTACCGTAGATAATAATGGAAACCCTGATTTTAGTGTCACCATCCCTGATAATCACTACTTCATCATGGGAGATGACCGCCCTGTCAGTGGGGATAGTCGAGAAATTGGCTGTGTGCCAACAGATTGGATTCTTGGTGAAGCAAAATTAAGCTATTGGCCGATAGATAAAATTAAATTGGTGAAGTAAAAAAAGCGACCTTGGCCGCTTTTTTTTATTGCCCAACTAATAGAAAATAGGCGTCAAATCCAGTAGCACCCCTCCATTTGTATCTATGGGCGTGTAGTAGTGAAACTCGTTATTAATCCATCATTTTTCATCTTTCTTTGCGATTTCATCCTATATTGGATATGAAGTGTTTAAAAAAAATCGAGTTTGCACCCTATCTTCTTAATAAACTAAGCATTCACACCCGGAATAGAAGCAATAATATCTAAATTCCCAGTTAGCTCCCAGCTAGGAATATCGGCTGGTAAAATGAAATGTTGTCCCTTAACCAATGAATATTCTTTTCCATCCACAATAATTGCCCCTTTGCCGTCAATCACTGAAACTAAAGTATAAGGAGCATTTTTTTCAAACTTTATTGAACCACGTACTTTCCATTCATAAACATTGAAAAATTCTGTTTCAACAAAGGTTTTTACACTTGAATCACCGTAAGACACCGTTTCAATATCTAACTCTGGTGTTTTAGCTGGAACGGTCATTACATCAATGGATTGCTTGATATGCAGCTCACGTAAATTTCCTTGGTCATCCTTGCGATCAAAATCGTATACACGATAAGTTGTATCAGAGGATTGTTGCGTTTCTAAAACCATGATGCCTTTTCCAATAGCGTGCATCGTTCCACTTGGTACGTAGAAGAAATCGCCTTTTTTCACTGGAATCTTTGTTAATAAATCATCCCAACGTTCGTCATAAATCATTTCCGCTAATTCTTCTCGTGTCTTTGCATTGTGTCCGTATATAATTTCACTTCCCGGCTCTGCATCAATAATATACCAGCATTCTGTTTTTCCAAGCTCGCCCTCATGTTTCAATGCATAAGCATCATCTGGATGAACCTGCACCGATAGCCAATCTTCTGCATCTAAAATTTTCGTTAATAAAGGAAAAACATCCCCTTTCGTATTGCCGAATAATTCCCTATGATTTGCCCAAAGCTCATCTAACTTATGTCCGGAAAACTCACCATTTTCAACGGTTGATACTCCATGTGGATGAGCTGAAATTGCCCAATATTCCCCAACTTTATCAGAGGGTAAGTCGTAGCCAAACACCGTGTGTAACTTTTGACCTCCCCATATTTTTTCTTGTAACACTGATTTTAAAAATAATGGTTCTTGCATGTAATCCTCTCCTCTACTTCTTTTTAATGTGTAGACATTAAATAGTATAATATGCTTTGAAATGGTTTACAACCTCATTTTTCCTCTAAATACGTGGCAATTAATTCCTCCCGTGTCCGCAAATAAGCTTCTCGATGATTTTCTGGATGCACCCGATTCGATAGAAAGACGAATCCCTCCTGATGAAGTACATCAATTAATAAAAATGTGCCAGTAAAGCCTGAATGAAAAAGAATAGGTTCATGAGTTTTATTTTCCAATAAATCCCAACCTAACGAACGCCCTAAATCTCCAGTTGGGGTGTAATCCTGTAACAAGCTATCAATCGTCGATGGAAGCAAATACTCTTTTTTGAAAAATTCTCCTTGAACGAAATGAACCATGTCTTGAAGTGTGGAGAACAATCCTGCACTTCCTGCATGAACGCCAAGCTTATAGGCTTTCGGATCATGTGTCCAACCACGAATCAGCCCTCTTGTAGGATGAATCTCAGTCGGTACCGCACGTTTAGTTGGTTGCACTGGTTGGAACTGACTAGCGCTTAAATCAAGTGGAAGCAGCACTTCTTGCTGAAAAACTTCTTGTGCATTCTTTCCGTATAGATTTTCTATCATAAAGCCTAGTAGTACCGTGCCAGTATCAGTATATTTGAAAACTTTTCCAAGATTTTCACCAGATTTAAGATGATTAAAAGCTTCCTTTAGTTCACTTGCGGATAAATTATCCCGATTTTCAATCCAAGGATTAATGTCGGAGGTATGCGTTAATAAGTGGCGAATCGTCACTCGTTCATCTTCAAAGCTAGGGTAATACACTTGAAAAGGAACGTCTATATCTATTTTTCCAACTTCCCAAAGCTTTAAGAGGACATTGGTTGTGCAGACAACTTTAGTTATAGATGCCATATCATACAACATATTTTCAAGTAAGATTTCCGTCTTTGGAACGGTCTGTGCTAAACCTAACACATGCGTTTCAACTTTTTCACCACGCAAAAATGCAAAGCTTGCGCCTGGATAAACTTGTTCTTTTATTTGTTTTTCGACTAGTGCCACTGTCTTTTCATACCACATTTTTAGAATACACCTCCATGTTTATTATATACAAAAATAACCCTTCCCCGAACAAAAATAAGTGAATTTTTAACATCTTAAAAAAATCCTACATTCCAGTCTTTGCGAATGCAGGAAATCTTTATTCGACTGTAATTTCAAAAACAAAAGAGTTTGTATCTCCACGATATTTAGAAACAGAATATTCTATTGGTACTCGGTTATCAAAATCAATCTTGAACAGAAAAATCTTGAAAAAACCAACTGCCAGATTAAAATACTTCCAATCATTTTTTAATTATTTCTTATAATATAGCAAATGAGCTTGCTACAATATCCTTATTAAAATTATTAAACATAAATACCCTCTTTCTTTTACTTATTTATTTCTCACTTTCCATTTTTAAGCAATTCTTTTTATGAGCTCTTATTTTTTTCATAGCCCAATCATAGTGACTTGCTGAGGTACTCACGCAATAAGGCAAAAGATAAGAAAATCGCATGAAATTCGTTTTTAAAAACGATAATCCCATGCGATTTTTTATTTATGAACTAGCTGAAATACACTAATTTTTATTTTTTTCAGCCTCTTCTCATTTTTATGAAATTGTAAACCACCATTCCAATCCAGAAACATCAGAAACGGTTAGAATCGTATTGTTTTTATCTAAATAGTAATTCACTTCAAGGTCATCTAAGCGCTTAGCAAACGCTTGAATTTTTTCTTTGCTAGTTACTTCAAATTCAAAATATTCAATATCCCAAAGCTTATCTGTATTTCCAACAAGCCATTTACCTTTGGCTTCATGTAAAACAATGCAAAACGTTTCTTCCCCATCAAGAACGACTGCTTCATGAAAGTTATTAAATTTTAACCCAAACACTTTTTCATAGAATGCTTCACTAATGTCCGTGTCTAAAACATTAAGATGGACTGTCTCAATTCGTGCATCCTTTGAAAAATATTCTTGGACACTACAAGCCTTTTCTTGTAAAAGTAACGGTGGGTCAACCAATTGTTTTTCTAATTCACCGATAGGAGCATCGGAATAATATAATTCAACAAGGTTTTCTTCCGTGTCTAACAAGCTAAAACCTAAGCCATTTGGAGCAATCCACGCAGAGAGAATTGGATAACCCTGTTCCAAAATTCCTGCTAGTGTGGCGATGAGTTCTTCTTTTGACGGTAATAAAATACTAAATGAATGTAATTTTTTTACACCATCATCCACAGCATGTGTCCGATGTGCTGGAGATTCTTCAATTACGAAGCGTTCTCTTTTAGAATCTTGCGTGCCAAAAATTGCTAACGCATTTTCTTCATTTAATAGTCGAAATTTCAAAACATTTTGGTAAAAATCAATTTGTTCATCACGATGATTTACACGAATTGCAATATCCCTTAGTTTAGCGTCCTTAAGAACAGACTCAACCATCACTTTCCCTACTTTCCTAACAGAACAAGTTTGTGAAAAAACAAAGATTAAATAATTTGGCAATTTCACGATTTTTGCTCAATTTCTTCATATTGTCTCATCTATTATTTTAGTCCAATTAATAGATATTCGGCAAACAATATCTATTATTTTTTCTAATAATAATTATAAATTACTATTCTTCGACAAACTGACTATTATATAAATCTGCATAAAATCCATGTTTTGCCATGAGTGCTTCATGGTTTCCTGTTTCGACAATCTCTCCGTGGTTCATCACGATAATGTTATTTGCATCACGAATGGTGGATAAACGGTGTGCGACCACAAAGCTTGTACGATTTTTCAATAAAGTTTCCATTGCCCGTTGAATCATAATCTCCGTCCGTGTATCAACACTTGATGTGGCTTCATCTAAAATCAAGACCTCTGGATTGGCAAGAAATGCTCGGGCAATCGTGATTAGCTGACGCTGTCCTTGGGAGATGTTGCTCGCTTCTTCATTTAAGACAGTATCATAGCCCTGTGGCAACATACGGACAAAATCATCTACATGTGCTGCCTTAGCTGCTTCAATGATTTGTTCTTTCGTCGCTTCTTCACGTCCGTATTTAATATTGTCGTAAATTGAGCCAGTAAACAGCCAAGTATCCTGCAAAACCATAGAAATTTTGCTCCTCAATTCATGCCTAGAAATATCTCTCGTGTCTACTCCCTCATATTTAATCGAGCCACCTTTAACATCATAAAATCGCTCCAATAAATTAATTAAGGTTGTTTTCCCAGCGCCAGTTGGTCCTACAATAGCGACCATTTGCCCGGGCTTTACATGTAAATTAAAATCCGTCATGAGTAGTGTTTCGCCATAACCAAATTGGACATGATCGAAAGTCACCTTATCTCCACAATTCTTAACTGGCGGAATCCCACTTGGTGAATTATCCATTTCTTGCTCATCAAGTACATCAAATACACGTTCCGCAGAGGCAATGGTTGACTGAATCACATTGATTAGGTTTGCCATTTGTGTAATCGGTTGGGTAAATTGATTTGTATATTGTAGAAACGCCTGAACGTTCCCAATACTAACATTCCCATTAGCAACCATAATACCGCCGTAAACTGCTACAAACACATAATCAAGATTTTGTACAAAATTCATCAGCGGAATAATCATGGTTGAAATGAACGAAGCTTTCCAACCATATTTGTATAATTTCTCGTTTTCCACTTCAAAGGAGGCAAGATCGGCTTTTTCATGTCCAAAGCTTTTTACCACCACATGACCCGCATAGGTTTCTTCAACCTGATTATTCAACAGTCCAAGTGAGCTTTGTTGCCCCATAAAATATTTTTGCGAACGGGGGGCGACAAGTGTCACGACCACCAAGCTCAAAGGAACCGTCAGTAAAGCAACTAAAGTTAATTGCCAACTAATTGAAAACATCATCCATAATACACCGACAAAAGTAACAATCGCCGAGATTAATTGGGTTAAATTTTGTTGAAGTGTTCCAGCAATATTATCCATATCATTAATCGCTCGAGATAAAATATCTCCATTAATATGGGTATCAAAATATTCAATAGGTACACGATTCATTTTTTGTTCCATTTCCCGCCGAAGCTGTGAAACTGTTCGTTGAGAAACGCGTGTCATAATAATTTGTTGCATAAAATTCAACACTGCAGAAACTAGATACATCAAAATGACAACGACTAAAATCTGCCATATTTTATCGAAATTAATGGGTAAGGTTTTGATCGGATGTCCACTTTTCAGAGCTTTTGCTCCGACTAATACACCGCTAAAGATTTCAGTAGTTGCTTGTCCAAGAATTTTTGGTGTCCGAATTTGTACCAATACCGAAGTCACAGCTAGAAACCAGACAAAAATGATTGCCACTAACCGCCGATTCATGTATTTCAGTAAGCGGAAAGTTGTTCCCCAGAAATTTTTAGGCTTTTCAACAGCTCGACCAATATTTTTGGCTCCACCACCACGTCCCATACCCATCCCCATCATGCCTGCAGAAGGGTTATGCATCCGATTTTTCGTGGATGTGTTCTCTTTTTTCTCACTCATGACCGTTCATCTCCTCTCAGTTGAGAGTCGACAATTTCACGATAAGTTTGATTGTTCGCGAGTAGCTCCTCATGCGTTCCTTTTCCAACGATCTCACTTTGATTTAAGACAAGAATCATATCCGCATCCATCACGGTACTAACCCGTTGAGCCACGATTACCTTGATTGCATCCGTAATTGACTCACGCAGCTGCTTACGTAAGAGGGAGTCTGTCTTAAAATCTAGTGCGGAAAAAGAATCATCAAAAACGTAAATATCGGATTTTCTCACTAAGGCACGAGCAATTGCTAGACGTTGCTTTTGCCCACCAGAAAAGTTAGAACCTCCTTGCTCCACCCAAGTATCTAGCCCGTCTGGTAACTTATCTATAAATTCTTTCGCTTGCGCAATAGATAACGCACGCCATATCTCATCATCTGTTGCATCAGCTTTTCCATACTGCATATTCATTCGTAAGGTTCCTGAAAAAAGAATGGATTGTTGAGGAACAAAGCCGATTAAACTCCGCAAAGCATGTTGCTTTACCTGACGAATATCTACACCGTTTACTAAGATTTCACCTTTTTCTACATCGTAAAATCTTGGAATGAGATTCACCAGCGTGGACTTTCCAGAACCCGTCCCACCAATAATTGCCACTACATCTCCTGATTTTACTTGAAAAGAAATGTTGTTTACGGCACAATTTTCAGCACCCTTATAGCGATAAGAAACATCGTCAAATGTTAACGTAGCGCTTTCAAATTGTGGTTCAATAGCTACTGGATGTTCACTATCCGTTACCTCTTCCTTTGTATCAAGTAAGGCAAAAATCCGCTCTGCTGAGGCTTGGGCTCTTGGAACCATGACAAAAATCATTGAAAGCATCATAAAACTCATTAAAATTTGTGTGGAATAAGTCATAAAGGCAATCAGATTCCCGACTTGCATAGATTGGCTGGCGATATAATGGCCACCCCACCACACAATTGCCACATTGGTACCGCTCATAATCAGTGTCATTAGCGGATTCATCATCGCTATAATCGTTTGAACTCGAACTGCATTATTGGTGTAGTCCATATTTGCTTCTTCAAACCGCTTTTCTTCGTACTCTTCCTTATTGAACGCACGAATCACTCGAACCCCAGTCAAACCTTCACGAAAAACAAGATTCAAGCGGTCAGTTTTCGCCTGCATTGCTTTGAAAAGAGGAACAGCAAAACGCATGGTTCCTACGATAACCACCGCCATAATAGGTAGCACAATCAAAAAGATTTTCGTCAGTTGTGCATCTCTTGAATAGGCCAAGAAGCTAGCACCCACCAAAGTGATTGGTGCACGTATCATCATCCGAAGAAACATTTGTGTTACGTTCTGAATCTGCGTCACATCATTTGTTGTCCGAGTGATGAGAGAGGCAGTGCCAAATTGTTCAAATTCGTCATTTGAAAAATTCTCCACCTTCTGATAAACATCGCTATGGAGCGACCTTCCCAATTTTTGAGACTCACGAGTTGCGAAAAACGTATTCGCCACCGCTGCAAGAATACTGATGAGAGAGTATCCAACCATAGCAAAGCCGACTTTCCAAATATAAGCAATATCGCTCTTTGCCACTCCTTTATCGATGATATTCGATGTCAGTGTCGGCAAATAAAGGCTAGATAACACCTGAATTGCCATAAAAAATACTGCCAAAACAAAGGAACTCTTCGCAATTCGTTTAAACATACGATACATGGAACATCCCCCTCGACTACAAACTTTTCATTCACTACGCTTACCTGTTTAAATTATTTTTCACAAAATTAATTTACCTTAATTGTAAGATTAGTTTACGAAAAAAGCGAGGAATTGCTTTTATTTGTTCTAAAAACTGCCCGGTTTTATTTACCAAGAAACGACTATTTATTATAATTTTATTTGATAACAGACAAAATTATTTACTGGGAGAAAACGAAGATGGAAACTAGTGATGCTATTCGTGAATTAAGAACCAAGTTAACAGAAGAAAACCAAAAATATTTTGATGTGTTACTAATCAAAGTTGATACATTCTCGCTTGTAAAAGTTACAAAAAATTTAGATGAAACTCTTTTAACCCTCATTCAAGATTATCTTCCGGCGCAAAAAGACGGACGGACAGCTCAAGAGTATTTTGGACTTCCTCCTGAAAAATTAGCAGATGATTTATTCCAACAAACAGAGCACCCTAGTATTGTAAGACGGATTTTCTCCTCTGCTTTGTTTCTTTCCGTTATTCTATCGTTCATTATCCAACTACAAAATATAGCTTTTGATAAGCAATTTAGCTTTTTTGCATTTCTTTCTTCAAGTGTCGTTTTCTATTCTTTCGAGAAACTTTTTATTACTATGATTGCAAGAGGATAAAGCTTTCCTCTAAGAGAAAAGACTTCACGAAAACAGTAGTATTTCAAGTAATCGCTATCTTTCTTCTTACTTTGATTGGAAATATTTTCCTTTTTCTCATATTGTGGAGAGGGAACGGACTTTGGGCTATTCATTTTTAACATATAAGAAAAACTGGTTAACCAAAAATTTATGATTAACCAGTTTATTTTTTATTTATGCTTCGTAACGAACTTTTCCGTCAAGCCAAGTGGCTGCTAAGTCCATTGTTGGTTCAAGGACGATAAAGTCGGCTGCACGACCTTTTTTAATCTTTCCGCACTTATCATCAATCTTACAACTAATTGCTGGAATAAGCGAACCCATCATCACTGCTTCGTCTGGAGTAGCTAGACCCCATTCTACTACATTCTTAATTCCTTCTTTAAGACGTAAGATAGACCCTGCTAAGTTGCCTGATTCTAAGCGAGCAGTTCCTTCTTTCACAATAACTGGAAATTCTCCCAAAGTATAGTGTCCGTCAGGCATTCCGCCTGCACGCATACAGTCAGTAATCATCGCTACATGGTCATGACCAACCTTGTCCATTAAGATACCACAAGCAGTTGGATGAACGTGATGACCGTCACAGATTAGTTCTGCGTACGTATGACCTAAGCTCAAGACAGAACCCACCATACCAGGTTCACGATGTTCTAACCCACGCATCCCATTGTAAGCATGTACCCAAACGCTTGCGCCTGCATCAACTGCTTTTGTTGCTTCTTCAAGTGTTCCGTTAGAGTGTCCTAGCGCTACGACAACGCCTTCATCTGTTACAGTTTTAACAAATTCTTCCACTCCCGCACGTTCTGGAGCCAAGGCAATTTTAGAAATCAAACCGCCAGCCGCTTCTTGCCATTCGTGAAATTCTTCAACACTTGGATTGTTAAAGTATATAGGGTTTTGAGCACCCTTATGTTCTTCTGTAAAGTAAGGCCCTTCAAAGTAAATTCCTTGAATTTTTGCCCCAGTTGCTTCTTTATAGTGGTCACCGATTCCTTTTGCTACTTCTTTTAATAGCGCATGGTCAGCTGTTAAAGTAGTTGGTAAAAATGAAGTTACTCCACAAGTTAACAAGCCTTCACTCATTGTGTTTACAACGCCTAAAATATCATTATCCATGACATCTTTTCCGCCATAACCATGAATATGTGTATCAACTAACCCTGGAGCTACCCATTTCCCAGAGTAATCAATTACTTCTGCGTCTTCTTCAGGCAATTCAGTGTGATAATCACCAAATTTTCCTTCCACGATTTCAAGGTAACCGCGTCCTTTTGTTCTGTCTGCGTAAAAGAATTTGTCTGCTAAAACGTATGTTTTCATTATCAGTTCTCCCATCTTATTTTTACTATCTAAAGTCTACTCTCATATGAAAAAATTGTCAATAATTGGTACATACCAATAAAAAATTCTAATAAATCTCTCGAATTTGAACAATTTCTCCTGCGAGTTTTCGGTACTGCTTTGCTTCTTCTAAACGTTTTGTCTTTTCATAAATATTCGACTTTAATAGAAATAAATCTTCTAAGTAATAGATACTTTCATTCTGTCTTGCCCATGAAATACCTTGGCAAATCTGAAATTCGGCTTCTGTAAATTGACCTGTTTCGTAGAGCAACACCCCATAATTATAAAAAACCGTCGTAAATTCTACGTGCGTTCGCTCAATGGGCAGGCTATAAAAATATTCTAAACTTTTTCTAAAGCATTTTTCTGCCACAGCAATATTTCCAAAGCTAAATTCCACCATCGCAATAAGGCTTAGCAGTTGAATTTCAATATTTGAAACCAATTTTTTTGAATTGTGGTAGGTAAACTCTAGTGCCTGTTCTAAATCACGTAAAGCATCACTCCCGTCATTCAAAAGATAAAACTTACAATATCCTAAGTAGTAATAGTAACGTTGCATATCTGTTTCTAAATGCAAGTATTGCTGAAAATCCTTGGTCTGCAACAAATCAAAAAGGGGACGCAATTCCCGCTTACGATAATAATACGCCATCGTATCAAACAGCTCATTCATATGTTTCACGCCGACTCGCTCATTTCTCATAACAGAGTCCAGACTTACGCCTAAACGGTCACAAAGCTGTTGCATGACTAAGACATTTGGAATTTCATCATTGTTTTCAATACGGCTTAAAACACTTTGTGAACAAATATTCTGACACAGAAATTTTTGCGTCATTTTTCTTTCTTTACGAATTTCTTTGATAACCGTTCCAAATACGCTCATTTTCTCACTTCCATAGTAACATATTTTTCTAAAATACTAAGAGTTGATTTATTAAATTACCCATTCATTTATATGTAAATAAATCTTTTTTAGTGGATTGCTCGTGTTTTCAATAGAATTATTAATAATATGCGAATTAGCATTATATTTTTAGTTTACCTTAGTATATATTAGAACTCAAGATGTGAAATACAATCTGTTAAGAAAAAGTTAAAAAGAATGTAAAAGCTGTGATGATAAAAGAGTAAGGGAGTTGTTTCAACATGATTCAAGGAACTTATGTAAATTTCTCTTGGGAAGACGAAATGTATACCGGGTGGATTGAAAAAGAATACACTCATTCTTATCTTATCGAGGTCGAACATCCGAGCGAAAAAATGAAAGAACGTTTTTATAACAGAATGATTGTCAGTAAAGCAAATTGTAAAAATGTACGAAAGGAAAAAGCAGAGATTGCGGATTAACCTCCACAGTCTCTGTTTTTCTTTCTTTATTTTTGTTTGTAGGTGGATAAAAAGTCGCCCATTTTAGTCATCGTTTCTTTCAAATCATCTGCTTTTGGAAGATAAACAATACGGAAATGGTCTGGATCTTTCCAGTTAAAGCCACGACCGTGAACCAATAACACTTTATGCTCGTGCAAGAAATCATACACGAATTGTTCATCATCTTTAATGTTAAACTTCTTCACATCTAATTTAGGGAAGATATAAAAAGCAGCTTTCGGTTTCACTGCGCTAACTCCTGGGATGTCATTGAGCATGTTATAGACAATTTCACGTTGTTCATACACACGACCACCCGGTAAAAGCAATTTATTCGCTGATTGGTAGCCACCGAGCGCTGTCTGCACTATTTGTTGTGCTAAAACGTTGGAGCATAGGCGCATACTTGCTAACATGTTTAAGCCTTCAATATATCCCTTCACCTTTGATTTATCCCCTGAAAGTACCATCCAACCCACACGGAAACCTGCAACTAAGTGAGATTTAGATAGCCCATTCAAAGTCACGACAAACAAATCAGGCGCAAGAGTGGCAATTGGTACATGCACTAACCCATCCATTACGGAACGGTCATAGATTTCATCAGAAAAAATAATCAAATTATTTTCACGTGCGACTTTTACGATTTCTTCTAAAACTTCTTTTGGATAAAGCGCTCCAGTAGGATTATTCGGATTAATCAAAACGATTGCTTTTGTCCGACTGCTTACTTTACTCCGCATATCTTGAATATCTGGGTACCACTCTGCTTCTTCATCACAAACATAATGAACCGCGTTACCTCCTGCAAGGGAAACGGCTGCCGTCCAAAGTGGATAATCAGGCATTGGTACTAACACTTCATCTCCATTATTCAATAAACCTTGCATACACATGGTAATAAGCTCAGAAACACCATTTCCTGTGTAAATATCATTGATATCAACATCAGGGAAACCTTTTAATTGGCAATACTGCATAATTGCTTTCCGTGCAGAAAAAATCCCCTTCGAGTCAGAATATCCTTCTGAGTTATGAACATTCATAATCAAATCACGGATAATTTCATTTGGCGCTTCAAAACCAAATTCCGCGGGGTTTCCCGTATTTAATTTCAAAATGTGCATTCCTGCCCTACTCATTCGTTCTGCTTCTTCAAGAACAGGTCCACGCACATCATAACTGACATTTTCTAACTTCGTTGACTTATCAAAACTCTCATTCATCGTCATTCCAACTTTCATTAGCATTATATAATATGATACATATTTTACGCTTAAATTAAACCGATTGCAATTTCTGATAAAAACCTTTAAAAAACCTTGGAAATTATCTCGCATTTATCAAATTTGTAATAAAAAAATAATACCCACAACCGAGGATTTCAGCGTATAATAGGGGAGTCAGTATTGTAATGAAAGGAAATGCACATGAATCTTTCTAAAGTAATCAATGATTTTATTTCACATAGCATCATTTTTGCAGGAATTTTTATGGGATGTCTGATTTTTGAATTTTCAGGGAATCCTCCTGCCACAGAAACGAATGTCTCTGCAGAAACCACCCTCAAGGAAAAAACAGTAGTTGGTCCCATTCCTGATGAAACGGTAGCTGAAGCAGCTATCAAAACCAAACAAGAAGAGGAGCTTGTAAAATTCACACAAAAAATTCAGCGAGAATTACAGCAAATCATCTTTTCTTCCAGTGGGGAAATTGGTGTCACTTATGTGGATCTCACCTCCAATCAACGCTTCGACATTAACGGAAAACAAAAATTCTTTGCCGCAAGCACAAATAAAGTCCCACTCGTTATGCGTATCAGCGAGCTAGTGAAAGCTGGTAAGCTTACTTGGGATATGCCAATTAAATATGAAGCAGATGACTTCGAGAATGGAACAGGCATCTTACAAGGAAATATACAGCCAACCTTTACCGTGCATGAATTAGCAAATTACGCTATCGTCTACTCGGATAATGTTGCCAAAAATATGTTAATGCGTCAACTTGCTCCAACATACGAAACTGCATTAGAAAATATTTACCAAACCTATCTTCCAAATGAAAAATCATTGACCGAAAATCTTTTTTCGACCAATGATTTAGCAACCATTTTAGAAAAACTTTACAAAGAAAAAAGCCAAATTGAAGGCTATCAAGAACTCTATCAAAACATGAAACAAACGATTTTTCATAATCGTTTAGAAACGCCACTTACTCAAGGACATATTGCTCATAAAATCGGTTCAAATGAAGCTGAATTTAACGATATTGGTATCTTTGAAGGAAACCATCCATTCATCCTTACCGTTTCAACAAACCACGTTCCTGACGCCGAGAGCCTCATCAGTAAACTTGCTGATAGTGTGTGGCGGATTCAGGAGGGAGAATATCCAGCTGAATAAAATAAAGCACCTCATCACTATGTTTAGTGGCAGGGTGCTTTATTTGTATATTATCATCTCTCATCTTGATAATAATTAAATAAATTTCATTATATAGTAAAAGAATTTTATAGAAAAAATCTGCACCTTCTTGACATACTCGTGCAAAAAAAACAATGAAAATAAAAGGCTCTTTGTCAAATGATGGTGGTGACACCTAAATCTGATAAATAAAGCTTAGGCTGCTTCACATGAGAAATCATGTGGAGTAGCTTTTTTGATTGTCATCGGTTGGTCGCCAAAGAC
>JAISJD010000017.1 GCA_031261705.1 Lactobacillales bacterium
AAACTGGCAGCGAATTATCAGTAAAATCTAGATACATAGAGAAAAACAGACCAGAAAATCAAATTTCGATTTTCTGGTCTATTTATTTTGGCGAACTAGAACTTATTGTCCCAACCTCCAAAAATACAAGGTTGGATAAACCATTATCCTAGAAAAATGTTCCATTTCAAAAATTCAGAAATATTGTGTCATCAAGACAATCAAACCAAAACTGTTTTTGTTTGACATGGCGTTTCTGAAGGCGTATTTGAGGGAGACGTATTGTAAAAACACGACCAAAATTTTACAACATCTTGCGTTTCAATAATACGCCTCCATCTCCACAGTAAGCCAAAAACTAGTGTATAAAAGAATTTTGAGTAAGTGGCTAACTTACTATTGCAATTTGGATTTTGGGTACACTTTTATATCTTTCACCCCCTAAAAATCGCCTGAACACATCCGGACGAAAAACGGCAAAACAAAAGGTTTCTCACTCACAACAGCAAGCGAAAAGCCTATTTATAAGCCATTTCAGAGCTATTAATTGTATCAATTTAGGGAAGATTATTTCCCAAATCTACAACCAAGGGACGGCACAAATACCTAAAATGTATCCAAACCACTCACTCAACAGCCCTTCGACCGCTGTAACCAAGCTGCACACTCAACGGTTACCCAAAAAATCGCATCATAACAGCATTTCAAGCACTTAAAAAGGCTCTCTAGACACAAGCCCAGAAAGCCCAAAAGTCTTGTAAATAAAGGGTTCAAGCCCTATTTTACCCGTTGTAGCAATGCTACCAACTCAACGTGATAAGTCTGAGGGAACAAGTCAACAGGCTGAACCTTCTCCGTCTTATACCCCAACTCGTCAAACAACTTCACATCACGAGCAAAGGTTGCTGCATTGCACGAGATATAAATAACTTTTTCTGGTTGAACCTCTGCTGTTGCGCGGATAAAGGAGTCCGTTAAGCCCTTGCGTGGTGGATCGACAAAGACAACTGACGGTTTTATACCATCTTTTACCCAATCGTGCATAACATTTTCGGCAGAGCCTACTTCATACGTCGCATTCTCAATATCATTTAAATTTGCATTAATCTTCGCGTCTTGGATAGCTTCTTTCACAATTTCCACGCCGTAAACATGTTTTACTTTTTTAGCAAAGCTTTGACCGATAGTTCCAATCCCACAGTACGCATCAATTGCGATGTCCTCAGGTTTTAAGTCTGCAAAATCAATCGCTATTTGATAAAGTTTTTCAGCCATTTCAGTATTCACCTGATAGAATGATTGGGGACTGATTTGGAACGTATGACCGAGCAACTCGTCTCTGAAAGAATCTTTTCCAAAAAGTACACGACTTTCTTTACCTAAAATAGCATTGCTCTTAGCTGGTTGAATATTATGAATAACAGAAAACACTTCAGGTAATGCCTTAACAATTTCACTTGTGATTTGTTCATTTTTAAAGATTTTTTCAGTACGTGTCACCAAAATAATCATCATTTCGTGTGAATAATGTCCCCGACGTACAATGATATTTCTTATATTTCCAGTATGTTCTACTTCATCGTAAGGTTTCACATTAAATTTTCTTAAAATATTACGCACAATGACGATTGCTTCATCAATTTTAGGATCTTGAATATAAAAATCTGTCATTGGTACTAACTCATGTGAATTTTTCTTGAAAAATCCTGTTTCTAGCTCACCGTTCACTTTACGCACAGGAATTTGGGCTTTATTCCGATAGCCGTACGGTTGTTCCATGCCAATCGTTGACAATACAGATACTTCTGGTAATTTCGCGGTTTTTGCTAAAACATTAACAATCTGATTTCTTTTAAATATCAGCTGTGCAGGATAGGTCAAATGTTGAAGTGGTGCAATCCCTGTACGAATTAATTGATTATTCGCACCTTCTACTCTATCTTTACTTGTTTTGATGTAATCCAATACCTTTGCATACCCAAATTTCTTGCCCACCTTTAAAACATGCACTTTTACAATTTCAGTAGGTAAAGCATTTTCTATAAATAACGGATAATGAGCAATTTTTGCCACACCTAAACCTTCATGTGTTAAATCAATAATTTCTACCTCTAACTCTTGATTCTTTTTCACTGGAATTTCATATTCTTTTTTCAATTTTTTTCCTCCATAATTGCTTTCTTCTATTCAGTATAGAGATTGTTCGTGCGATTGACAAACAATACTCAATTTTTCTTCTTTAAAGCGTTCACCATTTGCGTCCGACTTACACGTTCATACCATAAAAGGTTACTACGTGTAACCGTCATAAGAATAACATCAACCAATAATGCTAGGAAAAATACTATACAAACTTCAATAATTAACAACAACGTTCCTAATTGATTCTCTGGTGCCGTTCCTGTTTTATTTAACGCATATAATAACACACCTAAAACCGTGAAATTCAACCCATAGCCAAGAATATTCCTAAAAATTATTGAAAGTATTCTCGAAGTTGACTGAATTTTCAACTTCACCAATTGCATGCCAAACGTTTTGAGGAAAATTAACTCTGGTAAAACAACAACTAATAAAATAGTCATCAGCCAACTTTCCCAAGCATTTAGCGGTAAAAGAGCACTAACAATTACTAACAAAATTACGTCAACGCAAAATGCCGAAAATCTACGAACAACGGAAACTCTCTCTGCTTTCGCTTCAACCGCTTTAAGCATTCTTTCTTTATCAGGCAACCATTTTTCAATTTTCGCCGTAACTGCGTAACCAAACATGCCTCCTAATGTATTCAACATCAAATCGTCTACATCAAATAAACGATAAGGTCTTGGATAAATGCCAAATAAAGCCGAACGTTGAATACACTCAAAGGACAGTGTCAATAAAAATGTATAAACTAACGCCTGTTTCCAACTTTTCTTAAAATGGTAGCGTAAAAAACATCCAAACGGAACAGTCAATAAAAAATTAAATGCTGGTTGCAAAAAACTCGGGCTTTTCAATGTTTGTAGCCAAGTCGTTGGTTGATTGAACCTAAAGGGAGTATGTAACAAAAACTCTCGCACAAAAGTAAACGGGACTAATTGTTGCTTTGGTCCTTGAAACTTCGCCACCTCAGCAATAGAAGGCAAGGGTAAAATCGTTAAAAAATAAGCGCATATCAAATAAAAAATAAAACTATAATCTAAGAACATCGTCCACTTAGAGACACTTCCGTATTTAGAGTAATGCCTAATAAATAACGGTAAGGTAATTAATAAAACAATAATTGGAAAGACAAGAATTCCCATACGAATAGGGTATAAATAAGCTGACATTACTAACACGCTCCTTATTTATAAAGCTTTTTCACGAGATTTAATTGTTTTTTAGAATAAGGCGGAAAAATCAACGGAACACCCCATTTAGCTGCTTTTTTGAGCACTCCTTTTTGATGAGAAAACGTCAAAAAATTTTGTTCTCCATGATAGCTTCCCATGCCAGAATTTCCCACCCCACCAAACGGTAAATTAGGATTGATGACATGAGAAATCGTATCATTAATACAGGCATTTCCAGATGAAATTTCTTGTAATGCTCGGTTTTCCAAAGCCTTATCCTGCGTAAACAAATAAAAAGCCAGTGGTTTAGGATGTGCCTGAATAGCCGCAAATACTTCGTTACTATCAGAATAAGTTAAAATTGGTAACACCGGGCCAAAAATTTCTTCTTGCATCGTTGCCGCCTCGAAAGAAGAAACTTCAATTAATGTCGGTTCAATATAACGCGTAGCCGGATTCGTTTTCCCACCAAAAACAAGCCCCTTTTTATCCTTTTCAATTAGGTTTGCCACTCGGTCAAAATGACGGTCATTGATCATTCGTCCGAACGAAGAACTTTCTTCAATATTTTCACCAAAAAATTCCAATAACGCTGACTTCATTTCTGTAATCAATGATTCTCTAACCTTTTCATGAACGAAAAGATAATCCGGAGCGATACAAGTTTGACCTGTATTCAACGTTTTCCCCCAGATAATACGTTTTGCAGCTTGAGCAATATCTGCCGTCTCGTCAACCATAACAGGGCTTTTTCCGCCAAGCTCTAGTGTCACTGGCACGAGATTCTTTACAGCAGCAGCCATGACAATCTTCCCAACAGGCACACTGCCGGTAAAAAAGATATAGTCAAAAGGAGCATTCATCAGTGCTGTATTTGTTGGAACGCCGCCCTCCGCACAATAAATATATTGTTCTTTAAATACCTCCTCGAACATCGCTTTTAAAGCATCTGAGGTGTGAATGGATAACTCAGACGGCTTAACCACCGCTGTATTTCCAGCGATAATCGCACCAATCAACGGCTCAATCGTTAACTGAAAAGGATAGTTGTAAGGACTAATAATCAATACCGTTCCATAAGGTTCCGAAAGAATAAAGCTCCTTGAAGGAAACGCGCCAATTGGTGTTGAAACTTTCTTTGGCTTCATCCATTTATGTAATTTTTTCATCGCCAGATTAATGCTTTCATAGATTAACCCAATTTCTGTCATGTAGGCTTCATTTTCAGATTTTCCCAAGTCCAAAAAGAGTGCCTGACAAATAGCCGCTTCATGTTTTTTTATCCCTGCTTTAAGCGTTTTTAATTGCCCAAGTCTAAAGGCCAAGTCTTTTGTTTCTTGTGTTTGAAAATAATTTTTTTGCTTATACAAAAGCTTCTCCACTTGTTCATTCGTTAATTCTTTCATCTCGGCGCTTCCTTTTCTTTGATTGTAATTAAATTATAACAGAAAAAATAGGCTTGAAAACTTTTACAGACTGCAACTTAAAAATTGACCTACAAAACTTTCAACACTGTCCTAGTGTTCAAATTTTCTTGCAGATCAATCCGTTTTATTTATTAGTAGTAAGTTTTCTTTCTTTTAACATATCTCTCACTTTTAACAACAAAATAATAATCGTCGGAACAAACGTAACGATGTTTGTTAAAAATACAGCTGTATCATGCTTCAACAACCCGTAAATTACCCAAATCAACACGCCTAGTGTGAATAAAAAATAGGTAATAAAAGAAATATTTTTGGTTTCTTTTGTCCGAATAGTTATCAACGCTTGTGGAATAAATGAAATGCTCGTACAAATTCCTGCGATTATTCCTAATGCTATCATCATTTTTCAAGTAATTCCTCCACCTTTTCTTTTAATTCAAAATGCTGTTGATTCATTTCTAACATTTCAGTCGCAATATCTCGTAAAGTCACCGTTGACATTAATTGATCTTCAGCATGTATGAATAACAATGATAATCCTATGTTTTTCTTTTTGGCTTCTTGAGTAATGACTTCAAAATGAGCTTTTTCCCCTTGAATTAATAATTCATTGGCTTGTTTGATATTTTCTTTCGCTTCAACAAATTTCCCACTTCTCGCATTCATCATGCTTTCCATGACTAATGATTTAGCAGACCCCACACTACTTATAATATTAAACGCTACTAACTCTAATCCATCCATTTTATTTCCCCTTTTGGTTGATTGTAAACACGCTGTATCCATTCAATTCAGGCACTTCAAATTTAAGCTTATTTTCTTCTATCTCAAATGGTATTGATTTTTCATTTGTTACATCTTTTATTGAAATTTCAGCAAAATCTGCACCAGTTAATCGTGTAACTTCTTTCATATCTATCTCTATTTTTGAGTGATACAATGGAATTGTTTCCTCAATTGTATCAATCGTCAGGGATCTATGCTCAGGAATATAATGTAGCAAATGGACGACCACTCGTTCTTCATCGGGTTGATAATTCATCACCACATCAGCCGTACTCGGTAAAGTTGTTTTACATATTTTTTCGTTTTCAAGTAAATCTGACAATAAATCTAGTACCATTCGTTTATAAAAATAAACCCCTTGCTGTTTATACATTTCAAACACTGGATAAGCAATATACCCTATATTCTTTGTTTTTACAGCAGCAGAAAAATCAGTCTCTTCTCCTACAGGCGCTTGAAAGTGTGAATAATAGTGCAAGTAATTTCTTTCAAATAAAGGAAGTGCTTTTTTCGCAATTTCTTTCCCACTCGTCACTCTAACGTTCGCACTTCGTCCGTGCATCACCAATTCTTCTTTAGGCAATGTCGGAAAAGCTTGTGCTTCAAAATAGCTGTACGTTGGCACTTGAGAATCAAAACTATCTAAAGAAATCCCCCAATTCGTTGGAAATTCTTTTGTCTCACTTAATCCACTCCGATAAGACGCTAAAACCTTTCCTCCATTTCCAATAAATTGTTCTAGCTTATCAGAAAACATCTTAGAAAGTTCCACTTTATCCGGTAAAACGAGCAATCTGTATTTTGAAAAATCAGATTCAAAATCAACAATATCAAATTGATAATCTGCTTCATTTAACATATTTACCGCTCCTGCTAACGATAAATCAACCCTATTACTCGTTTCAACCACTGCATTGGGATGAATAATCGCAATTTCAGCTAATGCAACACTACCAGCCGAATATTGTTCCAATTCCTTCACGGTTCCATAGACATTGCCAATATTTTGATAAGTTGTTTTTTGCAATGTTCCGTCCGGATACATCTGATCCCCGATAGAACATTTTGCTCCATGCGCTAAAGCAAGAAAACTTTCATATTGCAAAGCAGCTTGATTTTTATAGCTTCCAAAATCTGCCCATGATTTATGAAATTTCCCTGTCATGCCAACATATTCTTTCCCTAAATTTTTCGCATATCGAACAACTGTAGGGAAATGTTGATACCCCCAGTTTCCACTCGGCAAAGATTCAATTTCTAAATGACTGTATAAGGGTAAATCTTCACGAATTTCTGGTTCAATATTTCCGCCATTAAAGAAAATCGGGCAATCGGGATTCATTGAATGAACCGTTTCATAAATAGTTTTTTTCAAATACTCTTCTGTTTCTTTTGCAAATTCTTTTTTCTCTTGTTCATTTGTTGGATCAAAATTTCTTTCAAGCATTTTTTGAATACAATAATTACAGCTACATGAATCTTGCCAAACTATATCAAAAAACAATCCGTCAAGCTTCTCGCCTAGATGTGTCATACAATCTATAATTTGTTCTTGTAAATAGTCTAAATAAGGACTATTGAAGCATAACGTTTTCCATCCAGGAGAAAGCTGTCCGAAATCTTCAAAACCATACATTTCTCCATTTTCTTTTCGTTCTAACCATTCTGGGTGATGAGTTGCACTGTAAGCATCCCATCCCACCGTTAGATAAATAGGACAACGAACCCCAATTTCATGACATGCATCAATTTCCTCTACTAAAAAGTCACGTCCGACACGCATATTAGGATGACGAGCGGGTAGCTTTGTATCATAATAAATATGTCCATGATGACATCTCCCAGTTAATGTAATAGAGTTTACCGATGCGTCGCTTAACGTTTTCTGAAAAGTTTGTTTATCAAAGTTCTTCGCTAACTCAAAAGACAACTTTGGTGTATGAAAATCTAAATGTATCTGGCGATATGGAAGTTTAGTCATTCTCTTTCTCCTCTCTAAAAACAAACTTACTCCATGGTTTAATATAAGAAATAAGAAAATGTTCTTCTGGAATGATTTTGGCAACGACATTTTTTTCACCGTGATTAGGCATCTCTTGTTTTACAATATTTAATTCCCCTTTATATTGTCCAAAAGAATTATTCCCCACAGTAATATCACCAATATTTAAAATTTCTTTTGTATTATTTTCGGTAATATCAGCATTCATATACTCCAATTTTACATAAGTAGATCTGCAAGTATAGCTATTAATATCTCCCCGATTAAAATGAAGATGATTTAAAACAACTTCTTTTTCTATCTCACTAACGCCATCAGAAAATACCACATGAAACTGAATCACCTCTTGATTCACTTCATTCAATGCTTGTAGTTCTTTTTCTGAAGCAAATGCGTTTGCGATAATTATATCGTCTATTAAACCTGTTGCTATTAAATGCTTCGCCTGCTGCACGATTGGCATATCTCTATGGATTTCTACTGTACATAACCCGTCCATATAAGGATGTGGTCCATGATTTGCCTCGTGAGAATTAATAAATGCAGCCGTTCTCAGCCCTAGTTGCTTATATTTCTTTGAACATTTCATGAAGAAATCATAGTCAAGTCCAGTAAATCTTTGTGGATAAAAATTATGACAACCAATAATTTTTTTGCGATTTGGCTGATTTGATAAAATATTATCCAAATAATTTGTATCATAAGAAATGTTGACTTCTAAATCTAAATTGGCAGGGTCAAAGGTCATTAATGACTCAATCATTCCATCAAATGATGAATCTAAACGTATCCCCGTAGCACCCAATTCCTTAAAAGGAGATAAATCTTTATAGGAAATGGCTAATTGGTCGAACACTCCCGGGTTAATATCTAAAACAACTTCCATTCCAAGTTTTCGAGCATGCTGCACCGTTTTCTTCATTTCTGAAAGAACTTGTTTTTCTGTACCCTTTTCAAGTGCCAGTAAATTTGTAAACACCCGTTTAAAACCATATTTATGAGCTAACTCTAAATAAGCTAACGTCTCTTCTAACTTTTCCTTATAAGGATAAATCGAAATCCCTAACATATTCTCTCTCCTAACCCTGTTCAGTATTATTCGTTGATATCTTCTAATTCTTTTTGCAACATACTGCGATCAAATGCTTTGAAAAATGGTAAATAAATAAGCCCAGATATAATGATATTTACAATGGATAAGACTGCCGCTCTCCAATCCAGACCAGTTGCCATCATCGCTCCAATAGGTGCCGGTAAAGTCCATGGAGCAATCGCCGTAGGAAAACTTACCAAATGAAGCACACCCATAGAAATATAGGTTACAATTCCCATAGCGATAGGTGCCAAAATAAACGGAATTGCAAAGAATGGATTCATTACAATGGGCACACCAAAAATTAATGGTTCGTTGATATTAAAAATCCCTGGGACTAAAGTAAATTTCCCCATTTGTTTACAAAACTGAGATTTTGAGAAGAATGCCATTAAAAATGCTAAGCTAAGAGTGGCTCCTGCTCCACCAATCCAAACAAACCACTGGAAAAATTGTTCTGTCATAAAATGTGGAACTGTTGTACCCGCTGCAACAGCATTCATATTTGCATTCAAATTCTCATACCAGAATGGATATAAAATTGGCGTCGCAATAATCATTCCGTGAATTCCAAAAATCCAGACAATTGTAATTAACAAAATTGGAACAATAACGGAAAGAATATTATCCCCTGCAAAATAGCTAATTGGCGAGAAGACCCATTGCAAGAAACGATTAATATCAAGGTTAAAACCGGCTTTGATAATCCAAGTAGTTATAATTACAATTGCTCCAGGAATTAGTGCTGTAAATGAATGAATCACTGATTGAGGAACTCCATGAGGCAAATGAATCACCCAATTTTTATGAATACATAGACGAACGACCTCAACTGTAAAAATACTGACTAAAATTGCTGTAAATAAGCCGCCTGCCCCAAAATTCCCCATAGGTAAAACGACACCGCTAACTGATAATTTTGCTTTTTCTGCCACTTGTGCATCAATAGTTACAGGTGTAATTGTAGCAATCAAGAAAGCTAATACGGATAATACACTTGTTGATACTTTATCAAGCTTATAATCATCCGACAAGCTGGAAGCAATCCCAATACATACATAGACAGACATAAAATCCATAGTAAATCTCATTGGAATAGCAAGTTTATCCGCATAGGGCGCAATAAAATCCTTCCAAGCGTCAATTGGTAAATTTAATAGAATAATGAATATAGAACCAATGATTGTTACCGGAATAATCACACTCATCCCATTTCTAACGGCTGTTAAATAGCGATTGTTCGCAATGTTCCCCATAATTTCAACAAGTTTTGTAAAATCAAACTTCTTTGATGTTTCCATACTTTTCCACTCCTCGCTCATACTAAAACTTAGATAAATCTTTTTTCAATAGACTCAACACTTTTTTGAACCGGTTCAATTATTTGAAACAGACCCCCTAACTTATTTACAGCGGGCGCTATTCACCCACTGTTTCAACGATTAATTGATATAATGCAGGGATTCCCATTGGAGTATATAAAATTCCTTCAATTGGAATTAACGGAATATTATATTTGTCCGCCTCTTGTTGTAAATGTGCTTTTCTAAAACTTACTTGCGGAGCTAATAGCAAAGCATCCCATTCATCTTGTTGCATTTTTAAACTAACTTGTTCTGTTCCAGTTGCTTCCATTTCAAAAAAGTCATTTCCATTTTTCTTCGCTTCTTTTACTAAATTTTCCGCTAGAATGGAAGAGCTCATACCGCCACCACAGGCTAATAAAATTTTCATAAAATTTCTCCTCTTGTCATAAATAATTGAACCGGTTCAATTCGACAAGGAAAGAATAGCACGTAAACGTTTCCATGTCAACTTCTTACATAAAACTTCTTTTAAAAAAATTATTGTGTTATTCTATTTTCCACAGAGTCTCCTAAAAGGAATTCTGTTTCTAAATGGACTTGTTTATTTTGAGTAAATTCCCCCGCTTCAATATCCTCTAAAATTAATTTCCCGACTGTTTCGCCAATCTTCTGTACAGGTTGTGCGACAACGGTTAATTTGGGTTGGATAATATCCGTCAGTGCAAAATTATCAAAACCAATAATCGAAATATCTTCAGGAATTTTTTTTCTAAGCTCAAGCAATGCTTGCACCGCACCTAGAGTCATATAATAGTTCATTGTATACAATGCGGTTATTTCTGGATTTTCTTGCAATAGCTCTTTTGTTAATTTATAGCCAGATTCTTGTAAATAATCCCCAATTTTTATCATCTTGGGATTATATAAATGAAATTCCTCCAATTTTTTTACAGCACCTTCTAGTCTGTTGTAACCAATATATCTATCTTGGGTTCCAGCGATAATGCCGATCTCCTCATGCCCTTTTTCAATTAGTTTACCAATTGCTTCATAAGATGCTTTATGATTATTTACTACGACAACATCCGTTACAAAATCACGAATCGGACTATCTACTGCAATTACTGGAATTTTATCCTCTTTATATTTTTCAAGAACAGGTAATTTATGTTCTAAATGAAAAACAACCACGCCATCAACAGATCTACTTTTTAAAAATTCTAATTTTTTTTCTAAACGATTATAGTCGTTTTGATAATCCCCTAAAATCAGTGTATAATTACGTTCTTCTAAATAATTTTCGAGATACGTAACAATTGATGTTGCAAAAACATCGGTTAAAGAATTAATCAATACACCAATAGACCTTGTTTTTTTATGACGTAAACCTTTTGCAATCATATTTTCTTCAAAGTTTAATGTTTTGATTGCTTCTTCAATCTTTTTCATATTTTCTTTTTTCAAAACATGACCATTCAAATATCTTGAAACCGTTCCAACTGATACACCTGACGCTTTCGCCACGTCACGAATCGTAGCTGACATAGTGTTTTCCTCCTTTCTAAAAAGCTGAAAAAATTATTCATAATTTAGGAAAACAAGAAAAAAATTTTATAAGTTTTTTTCTTGTTTTATTCTAACACAGCTTCATTTTTGTATTATTTATTCTCATTCTATATTATTTTTTGAAAAATTAAAACTCCTTACCATTCCTTTTTGGTGTTTCTTCTGATAATATCGAAACATAAACCAAAGGGAGTGGGATAAACATTGACAACAAAAACAATGAACTTAAATGACGGACGAGAAGTATGGATGAATGGGGAAAAGGTAACAGATATTCATGCAGAACGTGTCTTTCAGGATACTTTAAAGATCATCCATCGTTATTATGAATTGCAAGAAGAAAAACCTGAAACACATCTTTATACAGAAAAAAACGGGAAGAATTACTCAACTACTTTTTTAACCCCTCATTCTAGCGAAGAATTAGCCAAAAAGGCAAAAGCCTATCGTGAAATTGCAAAAGAAAGCTATGGAATGCTTGGGCGTACTCCAGACTTTATCAACGCTGGAGTCGCTATTCTACCTAACTACGCACATGTATTAGGAAAAGATGAACACACAAACTACGCTGAAAACATCACAAACTGGGCAAAACATGTGAAAGAAAATGATTTATTTATTTCACATGCCCTCCAAAATCCACAGGTGGATCGTTCACAAACACTTGGAAGCTTGCTGAAATCGGGCGGTTCCGACTATGCGGGTGCGTGGGTCAAGGGAGAACGTCCAGACGGAATTATTGTTCATGGGGCTAAAATGGTGAATACGCTCGCCCCTCTTGCAGATGAGTTATTAATTTTTAACACGCCAACGCTAACGCCAGAAGATGACGCATTTGGTCTTGCTTTTGCTCTTCCACTCAATACCAAGGGTGTGAAAACAATTGTCCGCAAACCAAATTCAAAATACGATTACAGCTTAGCTGATTATCCATTGTCTAACGCTTTTGATGAAATTGACGCATTTATTGTACTGGAGGACGTTTTTGTTCCATGGGAAAAGGTGTTTGTTTACAACAGTTGGGAAAAATCAAACGCATTCTTCCCTGAAAGTGGCTTATTTGTTCATACTGCACATCAGGATGAAGTCCGTGGACTTGTGAAATTAGAATTTGTTACTAGCCTTGCCTTACGCTTAGCAAAAGGCTTAGGATTAACGAATTTTTTAAGAACTCAAGAACAGCTAGGAAGATTAACGAGCAATCTTGAACTCATTCGTGGAAGTGTGGAATATTCTCAGCTTTCAGGTCATTTTGAAAACGGGGATGTCTATACACCAAATATGCAATCTCTTCTAGCGGTACGTGACAGCTTAACGGAATTTTATGATGAAGCATTGCGCTTAATTGCAGAATTTGCAGGAGGTTCTATTGTCGGTATTCCAAGTGCAAAAGATTTATTTACAAAGGAAAATGGTGAGCTACTAAAATCTTCATTAACAAGCCCACTACTCTCCGCGGAAGAACGTTTACTACTTCTTAATTTAGCATGGGATGTCACAGGTGAAAGCTTTGGTCAACGTCAGCGCACTTATGAATTTTTACATGGTGGGAACCCTATGTGGATTAAAATTGGACATTGGGAAAATGAAGATCTCTCACTCGGCGAAGAAATGGTCGATACTGTATTATCCCGTGCAAGAGAAAGCTTAAACGAAGAAAAATAAAAATATTGCTAGTGTAAAGAAATAATTCTTTACAGCCGTTTGAAATTATGATATATTGCTAAAAGTGAGTAGAACTCACCATATTACGATAATCCGCTGGGAGGACAAACTCTCCTAATGATTGTTTGGAAATAAGGAGTAGGATACTAATGAATCCATTAATCGAAGAATTAACAAAAGAACAATTACGCAGTGACATCCCTGCGTTCCGCCCTGGTGACACAGTTCGCGTACATGCGAAAGTTGTCGAAGGTACTCGTGAACGTATCCAGTTATTTGAAGGTGTTGTAATCAAACGCCGCGGTGCTGGAATCTCAGAAACTTACACTGTTCGTAAAATCTCTAACGGTGTTGGTGTGGAACGTACTTTCCCACTACACACTCCACGTGTTGCTCAAATCGAAGTTGTTCGTTATGGTAAAGTTCGTCGTGCGAAACTTTATTACTTACGTGCTCTTCATGGTAAAGCTGCTCGTATTAAAGAAATTCGTCGTTAATCTTTTACGACAATCGGAGGTTGGGACAATAAGTTCTAGTTCGCCAAAATAAATAGACCAGAAAATCGAAATTTGATTTTCTGGTCTGTTTTTCTCTATGTATCTAGATTTTACTGATAATTCGCTGCCAGTTT
>JAISJD010000032.1 GCA_031261705.1 Lactobacillales bacterium
CGCTAGCTTTGTAGAAACCGATAAATTAATATTTCTTTTTGACATACCAAAAAACTCCCATCATTCGTAGAATAGAAATTTTTGTTTTTTCTATTGTCTACTATGATGGGAGCTTATCACTTTCAATGATTGGGTGCTATTTTTCAATTATTTCAAAATCTTCTGGTGGATATAAATAATCTTCTCCAGACTTATCAACAATTCTGTACCATTCATTCTCAACGGATAATACTCCGTAAATCTGTCCATCACGAGTAAATGCTTATCCTAAATATTTGATCGCTTTTCGATACTTCTCACATCGCTCAAAATCAACTTCTTGAGGCTGCTTAATCCTTGATAAATCTGAGTTATGTCTTAAATCTGCCATTTTTACAATTCTGGCAATAGGATTTTTCTTAACAAGTTTCAAGTATTCTTCGTAATTTTGATTTTTTTGTTTAGTTAAAATCTGGACAGCCTGCACAACTTCAACCGGTATACCTTGATTGATTAAATCATCTGCTGTGATATCTGTATCTTCTAACACATCATGCAGATATGCCGCAGCTTTTTCTGTTTCTAAACTAACAAAACCAGCCACTGTTTTGGGATGCTCAATATAATCAACGCCCGCTTTATCTCTTTGCCCTTCATGAGACCTAGTCGCAATATCAAGGGCAGTTCTAACATAATCAGCTGACATATTTTAAAGCCTCCCGTTCAGAAATTTCCTCGAACAGTTCAAACTTATCATCATATGGTAAGAGAAAATCATTTAACTCTGGAAAAAATTCCCATGTTTTTGTGTCAGGATTATAAATTTCATTATTTATACCATTCTTTTTGGCAATACGTCCATCATATTCACGGCTTTCAAGTTTATAATAACTCATCATTTCACTTTACCTTTCCAATGTTTTGTGGATATTTCAGCTTACTCGACAAATCAAGCATTTCTTTCTCAAGCCTATCTATCTCAACCCTATCTTTAACTTTATCTAGTACACGCTGCTTCTCATACAATTCGTGAAGTTTACCATAAATTACGCTAATTATCACATCACAACAATTTTTCTCTTACATCATAGAATAGCTGTAAAATTATCGCACGTCTTTTTTTAACCTGTAATAAGGTATATCCCAAACGCTCTGCTACTTCTTCCCACGTCAAACCGATTCCTTTTTTGTTGTAACAAACATTGTCACTATGATTGTGGGACTGTTTGTCAAAGTTTTGTTGGGGCTATTTATCTGGAAGAATAAAGGTCAGATTGTTCGTTCATTGATGAAAGGTAACCCAGATGCTGAAGAATATAGACAATCATTAACGCAGCAATGATACAAAGCGTCCGAAATTGGGCACCTCTATCTTCTATCTAACGTTTAGTTTTTCTTCAAGAGCGTTTGTTAAAGTTTCTGAATAGTTGACTTGTGCTTTATCTGCAAGCTTTACCAACCATTCTGGAACTGTAACATTTTTTCTAACAGTCTTGTTGTTACGGATAAATGGTGAAGGGTCTACTTGAATTAATGTAGTAAAACCGTCTGAGACGTTTAAGGTTGTGATGTCTGTTGGTTTTGGTAACTCCATTTCGTTATCGATGTAATAAGCAATGATACTCGCAAGAAATTCTTTTGCCATTATCATAGACTCTTCAAGATTATCGCCTTCTGTTGCACCGTTTTGAAAATCTGGAAATTCAATCCAATACCCATTGTCCTCATGAAAAATAGCAGGATAAGTTTTTAACATAAACAGTCAACTCCTTTTCTAAAGTTGGAGCAGGCTTATTTCAACCCTAACTCCTTCAATAAAGCTTGCTCAATACCTACTCTCAAATCTTTATTTGAATGCACTGGAATTGAAACGGGTTGAAACCCTTCTTTGTACATGATGTGGTGGCTTCCGTCTTGTCTGACTTCTTTCCACCCATTCTTTTTAGCAAGTTTGAGCAACTTTTTTCCTGTAAGTGGCATTGTGCACCATACCTCCCTTACAAATTGTATTATACGCACAATACGCATTATAGTCAATAATAAAATTTATAAGAAAGAACTGATCACTCATGAAAATCGGACGAACCCCCAGCATTAGGGGACTGCTCGGTGCTAAAGTACCAGAGCTTCTGGGAACAGAGCTTCTAGAAAAATATACTATGCTTTTAAAACTAATTAAAGGGTGTTTTTAGCGTACTTTCCTGTTTTCCTAGAATTCGTTATTAGTATTTAAATCTCTTATAACGCAAAATATGAGGTTCTAGAGTGGTTCATTTCAATTGCGTGAGCGGTAGCGAACTATGCCAAAGGAGCTTGCGACTGCTAAAGCAAGAACGACTGGTAAATATTCTAGCGTTGCCTTAGATAACTCACGCATTTATCTTATCGCCCCAAGACACTTTATAATTTAGTAGTACATTTTTATTGCGTTTCATTTTGTCAAAAATACGATCCATTTTCATTTCTATATGTCTACGTTGTGAACTAACCTGATTTTTCTTCAATCCAAGTCTATCAGCTATTTCTTGGTCGGTTACCTTATGACTATATTTGTAGTAACCCGTTCGTATACTCATTCCGTGTTTAGGCTCATTGTAATAAAATTGCGCTAGAAATGTTACTTCTGATTTTTCTAACTGCTTTAGCGCCTTATAAAATCGTATCGCTCTAGTGCGGTCCAACCCTTCTAAAACTTTGAGGTGTAAATCAAAATAGCGCCAATTGTTTAACAACTTGGACGGTGGCACGGTATCTATCCAATCGTCAATCATCTATCTACACCTCCAATGCTAGTAATATGCTTTCTAAATTATCTAAAGGGTTATCAGTGACTTCAAACGCTATACGTTCAGCTGGCACCTCATACCCATAGCGTAAAGCGATAGCCGTTTCTATTTCATAAATCTCATCTAAAGCTCGCTCAAACACGCCTAAATCATCACTAGTGGCTTTTAGACATTGTTTCAACTGATTCACTTCAGTGGTAGAAAGACCGCTCAAAAAGCACCTAAAATAGCGTTGTTTTATTTTTAAGCGTTCCTTGCGTTGTTGCAATAGTTCAATTCCGTCAAGTGCACCAATAACTAAGCAGTCAATACGTGGGGCGGTGGTATACATTCCTATCTCATCATAAGTAATCCCAGTGTATAAGTTCTTTTGATAAATAGAGTGCCCCTTTTCGACTATCTCCTTATTTATATCTTCAATGCGCTGGGTGATGTTAAAGTACTTTCGGAGTGTAAGCCTATCTAAATTATTTATTTCGCTCGGGTACATTTCACCTCACCGCCTTTACATTGTATTGATTTACTTTAACTTCCGTTTCTGATAGTAAGCTTTCTTTTGCTCCAATATTTCACCTTTCTTCTTAGAATATCGCTCTAAATCATAGCACCTTTTACATTCTTTGCACCTTGAATCAAAGCCGCCTTTTCCAGTATTCTTCTTAGGAAAATTATCCTCATTGAGCTCTTTTTTCTCGCCACATTTGCTACATTTACGCTTCATCTATGCCACCCCCCTTATCTCTTACTTTTCTCACTCATGAAAAAAAATGTACAGTGACGGCGTGAACGACAGCGCTACCCGCCCATGGGGTAGGTACCCCCCCGCTCATTATTTTCTACTCAACTATTTCTCAAAACACTCAAGATTTTATGAAACTAAATATTTTTTATTTATTTTTTTATATCTGTTGAACGTACAAACAACTTCCTCTCAACATAAAAAAAGGTAGTCGTCAAACTCAAACGGCTTACTCTATGCGTTAGGTGCCCCACGGTTCCCAACCGGCAACCCCCCTTTTTTTTAACAGTCCAGCATATACTAGCTTGTTACCACGCTTCATCTTCATCATCAATAACTAAACCGTCAAGCAAACCTTTGTAAGCTTCATCTAATTGTTTTTGCTTCTCAGACTTAACACCTTTATCTTCAAAGCGATTCTCTATTTCTTGGATAGCCTTCGCCTGCGCTTCTTCTAATGCTTTTGCTTTGGCTTCCTCTGCGTCCTTCCGTTTCGATAGCATAACCTTAGCAAACAACTCATTCGCTTCATTTTGCTCTCTTATCTCGCTGTCAGTCATTACTTGCCAATTTGCATTAGCTTGTTCTGACTGTTGCCGTTCCTTTTCATCTATTCGTTCTTGCATTCTTTTAATATCAATATAACTCATCTTCTTATTCTCCTTTATATTTGTTTAAACCCATGATTTATAAATTGTTTTAACTTCCTCACCATTACGTTTAGCTAAGAAAGACCCTGCTATCCGATTACGATAGAAACTATTTACCGTCTCATTGTTCTTATATTCTTTAGCTTGAGTAAACGTGTTGCCGTTCTTCAATATCATTTTGTCTGCGTCTTTGTAAACTCCATACTGCAAGGTACGCATGAGTTCATTTGTCTTTACCCACGCTTCCCAAGATTCCTCAGAAATCTTTTTAAGCTCTAACAATAGCTCACATGCCCGAGCATTCAGCTCTTCTTGAATGGTATCTCCTACCTTAGTAATCTCTACTAAAGCTTGATTGTATTCAGCTTTAGAAATTAAAGGGACTGTTTCGAGTTTTTCCTTTTGCTTTTGGTAGAGTTCTTTCGCATGTTTCGCTGACCAAATATCATCTTTAGTTTTTTTATACTGCTCAACATCAACATTCGTTTCAGCCACTACCAGTTCACTATCTGCTTGATTAATTGCTTTCTCCGCTGTAACGATTTTCTCTTTGCATTCTTTAAGAGCCTGCTTGTTATCGTCTACCAATGAAGCTAATTTTGTTTCTAATTCGTTCAATGTTTTCATGTTAGCTCTCTCCTTTGGCGTCAATGCGCTTTTTATTTTTAAAAACCTAGGTGTAGCCTTAGTGCGTTTCCTCGTTCAAAAATAATGAGATGATAGTTTTCCTCAAAGAAAAAGAGGCTATCAAGCATGATTAAATGCTCAATAACCTCTAGTTTGTCTAGTCAGTTAAATATGTCGTTTCTTCTCTGTATTTTCCGTTGAGGTAACTTTACCGTCAGCAATCTCAATCTTTATTCTTCCAAATGGATAAAACGGCAAGCTAAACTCATGCCCATTCGGTAAGATAATTTTGATTTCCTCATTCATTTCTATACCCCCATTTTATCAATAAAAAACTTTCTCGTCTAATCGTCTGAGTGAATATTTTAGTATTATATATTCTGCACTAGGAGCATTCCTCTCTTAGTCCTCGTCATGGTATTACTGGCACTTTGTAAACAATTAAAAACCAATCGTTTGGCGTACATTTCACCTCAACTACTGTTATACCGCTTTGGTGTAATTCTCTAAGAAATATATTGACTCCTTCTACCGTCCCTCTTACTTCAATCTGCGTCATTGTCTTTTCTCCTCACATTCATAATCATCCTCATTGCCTGTGACTTGGTACAAAGCTTTACCACGTTCTCAATTTCGAGAGTATGCTGTAACAAAAGCCATAGCTTAAATAGTGGTTACAGAACTTCGAAAAGTTACACTACTAAATTAGTATAAGTGTAACCGTCTGATTCTTACTCTCCCAAGGCGTTAAGCCACTTTCACTCGGTGGTTACACTTAGGTTGAACACCCGCATTCTTTTTTTATATATCTTTTTTATATAATATTTTTATTTAATAATATAAATATAAGTGTAACTCTGTAACTGATAAGCGTTAAACTTTGTTATATCAATATTTTTAGCGGTTACACTTTGATAAAATAAGTGTAACTTTCTGTAACCAAACGTAACCGTTAGCGTTGCTAGATTTTTTCAAACCCTCTGACTGTTTTTTGTTTATCGAACGTATCCCAGTTAAAATAAACATCTTCTCCAATATCTGAGGGATGAAAAGATTCTAATGGTTTAAATGGGTGGTACTCCCATTCCCCCTCGAGTAAGAGCTGCATTCTTTGAGTAAACTTGTTGTGCGATAACTGATTTTTATAACCGTTTCCTTCAAGGAATTTCTTATAATCTCTGTAAATTATCGCACTCGGTAGCCTTGTACTGGTATAATTTTTGAAGATTTCCTCATGATATTCTATGAGCGGGTCGTTTTCTTTTTTGTATTCCTCAAGTAACCCGCTAGATTTTTTAGGCACTATGAATTTATCAAAATCTAAGTTAATCGCCTTATATAACGCATACTCTTTCACATCTTGACGTTCGATATATTCATCTTTAATTTTCCAGTTGTCTGTCTCCACCGTGAAATCTGCTTCAAATGGAACAATTAGCAAACGTCTATAAGTTCCCTTAGTATTGTTGCTAATCTTTGGCATTTCGTTTGTTGATTGAATAATAACAATGGTGAAAGTATCAAAATACGCTTGAACGCCTTTCATTTCAACTTTTACTGGGTCACCAGTCACGAGACTATTAAGTGTGGCACTATCTCCAATCGTGAAGTTGCTAGGGAGTTCATCGCCTATATTCGCTGTTTTCCCCACTAATAAAGAAACATCAAACTGTTTTCCTACTTGGTCTAACCGAACATGCGACACGTTAGGTTTACCGAGAATCTGTTCAATGAACTTTTGATAGGTCCCCTTACCATTGTTCCCCTCGCCTTTTAAAATAATAATTTTCCGTCTTGAATAATTACCATTCAGAGAATCGCTAAGGACCTGCCACAGTAATTTTTCTATCTCATCATCATAACAGCTTATCTCCTTTATCCAAGTGTCAACGTTCCAGCCGTTGATAACTGGAGATGTTTTAGCTTCCTCGTTGTAATTTGTTTCAACCCTAGATGTGAAAACATAATTATCAGAAAAAGGCTCGAGCGTTTTTGTTTCAAGGTTAAAAATTCCATTACCTACTGGAATAAGGTGCTTCTTGCATGTCTTTTCTCTTGCTATAGCTTTTCGTTTTAAGTAATAGATTACATCGTTCGCCTTCTGCTTGTTGAACTTAGGTTCCAACCATGAAATAATATCCCTTATTATTTCTTCGTTCGTGCTATATATCCCTTTATCAAATAAGTAAACAGCAAGCTTTGACGTCTCATCACGTTCAAACTTGATAAATTCAACGTATTCAGTAAGAATAATCGCAACACTGAACGGTGCTAGCATGGTGGGTTTTCTTCCTTTTCCTCCGTTCAACTCGTGTTCCAACAGCAATGCCTCAAGTTCATCTTTTCTTCGTTGTATTAAAATAAATTTCAACTCATTCATATTTTTAGGCTGCCGAACTACTTCGGATGTCTCCACCATTTCCATTTTCATAGACTCGTCAATTAGATTCACATTCTCACCTTCTTTCGGTTCCATACACTTCTAATCATTGTTTTTAGCTGACTTTCTTCAATCGGTGGTGAAAAGTTACGGTTCGCAAGCTCAATAGCACTTTCTACGGTTTCGGGGGTCGCACCACTACCTAGAAGCCACCATATTAACTTATTCATCTTCTCGTTGCGCCCTGCACCGTCTATAACACCTTGAAAAATAATATCTAGCATGTTTCCAGTATGCTTACGAGTACCGCTAGAACTCACTGAAAAAGGTTTGCTAGTATCACCTTTCAGTAGTCCCAAAAGCCACGTTGGACACATCGCCACATCATCAAGGGTTGATTTACCAACTGGCTGATAACTGCCCTTATCGGTTACTGTGGGGCTTATTGGCACACCGTACTTAATCACATCAATACCAAGCCCAAGTGTTGGAACATCAACCACAAAACTAACTGGAAGCTTGAAGAAATAGTGCAAGCCCTTGCCTGTTGGTGTGCGTTCAGTATAAGTCGATGGCAGTGGTTCGTTACTGGCATAATTAGAGAATAATTGTCTAAACGTCTGTAAACCGTCAATCATTTCTCCTGTTTGTTTGTCGGTGTGTTGGTCTATGTCAATAACAACCATGTTTAATGGTTCTAAATGAAGTGCTACGTTATGATTAACCGCCCACCATGCTTTTACCTGTTCAATGTCAGTTGTGGCGTCATGGAACCCATGCGAGTTTTTAAGGGGTATCTTCGTTCCTTTAGCAAGGGGGTAAACTGGAAACCCCCGCCCTGCAAGCTCTAGCGCTATTTCTAAATTGCTCATTATTTCTTCATCGCCTTTCGGACTTTTCTTGATAATTGCTTTTCTTTCGTTGTCATGCCTTGATTCTGTTTTGCTCTACTTTTTGTATAGTGCATACGAACTTCTATACCTGCGGGTAAAAGCATTTTATTCTTCATTTTCCTTTTCCCCCTCACTAATGACTTTCTCAACGAGGGCAAGAATTGCTTCAAAACCACTTGTTACTATAAATCTTTCATCTGTACCACTTCTTAGTACTGAAATTTCACCCAGTTCAAAAATATTCTTTTCCAGTAAAATTCCAATCATTTTTAAATTTATTAACATTTCTTCTTTATTCATTAGTCATTCTCCTTTACGTTTCGGATAAAAGAGGATAAAATAATGGTGCTTGTGAATTAAGCTGTCATTACTTTTTTTGAGTTGTCCGCTCTCTGTAATGACTTTTTTTATTTTATCCCGCATTTCATCACTCCTATAATTCTCCTCTGTCTTGTAGCTCGCAGACAATCCCATGAACGAGGTAAACCATTGCTGTTAAACCAAGTAACACACTTGTGGATATAAGAATAAACATCATCGCTAACAATAATTTCATTTTCACTCCTCCTTATTTGCTTAAATAATAATACAAAAATTTTAAAAGTTGATTTGTGGCAGTCGCCGTGACACAAATAATTTTTCTCACCTGTCCGCTTGATTCATTTATTTGTTTTCTAGTAAAAATTTATTGACTGCTTCCTTGTTGAAGTGGAACGTTCTTTCACCCAGCTGTGTGACTGGTAACCCCTTAGCAATTAGTAAGCTAAGCACATCATCGCCCCAGTTAAAAGCTTCCTTGATTTCACGCTTGCTATTCCACCATTCTTTACTGATTCCAGCGTCATATCGAGCATGATTAATTTCATCTAGCACCAAGTCATAGACAAACATCCTCAAGCTATTTGCGTCCTCATCTGATAATAAAACTTTAATTTCACTCATTTTTTATACTCCTTTCTGGATAGTAGAGAGTACCGATTGCTTAATTACTCGGTCGTAAACTTGATTCATATCAAGTAAACCGATTACTACTGCTTCAAGCTGTCTGTATCTCACTAATTCATCACTTGTTAGAAGGTCAAGACCGTTTCCCTTCCCATTTCCACGTAACTTTCTAAGTGCTAGTAACGAGATACCTTGAGTAGCTCCCTTAATCAGCAAGTTAGTAATATGCGTGTAGCTATGCGGGTTCTTATGCTCCCAACTATTAATAGCCTCCGTTGATGATACGGTTCACATTTTCAGTATCTATCCAAGATTGAATATGTTCATAGTTCTTAGTGCGGATATATTTACCATTACCGCTCTCAATCTTTTTGATAGCTACCCTAGATAGCCCAACTTTATCCCCCAGTTCTTCTTGCGTTAATCCTGTTAAGGCACGCATAACTCGGACTGACTGGCTAAACTGTTTCGTTAATTTCACTCTATTCACCTTCTTACTTTCATATTGACAATATAAAAATATATTCTTTCATTTTGAAAGTCAAGGAAAATAGTTTTCATTTTGAAAGTTTTATATGTACTAATGACAGTTAACGTGATATTATAATTCTTGAAAGCGAGGTACTACACATGAATAGAATTAAAAAACTGAGAAAAAAAGAAGGAATTACTTTAAAAGAACTATCTGCAATTATAGGTATCAACGACGGTCAATTATCTAACTACGAAAACGGCAAACGTTCACCTCGAGACCCAAAAATCTGGGAAAAAATAGCTGATTATTTTGGTGTTTCTGTAGGTTACGTCATGGGAGTTTCTAGTGACCCGAAAAAGTATGAAGATGAAATTACTTACTTTAATGGTAAAGAAATCGTTGCACTCTCCTCTAGCCCAAACGATCCTTTTAGTTGGATTGACAAGAAACTACTTGCAACTTTTAATCGCTTGGACGTTGACCGTAAGGAAAAAGTCCTTGATTATTCAGAGGAACAACTAAAATTACAACTAATTAACTCTGAAAATGTGGATGTTGACTAGCTCAAACTTCAAACTTTCGATATAATTCACTTAAAATAGAGTAGCCCCTATAATCATCGCTTTTCCCAAGTTTTGAGCGTAAATTATTTTACACCCTCACATAGAACACAACCTTTCATACATAGCCTGTCCGCTTGTAACGAAAGGAATTAGCATAATGGCTCAAATTGAATCATATAAGAAAAATGGCAAAATTTTATATAAAGTGAAAAATTTATATGTGGGAAAAAATGAAATAACTGGAAAATTCAAATATAAAAATAAAGCGGGGTTCAAAACCAAGAAAGAAACTCAACTTTGGATAAGCCAAACTTTGTTGAACGTTGAGAAAAACGGTATTTCTAACGAGATGAACGATATTGAAACGTTTGAAGAACTGTATCACCTTTTTCTCGAACATCAAAGAACGTCCGTGAAAAGTCTACTATCGGTATTAATCGGCGTTACATTGAAGGTCACGTCCTCCCATACATTGGAAAGATGAAAATTAAGGATATAAAGCCCGCTTATCTTCAAAAGCTCGTGTACAAGTGGCACGACAAGTATAAGCAATATGACTATATCAGAAAAATGGCTTCACAAGTTTTCAAGTATGGTGTATCCCTTGAATTAATTGATAGCAACCCTATGGCGAAAACACTACTTCCACGAAAAAAGGATGAGCAAACCTCGCTAAAGTTTTGGACGAAAGAACAGCTTATAAAGTTTCTTCAAGCTACCAAAGAATACGGAAACCCTAAGTTTATAGCGTTCTTTCGTTTGCTGGCATATACTGGAATGAGAAAAGGGGAAGCTCTTGCTCTTAACTGGGGTGATATTGACTTATTCAAACACAAAGTTCATATTCATAAAACTATCGCTATGGACGAGTTCAATAAACATTATCTTGAGAATACTCCGAAAACGAGAAACTCAATCCGAACTATTACCATTGATATTGAAACAGTAAAAACATTGATGAAATGGAAAAATGAACAAAGAGAACGGTTTTTGTATCGTGGTATTAATACCAATAAGCCCGAACAATTAGTTTTTTCTTCGGAACGTATATTAAAAGACGGTAGTATAAACTCAATACTTTCTCCTAGTCTAGCGAACGGCTGGATGAACTCAATCATAATGCAATACAATGCCAAGCAAACCAAAGAGGAAGATAAGCTACCTAAAATCACTATCCATAATCTAAGACACACCCACGTTTCAATTTTGCTTGAAGCTGGTGTTCCAATTAAAGAAGTTTCGGAACGAGTAGGGCATAAAGATAGCAAAATAACTCTTGAAATTTACGCTCATGTTAGCGAAAAACAAGAAGAAAAATCAGCGGAAATTTTCGCTAATTATATGGCTCTTTAAAAATAAAAATTAATCAATTACAATCATTTCACAATCAAACGACTTTAAGAACGAGAATTTCACAAGAAAAAAAAGAAGAGAAACACCTATACAAAAGCGTTTCTCTTCGATACTTATTGAACTTGTGAAGTTACCCTACGCTTCCTTCCATTTCGTAACTAATCAAACGGTTAAGTTCTACCGCATATTCCATTGGAAGTTCTTTCGTAAATGGTTCAACAAATCCCATAACAATCATTTCTGTAGCTTCGCTTTCAGTTAGACCACGACTCATGAGGTAGTAAAGCTGTTCTTCAGAAATTTTTGAGACCTTGGCTTCATGTTCTAGTGCCACCTGACTGTTGTGAATTTCATTAAATGGAATGGTGTCAGATTTAGACAGACCGTCCATAATGATCGTATCACATTCAATATGCGATCCAGATTGAGAAGAAGCCTTGTTAAAGGTTACTTGACCACGATAGTTTACTTCGCCACCGTCTTTAGCAATGGACTTTGAAACAATCGAGCTTGAGGTATGCGGGGCATTGTGAATCATTTTTGCGCCTGTATCTTGGACTTGCCCTTTTCCTGCAAATGCAATAGAAAGCATCGTTCCACGAGCGCCCGGACCATCTAGGTAAACAGACGGATATTTCATCGTTGTTTTCGCCCCTAGATTTCCGTCAATCCATTCAACTGTGGCATTAGCCTCAGCTTTGGCACGTTTTGTTACCAAGTTATACACGTTATCCGACCAGTTTTGAATCGTTGTGTAACGCGTGTAAGCTCCCTCTAACGTGAAAATTTCCACGATAGCCGCATGTAAACTATTGCTTGAATAGGTTGGTGCCGTACATCCTTCAACATAATGCACACTAGCACCCTCGTCTACAATAATCAATGTGCGTTCAAATTGTCCTGTATTTTCGGCATTAATCCGGAAATAAGTTTGTAAAGGAACATCTACCTTCACGCCTTTTGGTACATAGATGAATGTGCCACCTGACCAAACAGCTGAATTTAACGCAGCTAATTTATTATCTGTCGGTGGAACTAACTTCGCAAAATATTTTTTAAATAGCTCTGGATATTCCTTCAATGCAGAATCTGTATCTGTAAAGATAATCCCTAATTTTGTGAATTCGTCCTTCATATTGTGGTAAACAACTTCTGATTCATATTGCGCAGAAGCTCCAGCAAGATAGGCACGTTCTGCTTCTGGAATCCCGATACGTTCAAAGGTTTCCTTGATTTTTTCTGGAACATCTTCCCAGTCACGTTCAGGTTTTTCTGATGCTTTTTGGTAATATTTTATCGCGTCAAAGTCAATTCCTGAAAGGTCTGGACCCCAAGTTTGCATTGGCATTTTATGGAATGTTTCTAATGCCTTCAAACGAAAGTCCAACATCCATTCTGGCTCTTCTTTCACTCGTGAAATTTCACGGACGACTTCTTCTGTTAAGCCTTTACCTGTACTAAAGACTGGCGATACATCATCGTGAAAGCCAAATTTATATTCTTCTAATTCTGGTACACCCATGTTTTTCACCTCTTCTAATCCTCTTCATGATTAACGACTTGTCCTAAGGTTGCTGTATTTTCAGTAGTTGATAACGCTTTTTTCAAAGCATTCCAAGAAAGAGTGGCACATTTGATTCGTGCGGGAAACTTGGCAACACCGCTAAGAATGGAGGCTTCACCAAGTTTTTCTGCTTTTGTTGGTTCATTTCCTTGAACCAACTCAGAAAAGATGCCAGATAGCTCTATTGCTTCATCAACTGTTTTCCCAAGTACCACATCTGTCATCATGCTTGCGCTCGCTGTTGAAATTGAGCAACCACTGCCGTCAAACGCAATTGCTTGAATTTTTCCGTCCTCTAGCTCTAAAGTTAGTGAAATCACATCGCCGCATGTCGGATTATTCAGTTCAATCGGCGTTGTTCCCTCGAGCACCCCATGATGATGTGGATGAGAAGAATGGTCTAATATGACTTGACGATATAAATTATCTAACTTAGATAGTGCCATTTGAGAAAAACTCCTTTGTCTTATAAAGTGCGTCCACTAATTTGTCCGCATCCTCTTTTGTATTATAGAAATAAAAACTTGCTCGAGCTGTTGCTGGAACCTCTAAATAGTCAATCAGTGGTTGAGCACAGTGATGTCCTGCACGCACTGCCACCCCTTCCATATCTAGTGCTGTTGCTACATCATGTGGATGCAATTTGTCTAAATTAAAGGCAATGACTGCCGTATGTTCTTTCGGGTCTTGTGGACCATAAATCGTCAGCCCTTCAATTGCTTGAAGCTTAGGAAAGACATACTCGACTAATTCCTGCTCGTAAGCATGAATATTTTCCAAACCAATGTCATTTAGGTAATCAATCGCCGCACCTAATCCGATTGCCCCAGCAATATTCGGTGTCCCTGCTTCAAATTTCCATGGTAGTTCTTTCCATGTCGAATCTTGCAAGTAAACAAAATCAATCATTTCCCCACCAAATTCCACGGGTTCCATATTTTCAAGCAATTCTCTACGACCGTATAGAACACCAATGCCAGTTGGTCCACACATTTTATGCCCAGAAAAAGCGAAGAAATCACAATCTAACTCCTGTACGTCAATTTTCGTATGCGGAGCAGATTGTGCCCCATCAACGACAATTACAGCACCGACTGAATGAGCAAGTTCCGCTAATTCCTTGATTGGATTTATGGTGCCCAATACGTTAGAAGCGTGTGCAATTGAAACAATCTTTGTTTTTTCTGTCACTTGTTTACGTGCGGAATCCATGTCTAGCTTTCCATCTTTTATGCCAATATATTTCAAGATAGCCCCTTTACGCCTGGCAAGCTGTTGCCACGGAATAATATTTGAGTGATGTTCCATATAGCTAATGAGAATTTCATCGCCCGCTTCAATCACCGCATCTCCGTAACTTTTTGCTACCCAATTTAAGCCAGTGGTTGTTCCACGAGTAAAGAGCACCTCGGCAGTTTCCTTCGCATGAATGAACTGACGAACCTTTTCACGACTTGCTTCGTAATCTCGCGTTGCACGTTCAGCAAGTGTATGCACGCCACGATGGACATTCGCATTGTCATGCTCATAATACGCACGTAACACGTCTAAGACTTGCTTAGGTTTTTGTGTAGTTGCTCCGTTATCCAAATAAACCAGTGGCTCATCGTTGACTTCTTGAAATAAAATTGGAAAATCCTTGCGTAATTTATGAGCATCAATCATTAAGCTCTCAACTTCCTTTCAATCATATCAATAAACTCTTTTTGTACTTCTCGTAATGGAATAGCAGTAATGACTGAACCTAAGAAACCTCGAATGACTAAACGTTCAGCTTCTTGTTTGGCAATTCCACGACTCATCAGATAATACATTTCTTCCGGGTCTACACGCCCAATGGATGCTGCATGCCCTGCAGTTACTTCATTTTCATCAATTAAGAGAATTGGGTTAGCATCGCCACGAGCCTTATCTGAAAGCATTAATACACGGCTTTCTTGTTGTGCGTCTGCTCCCTTTGCCCCCTTGATAATGTGTCCAATTCCGTTAAAGGTCAACACACCACGGTCTAAAATAACCCCATGTTGTAAAATGTGCCCGACTGAATGATTGCCATAATTCGTTACACGTGTATCGATTCCTTGTGTTTGACGTCCAGCTGAAATCGCTACGGCTTTTACTTCTGAATGACTGCCGTCGCCGACTAAATCAGAATCAAAATCAGCAATCACGTTTCCATCATTCATAACACCAAGCGCCCAATCAATCGAAGAATCACGAAATAAATGCCCCCGACGACTAAAGAAAGTTGTCACATTTTCACCTAAACGGTCAATCGCTGAAAACTTAATTTGCGCTCCAGCTCCTGCAATCACTTCAACGATAATATTTGAGGAGGCTTTTTCTGTTTCTTCACCAATCGACTCGAAACGTTCCAAATACGTTAGACTAGCATTTTCTTCCACAACAATTAAAACATGCTTGTTAAATGAAACAGAGCTATCTGAATTTTGGAAGAATAAACTTTCAATCGGTTCCTCCACATGTACATTTTTCGGTACGTAAAGGAAAACACCACTGTTCATATAGGCTGCATGACGTGCAGTCATTTGATCCTCATCCGGTTTTACTGCATATTGCATATAATATTTTTCTACTAACTCTGGATATTCCTCCATTGCAGTGAAAATATCTGTAAAAATAACTCCTTGTTCCGCTAAAGATGCTGGAAGTTGTTCAAAAACAGTTTGTGTCCCCACTTGAGCAACCACTGCGTTATCCTTCATGACGTCAAAGCTTGGAACATTTCCAGAGGGAATATCTTCATTCAAGTTTACGTCGAATAAATTCCAACGATGAAAACGAACTCGTTCAATCTTAGGTAATGCCAAGGTATCAATTTTTGAAAGAGCATCTGCACGCAAATTCATCATCCACGTTGGTTCATTCTTGAGAGCGGAAAAGGCTTGTACGTCCACAAGTGTTTGATTTGTTTCTGTCATGATTTCTCCCCCTCTTAAACTTCCTCTTTATAGTCAATCCCTAGTTCTTCACTAATTCCATGGTAGCCTTCGACTTCTAAACGTTTCGCAAGCTCAGCTCCACCTGTTTTCACTATACGGCCATCCATCATGATATGCACCACATCAGGCGTGATATAGTTTAACAAACGTTGATAATGCGTGATAATCAATGAACCGAAGTTTTCACCACGCATCGCATTCACCCCTTTTGATACAACCTTTAAGGCATCAATATCAAGTCCAGAGTCGATTTCATCTAAAATAGCAAAGCTAGGTTCTAACATTAATAATTGTAAAATTTCATTGCGTTTCTTTTCTCCACCTGAGAAACCTTCATTTAGATACCGTTCTGCCATTTCTTCAGGCATGTTCAATAATTCCATTTTTTCGTCTAACTTTTTCAAAAAGTCCATAACACCCATTTTATGATCTTCATCACGTTTAGCATTAATCGCCGCACGGATAAATTCAGCATTGGTGATTCCAGGAATTTCAGATGGATATTGCATCGCTAAAAAGAGACCTGCACGTGCACGTTCGTCTACTTCCCAATCCAAAATGTTTTCCCCATCTAAAAGAACTTCACCTTGCGTTACTTCATAGTTGGGATTTCCCATAATAGCGGCAGAAAGAGTAGATTTCCCAGTTCCATTTGGTCCCATAATCGCATGAATTTCACCCGTTTTCATTTGAAGGTTGACTCCTTTTAGAATCTCCTTATCTTCAATGGAAACATGTAAATCTTTAATTTCTAAAACTGACATTTTTTTCCCTCCAACTTTCATCATGTAATGACTGTTTCCTACTTTAAAAACACGACATTTTTATTTCTCACTGTTATTTCATTTTAGCTTAGATGATAATAACTTTCAATTAGAGGAGCTTAATTTTCTTCTTTAGTTTCATTATTTTTGGACAGAATCCAAAAACTAAGCAATAAGCTCACCGATTGTGACAAAAAGTAATAAAGCATTTCTCTAGTTTAGAATTATTATCATTTAATCATTATAAAAATTAAACCTTAGAAAATCAACTAATCAATTTCCTAAGGCATAACGCACAAAATTATTCTTTATGTTTTCGATTGTTAAACTTTTCCAATACTTGTAAACGATACCCACGATTTCCGACAAACTTCAATGTATTTAGTAATGGTTGACGATTTTCACCCAAAACGCCAACAAGCTCAATAAACAACTCAATTCCCAACAATGAAGCAATGATTAACAAAATCGTTCCCAAGTGTCCTGCATAATTCAACAACAATGCGATAAAAGAAAAGACTGTTGCTAGTCCATAAATGGTTAGCACCGCCGCCCGATGTGAAAAACCAAGACTTAATAAACGGTGGTGTAAGTGCATTTTATCTGGACTTGTCATAGGTTGATTGTTCAATTTTCTACGAATAATAGCAAAAACAGTGTCCGTAATCGGTACGCCTAAAATAAACATTGGGGTCAAAACAGCAACAAAGGTCGCGTTTTTCAAACCTTGTAAAGACAATACCGAGATTAAAAATCCGAGTAGCAATGCCCCAGTGTCTCCGAGGTAAATCGTTGCTGGGTGATAATTATATGGGAAGAACCCTAAAATCGCTGCCACCAAAGCAAAAATTGTAATCGGGATAAAAACATTCTCGACATTTAAGAAAAAGTACCCGATAATTCCAATAGTTGTTAAAGCAATAATCGATACACCCGAAGCTAGTCCGTCTAACCCATCAATTAAATTTACAGCGTTCGTCAAGGCAAAAATCCACAAAAGTGTCAGTGGCAAGCTAAGCCAAGTATCAAATTTAATCATTGGCAAAATTCCTGGAATTGATAAGGTATCAAAATGCGATTTAGTAAAGAAGAAAATCACTAAAGACGCAAGTAAAATTCCCACAGACTTCTGCCAAGGCTTAATCTCTTTCACATCATCAATCAGCCCAGTTATCACGATAATTCCCGAAGCAATCAGGATAGGTACAATATATCCGGTATATTCTGGGTTTAGCGTGGGGCGTATCATAAATAAAGTCGAGATGAAAAACGAAATATAGATTGCTAAGCCCCCCGCAGACGGCATCGCCTTTGTATTAATTCTTCGTTTATTTGGTTGATCCACCGCACCAATTTTTACGGCAAATATCTTTACGAATGGTGTCAGAATCAACGAAATAAATACGGTGATAAATAGTTTTATTATATAACTAAGTGTAAAGCCCACTTAGATCCCTCATTTCACGTGTATAATCGTCCGTTACTTCAAATATTATACTCTAAAAACAGCAGAAAAAAAAGCTGGGAGGAAATTTCCCAGCAATATTTCATTTAATTTTTAGAATCCTCTTCTAACCCCTCTTGTGTATCTTCCTCAGGTTCAGGGAGAATCAAGACTTGACGAGGTTTTGTTCCGACAGGAGGACCAATCACGCCCGCCTCCTCTAGTTCGTCAATAATGCGAGCCGCACGATTGTAGCCTGTACCAAAACGTCGCTGAATCATTGACGTGCTCGCTTTTTGCATTTCAATGACCATTGCTTTCGCATCTTCAAAATATTCATCATGGTCGCTTGAAGAATTATTCGTGCCATTTCCATTGCCTTCATTTACTTCTCCGGGTTCAAACTTTTCGTTGTATTGCACATCCTGTTGTTCTTTGACAAAATCAACAATCCGTTCAACTTCTTCGTCTGAAATGAAAGCTCCCTGTACACGTGTCGGATGATTCGCATCAATCGGTTTATAAAGCATATCCCCACGACCTAAGAGCTTTTCAGCACCATTTTGGTCTAAGATTGTTCGTGAGTCCGTTCCACTAGAAACCGCAAAAGCAATCCGAGAGGGAACATTCGCCTTAATCAACCCTGAAATAACATCAACAGACGGACGTTGTGTCGCTAGAATCATATGAATCCCAGCCGCACGAGCCTTTTGTCCTAAGCGTACAATTGCATCCTCTACCTCTTTACTCGCAACCATCATTAAATCAGCTAATTCATCGACGATAACGACAATCAGCGGCATGTTGGGGTGATTTTCCCCATTTTCAAGATTTTCACGTGCAACCATGGTGTTATAACCAGTAATATTCCGAATACCAAATTGTGAAAACAACTCGTAGCGGCGTTCCATTTCCTCTACTACTTTTTGTAGCGCTTGCGAGGCTTTGCGAGGATTCGTCACCACTGGCGTTAGCAAATGCGGAATCCCATTGTAAACGGAAAGTTCAACCATTTTCGGATCAACCATAACCATTTTGACTTCATTTGGTTTTGCCTGCATCAAAATGCCAGAAATAATTCCATTCACAGCAACAGATTTCCCAGAACCAGTAGAACCTGCAATAAGCAAGTGTGGCATTCGAGCAATATCTGTTGTCTGAATGTGTCCAGAAATATCACGCCCAAGTGGTACCTCTAGCAATCTGTCCGGATGATGTGCAACAGACTCAATAATATCTCTGAAGGAAACTGTACTAATCTGTGTATTTGGAATTTCTATCCCAATCAATGATTTTCCCGGAATAGGAGCTTCCATCCGCACATCCTTTGCTGCCAAAGCTAAGGCAATATCATCTGTTAGCGCCTTTATACGACTGACTTTTACACCAATCGGCGGCTTCACCTCATACTTCGTTACCGCTGGGCCAATGCTCACGTTGACTACTTTAATATCAATGCCAAAGCTCTTAAACGCCTGCTCTAAAATCGCAATATTGTGCTCTGCAATGTGACGTTCCCCAGTCTGATCCGTTGGCGGAATCTCATTTAACAAGCTGGACGGTGGTAATTTATAATCTAAATTTTCTACTTCTTGAGGAATTTCAAAATCTAGTGGTGTCTCATTTTCAGTGTCCTCTGAATCGAGAAGCTCACCTGTTTCTTGATGAACTCTTCTTTTTCGTCCTTGTTCATCCTCATAGACAATCACCGAATCTTCCATTCTATTATCATCCATCATTGTAATCAAAGGTAAATCTAACTGCCGAGGTCCATCCTCAAGCTCTGGGAAATGATCCTGCACTTCCTCGGCTAATTGTTCGCCCCGTGTTTTTTCTCGTACAGTATTGATTCTCACTTCTTCGGCTTCTCTTTGTGCCTCTTTTTCCGCTTTTTCTTCTGCCTTTTGTTGCGCCTTCGCTATTTTTGCTTGTTGCTTTTCCGCACGTTTGGCTTCACGTTTTTCAGAATTAGCACTCATTTTCTCTAAAAATCCACTGACTACCTGTTGAATTTCTTGAAAATGAATGTTTGTCAGCATTGCTACACCAAGCACTATTAAAAAGATAGAAAAAAGATAACTTCCCGGCTGGGCAACTAAGAAATGTGTAGCTGAATAAATCGCTCCACCAATCATTCCACCACCGACATTTTGTGTTACCACACCTTTTTTTATATCCATTAAAAGTGTTTGCCAAGTAGTATCAAGAATCTTCGGATGACGTGTGACAATCTGACTGAATAGCACCGCATGTAGCATGACTAAAACGCCAAGATAGGCTAATACGCCACCCACTACACGACGAGAACTGATCTTTAGCTCAACCTTAAACATCCGAACCAAAAGAAAAACAATGCCCAATACGCCTAAAAATTGGAAAGTATTTCCAGCAAAAAACCGTAAGACGTTGGCGATTTCTGAACCTAAAAAACCTAATTTAAAAATACCAAAAACGAATAATAATATGCCTACTAAGCCAAATAAAACACGCCGCACTTGTGCATCATGTTGAAGCTCTTTTCTTGTTTTCTTCCTAGTTTTTTTCGCTGTTTTCTTTACTGGCTTTTTTTTCTTCGCCATTTGTACCACCTCTCATTACAGAGTCAAAGGATTTAGATAATAGTTATCTTTTGACTCGTTCACTACACATTGTACCATAAAACGAGTGTTCGCTCCTACATAAAAAGGCACCGCTCATGCATTATCTACATGAACCGTACCTCTTTTATTTATTTCAATTAATTATTCGCTCCGTTAGCTTCGATAACACCCTTATACCAGAAATAACTATCTTTCTTGTAGCGTGTTTGTGAACCGTCTTGATTTTCGTCTTGATCTACATAAACGAAACCATAACGTTTTTGATAACCATTTAACCAAGAAAGTAAATCTGTATAACTCCAAGTGCAATAGCCTAGCACCGTGCAACCATCTGTAATTGCTTGTCGAATCGCTGATACGTGTGCAGATAGGTAATCAATACGGTATTGATCGTGAATTTTTCCATTTTCGAGCTTATCGTATTCACCCAAACCATTTTCAGTGATTAACACTGGAATGCGGTAACGTGAAGTAATCCGACGTAATGCGATACGTAAGCCTTCAGGATCAATTTCCCAATCCCAATTTGTCCGTTCTACATAAGGATTTTGCACACGTTTGAACAAGCCCGGTGTTCCAGACTCTCCAGAAGTTCCTTTTTTTCCAGTGGTATTCATTTCTCCAGCGCCGACACCGCCCTCGAGTGGATTTTCAGCATTGGTCGCCGATTGATAATAGTTAATTCCTAAGAAATCTGGTTTCGCTGACTTCAATAGCTCCGCATCGCCTGCTTCAAAGGTTGGCGCAATTCCCTGCTCCTTGAGATATTTCAATGCTACAATAGGGTATTCTCCATAAAGGTAGACATCCATCCAAAAATTAGCATTCATTTCTTCTGCATTTTCAGCCGCTAGTACATCCTCAGGGTTAGAATCTAATGAATATTGTGGTGTATATGCAAATGATGGGCCAATCTTACCAGGCATCTTTAGCTCGTGAAATTTATTAATCACTGCCGCATTTGCCAAGTTTGCAATATGGTTGACTTCATAAAATAATTTAGGTTCTTTTTTACCAGGTGGATGAATCGACATTAACCAACCGTGTGCGGTAAAAATATTTTGCTCATTTAAAGAAACCCAAAATTTCACTTTATCTCTAAAGGTTTCAAACAACATCGTAGCATAGTTCACAAAGTCGTCAATCACCTTACGAGATTCCCAGCCATTGTATTCCTCTTCTAACGCTTGAGGTAAATCCCAATGATACAGAGTCACGACTGGCTCAATATTATTTGCGATTAATTCATCCACTAAGTCAATGTAAAACTGTAAGCCAGCTTGATTAACCTCGCCACGACCTTTAGGAAAAATGCGTGCCCAAGCGATAGAAAAACGATAAGATTTCAACCCTTGCTCTGCCATAAGCTTCACATCTTCTTTGTACCGATGATAATGATCTACAGCAACATCACCATTAGTGCCTTTGAAAGTTTTCCCTGGAATGCGTACAAATTCATCCCAAACAGACTCACCTTTGCCGTCCTCATTCCACGCACCTTCCACCTGATAAGCAGCAGAAGCGGAACCCCAAAGAAAATCTTTTGGAAAATTATCTAATTTTTTATGCTCCATCGTTCATTTCCTTTCTCTTCTAAATCACTCGCCTTATTTTGAATAGGCAGTTGCCATTGCATCTAACATTACTTTAATTTGACGTTTTTTAAGCCAACCTACAAGAGTCCCTAAAACCATGTCATTCGCTTTTTGAATAAACCCATGAGATTCCATAGTTTCAGTACATGTAATTTCACAGTTTAGTTCATCAATTGGTTGAATTGTATAAGTAGTTTTAAACGTATTCTTAGTCGTTGAAGTTTCAATTGAATAAATTTCATTTGTTTTCACTTCAACAATTTTAATTTTGGCACGACGTTTAGAATCAAATATTTTCACATATTCAAAACCTTGCAGTTGCTTTCTTGTCAAAGATTTTTGTGTTTGCTTTCTAATATCGAAAAGAGCGGAATCAATAATCTTATCAAAAATAAAGGCTGCTGGTGCATTTACTTTTCTTTTAATTTCCATTATTTGTCTTCTTTCTTTTTCTTTTCTGCATTGTTTCCACGTATAAATAAAGCAATTCCAACTATCACTAAAAGGACAGAGGTAAGTAGTATGCCAAAATTATCTATTTTTCCAGTTGACTTATTAACCCCCATGACTAAAAACATGAGTAAACCAACACTGATAAAGCCTAAACCATTTTTTACCATTTTTCTATCTCCTAGCTGGCAACAATATTGAAGAATAGTACACTTCCCCAGCTTTCGCCTTTAATTAGCTGTTTCGCTTTTTTGGCTGCGGCTTCTGAATCTCCAGTTACTTCAAATCTCAACTTAATTCCTTTTTTTTCAAGAAATTTGTAAGAAAAGTCATCCCCACTATAAGATTCTAATAAAGCAATCGCTTTATCTTGCATTTGTGCTAAATTAATTGTAATCATTGTAACTCTCTCCTCTTATAATTTTAGATTATCGCTTAGAAATTTAAAATTAAAGCGATTATGTACTTTATCGGCAAAAGGGAGCAGAATCTCTCCCCTCCCTTTTACCGACTTTAAATGAAAGATTAATCTTCTTCCATTGAATTTGCTGCAAGAACGAATGGTGCCCAAATAACTAATGTTGCTGCAAATGCAACCAATGTTACGACTGGTGCGCGCCAGTCTGCCCCTGTTGCCAAGAATGACATTAGGAACGGTGGAACAACCCATGGAACTGCTACGACTACTGGATTTACTAAGTGTAATGAAGTAGCTACATAACCGATCGTAGTTGCAACCATTGGAGCAACGATAAATGGAATAAAGAAGATTGGGTTAAGAACGATTGGTAAACCAAACATAACTGGTTCGTTAATGTTGAAGATACCAGGTCCAATACCCAACTTAGCAACCGCACGATAATCTGCACGTTTTGATAACAAAAGAATCATAATAAGCAATGTAATCGTACCACCAGAACCACCAAACCATGCGAATGAATCAAATGATCCACGAACCCACATGTAGGCGTCTCCTTTACCAGCATCAATAGCTGCTAAAACACCTTCAGCACCTTTTTTGCCTTCAAAACCATTTTGGAACACGTTAATATTTTTCAATTGACCTTGACCCCAAATTCCTTCAAGAACTGGTGCCAAAACATTTGGTCCATGGATACCAAAGAACCATAAGAATGAAACAAAGAATGTAACAATTAATACTGCGCCGATACCTTGAGACAAGCCCATGAATGGTTCGGCAATATTTTTTTGAATCCAGTCAATAAGAAGTTGACCGTTTGTAATTTTACCAAATACATAATGAATAATAGCCGTAACGTATAATGCAATCATTGCTGGTAAAATTGCTGTAAAAGCTGTTGAAACTGCAGGTGGTACAGAATCTGGTAATTTGATTGTAATATTTGCAAGTGTTAATTTCGCAAATAAAATTACTGCAATCGCACCCATAATCATAATAGTAAAGTAAGCATTTGCATCTAAATGCCCAAGTTTTAACCAGCCCCAAAGGCCAATTTGCAATTGATCTCCATCAATCGTTGCGCCTGCTTGTGCATCGTTAATAATTTTTGCAGCTGAATCCGGCACTTTTTTAGCTAAAGTAGCTGTAATAGATGGACCAAAGCTAATTCCTTGAAGTAAGGCTGCTAGTGCTACCATACCTCCAGCAAGCTCATTTACTTTATAAGCCCGCGCTAGGTTATAGCCCCATGAGAATGCAAAAGCAATCCCGACTACTGCCAGTGTCCCATTCCACATGACACCGTCTACACCAATGATTTCTTTGATTACTGGAATTGTATTTCCGTCATAATCAGGGAAGAATGCTGGTGGTAAATCACGAATAATGGCGTTAATCATTACTGCAATAGAACCTGCCATTGTTAATGGTAAAGTACCAATAAAGGCATCACGTAGAGCAACTAAATGTTTCTGAGCCCCAATCTTACCTGCGACGGGAATAAAATACTTTTCCAACCACGCTGTTAATCCGTTCATTGATTTTTCCTCCTATAGAAAAATAATTTATTTATATAAATGACCTTCATACTACCGTTCATTTCTGAAAGCCCTTCATACCGAATGAATAAAACGTAACTCTATTAAATTTTTAAAGTACTAAGAATAAAAACTAATCGGCTAGTTTTTTATACAAATCAATAATTTCTTTTGCCAAATCTGTAAATGCAATTGCTGTCATCAAATGGTCTTGAGAGTGAACTGTTAAAAGCGTTACTTCTACATGATTTCCTTGAGCTTCTTGTGTCAACATACCCGTTTGTGAATGATGTGCTTCCACCAATGCTTCATGGGCATGATTCATACGTTCGTCTGCTGTTTCAAAGTCACCTTTTTTTGCTGCCTGAATCGCTTCGACTGCGGATGATTTTGCATCCCCTGCGTGCATAATTAATCCCATGATTGCTTCTAAATTTTGTTGTTCTGCCATTATACCTACCTACCTTTTCTTATCTTTCATTTATTGTTCATAAAGTCTAGTGCTTGATGTAACACGCTTACTCCATCCATCATTCCGTAATCTTGACTTTTCACCACATCAAAAGGAATGTCCTTTTTCGCAAGCTTTCCCTCAAAATGAGAGTGTAAAAAACGAACTTGAGGGCCTAACAATAAAACGCTCACATTCTGCTTATCCAACAATTCATCTGCTCCCTTTGTCGAAGCCGAAAAAATCGTTAAGTCAATGTTTTCTGCTTTTGCGGCAGTCTGCATTTTTGTCACTAAAAGGTGAGTGCTCACCCCTGTTGAACAGAATTATTTTCTTCATTGCAAAGACACCTCTTATCAAAAAAATAAAACATTGTAGAAAAATTGTAGAACCCTGAAACATTTTAGATAACAATGAAAAGTTGAAATAAAGCTCTTTAAAATAACAAAATAACAACTGTCCATGTAAATAAAACTATGTAATTCAATCCTGCAACCTCTCACAAGTATTACTATACATTTTAAAATTTAAAGTGTCAATCTTTTTATTGAAAACGATTTATTTTTTATGATTTGTCAGAACTTATCTCATTAAAACTATATAAAATCAATGTTTTATGTCATGACTACGCAATCCATATAAATGAACCAATAACTATTTAAAAGAAAAATATCTACTTATTTCCATTTTTAAAAAAAGTAAATGTCTAATTATTACAATTCAATTAAATACCATAAAAAACTTCTAAAAACCACTTTTCCAAAAACAAAAAACCAGAGATTTCTCTCTGATTTTTTAAATTGGTCTATTCCAATTATTTCTCCATTGCCGCCTTTAAAGCCTGAGCAAGAGCACTTTCTTGAGGCTCATTTTCCTGATTGATTTTCTTCAACAAACGTTTTTCTTCTTGTTTCGTCATCTTTTTCTTTCGCTCATTTTTGCCAGAAATCTTCTCAGTTGTCCCATCATACTTGCATTTGAAGTAATTTCCATTTTTTCCTTCGATAATTTCCATTTTTTTGTGACATTGTGGGCAACGATGATTAGAAATTTTGGGTTCTTTTCTTCTCTTGTAAGTGCATTCAGAATTGGTACAGATGTAAATCTTCCCATCTCGAGTATTTTTTTCTCTTAAATTAGAACCACATTCAGGACACTTTTTCGTCGTAATTGAGAAATCTTGATATTTTTTTTCAGACATTTTAATTTCTTTTACTAGACGTTTGGCATCATTTTCTATCCCTTTTAAGAAATGATTAGCATTTTCCTTACCTTTAGCGATTGCCTCTAGTTCTTTTTCCCATTTAGCCGTTAATTCCGGTGTTACTAAAGAAGAATTTACTAATTCTAATAGTTGCTTTCCTTTTGGTGTCACATAAAGTAACGCATTTCTCCGTTCCATTAGTTCTGACTTAATAAGTTTTTCGATAATTTCCGCACGAGTAGCAGGTGTTCCTAAGCTATTTTTCTCCATAGCATCTAGTAAAGTTCCTTCTGTTAGCGGACGTGGCGGAGTCGTTAATTCCTTATTGATTTGAAATTTTCCAGGAGCACTTTTTACCTTTTCCCAATCAATTGCTTGCCTATCTTCTTTACTTTCTTCCTCTTTCCAACCTGCTTGAACAACTTTCTTTTGTTTAAATAGAAAAACATCCTTATCAAAGTTGACCTCTGCTTTTGTTTCAGAAGAAATATGAACCTCCGCAAATAATCCTAAAAATCTCCGAGCAATCAATTGATAAATGCGTAATTCATCTGTTGAAAGTTTTTCAAAACGCGGACGTTCTTCTGTCGGAATTAACGCATAGTGGTCGGTTACCTTGGCATTGTTAAACACACTTCTTTGTTTAATCTTTGCTCCATTTTTCAACAAACCTTTCACTCGTTCATCAAATGAAGTGAGTGCTTGTAGACGTTCTTTCATTGTTGCTTCAATATCTGTTGGCAAATATTTTGAGTCTGTCCGCGGATAACTCACGATTTTATGTGTTTCGTATAGACTTTGAACTAAGGAAAGGGTCTTTTTCGCAGAATATTGATATTTTGCATTTGCCACTCGTTGTAACTCTGTTAAGTCATAAGGAAGTGGGGCAAACTCTTTGCGTTCTTTTACTTGAATATTTTGTACCTTTCCTAGCTTTCCTTGATAACTTTCTATTAATATTTCAGCTTGTTTTCTATCGGTAAATTGTTGTGGGTTCTTTAGCTGTAAGCGACCCTTTTCATTTTCAAATAATAAGTCAATCGTATAATAGGTTTTAGGAACAAAGGTTACAATTTTCTTTTCTTGATTTCTCACCATTGCAAGAGTTGGCGTTTGCACACGTCCCGCAGATAAATTGTCTTGATATTTCACAGTTAGTGCACGTGTGACATTTAAACCAACGAGCCAGTCTGCCTTAGAGCGTGCAAGTGCTGATTCATAGAGAGAATCATAATTCTTAGCAGGTTGCAATTTCGCAAATCCTTCCTTGACCGCTTTATCTGTCTGAGAGGAAATCCACAGCCGCTCCACAGGCTTTGGAAATTTCACCCACTCCAATATCCAACGGGCGACTAGCTCACCCTCACGACCTGCATCCGTCGCAATGACCGCCCCGCTGACATCATTTCTTTTAGAAAGTTGACTAATTGCTTTCAGCTGTCCGCCAGTTTTAGGAAGTGGCTTAATGCCTAAATGTTTAGGAATCATCGGTAAATCTTCCATTTTCCATTGTTGCCAGTCTTTTTTAATATCCTCTGGCATCTTTAAAGTAAGTAAATGTCCTAATGCCCATGTGACAATATATTGGTTTCCTTCATAATAATTTCTTGATTTATTTTTTGCGCCTAAAACACGAGCCAAGTCTTTTGCAACACTCGGTTTTTCAGCAATTACTAATTTTTTCATTGTTTTCCTCCAAAAAAAGCTCTTATTAGTCTATATTATACACTAATTACTATCTACTAGCTCACTCTCTAAAATAACGTTAAAAAAGCATCAACACTTTAACAAGCATTGACACTTCTCTTTTTTAAATACAGTTTTTCAACGAACAACCTTTAGCTTTTCCATGCGAGGTCATCTTTTGAAAATCTGGTAATCCTAAATCTTCTGATATCGCTTGATTATTTTCTAATAACGCAAGTCCATGATACTGTTGTAAATATTCATTACATTCTTCACACCAGCGTACCTCTCCATCTGTCCAAAAAGCTGCTAAAAAGTTCTTTTTACTGTTCACATCATGAAATGCACTGTGCATTTTCTTCCAACGCTGATTATAATATGTAACTGCCTCTTCAAGTGTTTCAAAAAAAATACTGCCTATTACATCTGATTCCCAACCTTCAAAAAACCACCAGGGTTCGTTATCTCCATACATCTCAACAACTTTATACATCTTTTCTCACCATTTTCTTTCACCGTTCAACCATTGGCATAATTTTATGACTTTCTAACGCATCTGGCAAACATTTTGCTTAGAGCTTTTCTGCAACCGTTCCCGCCATCGTTTCCTACAATAAATGAACGTTTTATGTATTGAAACACTCCCCCACAAACAACAAGTAAGGGAGTGAAATCTGTATATTTTTTCTATTTAAACGTAACGTAAAATTTTTTCATCTTTATAAGCGTGGTCAATCAAACCTCCACCTAAACACTCTTCTCCATTATAGAAAACAACTGCTTGTCCCGGAGTAATCGCACGAACGGGTTCTGAAAAAACAACATTTGCTGTGGTTCCATCACCTGTTAAAGTCACGTGCACTGGGACATCTGTTTGACGATAACGGAATTTTGCGGTGCAGTCAAATTCACGAGGCATTTCTTCATTTACTGTAAAATGAATATCTGTCGCATCTAAATTTGTGGCATAAAGAGCAGCATTATGGAAACCTTGGCCAACAAATAGAGTATTTGTAGCAAGTTCTTTTCCAACGACAAACCAAGGTTCGTTACCACCACCCTGTTGTCCACCAATTCCTAAGCCTCCACGTTGACCGATTGTATAGTACATTAATCCGTCGTGTTCACCCATTTCAACACCGTCTAGTGTCATCATTTTCCCTTTTTTCGCAGGTAAGTAAGTAGTAAGAAATTGTTTGAAATTCTTTTCTCCAATAAAGCAAACCCCTGTGGAATCTTTTTTCTTCGCTGTAGCTAGTCCTGCACGTTCGGCAATAGCCCGCACTTCTGGTTTTTCCATTCCACCTAGAGGGAACATCGTTTTTTCAAGCTGTTCTTGAGAGAGTTGAGATAAGAAATAAGTTTGATCCTTATTATTATCCACCCCACGAAGCATATGCACGACACCCTTTTCATCACGCACTACTTGTGCATAATGCCCAGTCGCCACATAATCTGCACCCAACATCATCGCATAGTCTAAAAACGCCTTAAACTTAATTTCCTTGTTACACATTACATCAGGATTTGGCGTACGTCCTAGTCGATATTCTGCTAAGAAATACTCAAACACTCGATCCCAATATTCTTTTTCAAAGTTAACCGAATAATAAGGAATCCCTATTTGATCCGCCACTTTGGCAACGTCTTTGTAATCTTCTGTCGCTGTACAGACTCCCATTTCGTCTGTGTCATCCCAGTTCTTCATAAAGATTCCAATGACATCATACCCTTGTTCCCTTAGAAGAAGCGCTGTCACGGAGGAATCCACCCCACCGCTCATTCCAACGACAACTCGAGTATTCCTGTTGTCCTTTGTCATACTTTCACCATCTTTTCGAGATTATTCAATCAATAAACGATTTGAAGGTCGTAATTGAAAGTCGATGTTCATTATACTAAAAAAGGAAGGTTATTTCAATGAAAGATGTCTTTGTAGTTGTGCTAAAATGATAGGAAGAATATCAATTCATTGATACGAGAAATAGAAAGTAGGGAAAGTAATGGCTAGATACCACCATGTATTTTTTGATTTAGACGGAACAATCACTGATTCTTCACTTGGGATTATCAACTCCGTGCAATATGCGTTAGAAAAATTAGGACTTCCACCACGTACAAAAAAGGAACTAGAATATTTCATCGGCCCTCCACTACTTGATTCATTTGTAGATTTTATTGGATTAAATGAAACCGATGCACAAAAAGCGGTACTCCTTTATCGTGAATATTATGCGAAAAAGGGAATCTATGAAAATAAAGTTTATGATGAGGTGGAAAATCTTCTAAAACAGCTCCACACTTCTGGAAAAAAGCTTTATATCGCTACCAGTAAACCTGAAGTTTTTGCGAAACTGATTATCACTCATTTTGGATTAAACCGATACTTTACTGACGTTTATGGAGCTAGCTTGGATGCCAGTCGTTCTAAAAAAGCAGATGTATTGCGTTATGGAATTGAAAGTAGTGAGATAAAAGAACTAGATAAGACTGTAATGATTGGCGATCGTGAACATGACATGATTGGTGGCAAGGAAAATCATGTAGCAACGATTGGTGTCACTTATGGTTTTGGCAGTCGCAAAGAGTTAGAAGAAACGAATGCCACTTTTGTAATAGATACACCTTTGGAAATTCTTCCATTAGTCTATGGTGCAAATAGAAAAACGACACTCTGATACTCCAGAGTGTCGCAAGATTTAGGCAATGCCCGTATAAAGTAAGCCTTTTTCACGCAATACTTTTTCGATTTCTGCAAAATGAATTTCATCACGCACTAATAATTTATGTGTGTGAATACCACCTGTTAAATCTGAAAGTAAAGTTGCTTGATTGTTTTCTTGTGCTTCACAAAATTCTCTAGCATCTGCTCTTGTTTTTATATGCAAGTTTCCAGTGATTTCTCCATAAAGAGGATGTTCGACACTTACGTCTAGGACTTCTCCGCCCAGCTTCACAATAGCTTCAAGCTCTTCGTAGGTTTGGTCAGTTCCATGTTTAGAGGCAATCGTTTTGACAATGCCCTCACGTTTTCCTTCTAAAATATAACCGCGGCTAGTAGCAATAATTTCTTGTCCCCCAGCACGAAGTAAGGCAATATCTCCGACAATCACTTGACGACTGACACCAAACTCTTGTGATAATTTTGTGGCGCTCACAGCACGTGTTGCATTGCTTAAATTTGCTACAATCTGCTTTCTTCTTCTTTCTCCATCCATGACTTCTACTCTTCCCCTTTAACCTATACTGTTCCTATTCGTCACGCTTTGTTTCCATTCTTTTTGCTTGGTATTCTCTTGAACGATTCATAATGTCCTGAAAGCTTTCAACAATCGTTTCTTTAAATGAATCAATCTTAACATAACCGGCAACCTTTTCACGAACTTGTTCTTCACGTGTCGTATCAAGCACTGCCAAACCCTTTTCCAACTTATAGTCTGCAATGTTGGTTACCGCTAGCATCCGTTCCTCTAAAAGCTGCACAATCTGTTGGTCAATCACATCAATTTTTTGGCGTTCACTTTTTAAATCCATTTAGTTCCTCCTCTCATGATTCATCAGGACTGCTTTTCAATTCTTCATCTTAACTCCACATTTATTATAAGAATTTCCTCCTTATTTTTAAAGAGAATTGCTCAAAAAAGGACTGTTTTTCTCTATATTTTCACATTAATAAAAAGAATTATCCTTATTTATCATAAATGACAAAAATTACGTTCAAATACTAACATTATTAATATTTATTTTTATATTTTTTAATTATTGTTATACAGTGCTTTTTAAAATCGTCAATATTTAGAAATCATAGTAACCAATGATTACTGTTCCAAGAATGACTAACCCAACCGCTAAATATTGTACCCAACGTAAACGTTCTTTTAAAAAGATGTGCCCAAGAATAACCGAAAATACTGCGTAAGAAGCGATTAATGGAGCGGCAATCACCGCATTTCCACTCATGGCAAAAACATAGAAAACTTGTCCGATAGTTTCCAAAATGCCGGCAATCCCACGATAGCGTTCCCCACGAATTGTGAATTTTTGTTTCTTTACTAAGGTCAACCATAAAAAGACGACTACCCCTAAGAAAAAGAAAGCCAACATGTAGCTCATTTGTGCTTGGTCTTCATCTAATGCCCAATGAATCGTTTTGCCAAACATAGTGAATTTATGCGCATCTAAGACGATTCCATCAAAGAAAGTCCCCAATGAATCAAAAATCATATAAAGAATGGGGAAAATAATTGCAATCGCACCAATTCGGTAACGTTTTTTCTCCTCAGGTGTCGCATCTGCTGCCAACTCATCCATTTCTTCCTTTTCATTCAATGAGATGAGAATAATCCCAATGGTTACTAAAGCAATAGCAAACCACGCAAACCCAGTAATTTTTTGGCCAGCAAATAAAACGAGGAAAATCGCTGTAACGGCACCACTTGCATTAGAAACTGGACCGACAATAGAAACTTCTAAATAGCGAAGTCCCACATACCCAAGCCACATTGAGATAATGTAGGAGGCTGAAACAGGTAGATACGTGATGAAACTATGCCAATCATAAGCGAGATGTTGAATAAGTACATAATAAATGAGTACATATAATCCGAAAAATAGTCCGACCATAACAACTGTCCGTGACGAACTATAATCGTCCTCATAGTCATTTCCTGCCTTGTAGAAAAATTCTCCTGCTCCCCATGCTAAAATTGTTAAGATGGTGAAGAAAAACCACATAAAACTTACACTTCCTTTGAAATTATTAAAATAAGTACCTATTAAAAATAGCACAAAAACGAATACGGGTCTAAAGAAACTACTATTTTTCTATGGAAAGTTTAAAAGACAAAGAATGTTATTAATGATAAAATAGAAGAGAAAGAAAGATTCGTCTGTTAAATACAGGCAACCATTTATTTTGGAAGAAAAGAAAGGGGAAAGAGACATGGTTCCATTTTTAATTTATTGGGGAGCATTATTCGTAGGGTTTGCTTGGATTGTTCTTAGCTTATTTTTCACTATCTTTTACACTGTACGTAAGGAAAATGGGAATTTGTGGATGTTTGCGATTTTCAACATTCTTTGCCTAATTGTTTTAGCAATTGTTGTAAGCTTCTACCGCGGCTTTGATGGTTTCGGCATCACACAATATTCAAGCACTTACTTTGGTGCAATTGGCGTGCTCGCTGTGTTAACCGTTTTAGATGTTATCTTAGGACGCACACCAAAACCGGTGAAAGCTTAATTAAGGCCATAAAATAGCAGTTCTCATTTTAGGTGAGAATTGCTATTTTTGAAAATGAAACGAACAGATAAATAAAGTCAATTAGCAAACTAACACGTTTTTCCTCCTAATACACATAATTTCCGACTGAATTTGAAACAACTCCCTATTTCAGTAATAACAAGTCACTTTACTCCAGTTCAACAAATGAACAAGAAAAAACTTTAAGCAGAAAAAAATCACTATTGTAAAAAACATATAAAAAAAGAAACCACCCTCCACTAAAGAAAAGCAGTTTCCACCATTCATTTTTTACATTGAACCTTTAAATACATCTGCATTTTTTGCAAAGTAATCAATTCCTGAATAAATTGTTGCAATCAAGCAAACGTAAAGTAAAATTTGTCCGATAACAGCAATGTGTAGGAATAAGAAAATAATTGCAAACATTTGTGTCGCTGTTTTGATTTTTCCTGGCCACGCAGCCGCCATTACTTCCCCATGTTCTACAAGTAGCAAACGTAAGCCCGTAACTGCAAGCTCACGACAGACAATAATCGCTGCTACCCACCCCGGTACAAAACCTAACTGAACCAACACGATAAAGGCAGTCATGACCAACATTTTATCTGCTAACGGATCAGCAAACTTTCCGAAATTTGTTACTAAATGCCATTTCCGAGCCAAATGCCCATCTAGCCAATCGGTAAAACTTGCTAAAGCAAACAAAATCGCTCCAACTAAATGAGTCACTGGTAGCGACACTCCTGAAAATTCTAACGCTCCCCAAATTCCTTGTGGTATACTCACCACAACTAGAAAAATTGGAATCATAAAAATTCGCAAGACGGTTAACTTATTTGGTAAATTCACTTTTATTCCTCATCTCTATATAATATAGTCTGGTAATTGAATTGTAACATTTGCTGCCGCATTCGTCACCTGACTAATATCAACTGGTACGCCATTTAAAGTAATCGTGGCATTTGCTGGTGCTCCTGCAATAAATGAAAATGCACGTTGTCCCTCTGGTAACGTCGCAAGAATATCTTTAGAAATTGGAATTTCTTGATTCATTCCACCTTGAATGGTTTCCATAAAAATACTTTGTCCATTCACTAAGACCTGTACCCAACAAGCAACGCCGGGCTTTGTCGCCACAACTAGTTTCACCGGGTCTTTGATATTCTTTGCGGTCATTAACAATCGGTTCCCCTCCATCGAATCAAGCGCAATTTCTGGCTTTTCTTCAGGTTTGGATGAAGAAGTCGTCGTGCTTGTCGAAGAGCTCGTACTACTCGATGTTACGCTACTACTGGTTTCCGACTCTTTTTCCTTTGTTGAGCTTTCCAGTAAGCTATCAACAGAAAAAGAAGAGGACGGGTTAAGAAGTGGCGTTGACGGACGATGCTCCACCATCATATAGGCGACCACCACTAAAATTGCTAAAGCAAAGAGTGATAATAAGACAATAGGCAAGTGGTCTGCCAATGTCCGCTTGTGACGACTGGAACGTTGCTCTATCACCTGTTTATTTTTTGTTTTTTCCTCTATCCATTCCTCATCCTCTGTAACGATAGACTTGGGGGCTTCAAAAACCTCTTTTCCTTCATAGAGATCAACTAATTTATTTCCATCTTCACCGACTGCTTGCGCATATTGACGAATAAACGCCTTTGCGTAAAATAATCCCGGTAAAGCATCAAAATCATCATTTTCAATCGCTTGTAAATAGCGTATTTGTACTTTTGATATTTGTTGCACTTCATTTAACGACATTCCACGGTCAAGACGTGCAGCTTCTAACCGTTGTCCTACTGTTTTTCTAGCCACTTAGACTACTCTCTCTTTCATGCAAAATTATTAATACCATCCGCCATTCACAGCAAAAGTGGTACCTGTCACGTAACTTGCTAAAGAGGATACTAAAAATTTCACCACTGACGCAATTTCCTCTGCATCAGCCAAACGACCCACAGGAATTTCTTCTTCTAATTCTCTGCGCTCGTTAGGTGCCCAATTCGCATTCATTGCTGTATTTACAGCCCCCGGTGCCACGACATTTACCGTCACACCAAGACTGGCAATTTCTTTTGCATAACTTTTACAAAAGGCTTCTTGCCCTCCCTTGACACAGCTATAAACTGCCTCCATGCTACTTCCCATTTGTCCGTATACTGAACCTATAAAGATAATCCGCCCTTGATGATTTTTCGACAGCTTCCCTAATAGCTGTTGGCACAAAAGCATTGGCGTCTTCAAATGAATCTGCCAAAGGTTATTCATCTGTATGGAGGTCATCTCTGAAAATAATTTATAATAACTAAAACCACTGGCAAAAACCAGTGCGTCTGCTTGGAATAATTGGCTAATAAAATTTGGTATCTCTTCTTCAGCTAACATGTCTAATGGTACCATAAAAAAATCCTGTTGGGGATAGGTAACTGCCAACTCTTCAACTAAATTTAAGACTTTTTTTTGATTTGAATGGTAGTGGCAAACAACGGAATAGCCCTCTTTTGCAAGAGAGCGAACAATCGCTTCTCCTATTCCGCCACTCGCCCCCATTACAACGGCTGTTTTCATTTTCAGCACCTACTTATTTTTCATTTGGATAGATATAAAAATGACTAAATGCGTTCTTTTGAATAAAGTGATGCGCATTTTCTAAAATATTCTCCATCGTTAAAGATTCTACTATTTCAATGACATCAAAGAGAGTGACATCTTCATAAAGATTTTGTGAAAACTGATTAGCAATAAATTCTAGTGAATTTAAAGATTGGAAATATTTCCCAATGGTGCGTTTTTTCAATTTGTCCAACGCTCCCTCAGTCAATTCTTCACTGCTTTCAAAATTCAATAAAATTTCTTCAAGTTTTTGAATAACTTTTTTCGGTTCGTCACTATCTCCAGAGATTTCCGCAAAATGAAATTCTCGTTCAAGACTAAAACCCTCTGCATAAAAAGTATCATCTATTAAGCCCGCATCATACAACTTCAAATAATTTTTTGAAGTTGAGCCGAGTAATAATTGTAAAAATAAGGTGATAGACATTTCATAAGTCGCTAGTTCCCGACCTATTTTTGGCAATTCATCTATTCCTTTGATGCCTAAAATGAATTTTGGACGTGTCACGCTCATATTAATTGTTCGTTCTTTGATGATGTCTGTACTCTTTTGTTTTGAAAAACGGCGCTTGATTGGAACGATTGGCGCAAATTCTTTTTTCTCTTGATTTTCACGGATAAAGTTCATCATTTCTTCAGGAACAAGATTGCCAACCACAAATAAATTCATATTGCTTGGGTGATAAAACGTACGGTAACAAGTATATAAATCCTCTGCAGTAATTTTTGAAATACTTTCGACCGTTCCGACAATATCTATACTTAATGGAAATTTAGGATACATATTTTCAAGGAGACCGATAAAAAGGCGCCAATTTGCATCATCTTGATACATTTGGATTTCTTGACCGATAATCCCTTTTTCCTTATCCACAGATTCTTTCGTAAAATAAGGCTCTTGTACAAAATCAAGCAGTGTTTCTAAGTTTTCAAACACTTGACTGGTAGAAGAGAATAGATAGCTTGTTTTCGTAAAGCTCGTAAATGCATTAGCCGAAGCGCCTTGTTTTCCAAACTTCCCAAAAACGTCTCCGTCCTCTTTTTCAAATAACTTATGTTCTAAAAAGTGTGCAATGCCGTCTGGTACATGAATGAAGTCCGTTTCCCCAAGTGGGACAAACTCATTATCAATCGACCCATAATTCGTCGAAAATAAGCCGTATGTTTTATGATAATCCTTCTTAGGCAATAAATAAACGGTTAAGCCATTGGGTAAAGTTTCAGTATAGAGCGTTTCATTAATTTGTTTATACTCTTTTTTAATCATCTGCTCTTTCCCCACTTTCTTCCTCGGTCCCTTCTAAAAAGAAGATTGCTTGTAGTTCCACTTCTTCTGCAATTTTCATCACTTGCTCTTTCGTCACGAAATCAATGAGTTTCATCCATTCTTCTTGCGAATACGAGGATTTTGGAATTAACTCTTCAATGAATTGCTTTTCAATAAGTGAGTTCGCATTATCAAGACCTAGCAAATAAGAGTTTTTCAACATCGCTTTGGTTTGCTCCATTTCATCCTTTGTAATATTTCCAAGACGAATATTTTCTAGTTCTTCATGAATCATGTGAAGCACACGTTTCTCGTTCTTTGCATCAATCCCTGTTTGTACCGTTAATAAGCCTCGGAAGCTATCAAAGCTACTCGATGCATAATAAGCCATACTTTCCTTTTCACGAATATTCATAAAAAGTTTTGAATGCGCAAAACCGCCAAATAGACCGTTAAAGACTTGCAAAGCAAAGTAACGTGGAGAATCATAACGAATAGGCAGGCGGTAAGCCAAATTAAGCTTGGACTGTGCCAGATGCTCCCGCTCCACGCGTTGATTAATCACATTGTTTTCCGTTGGCGTGTAAAAAATATTGCCAAGTGGTGCTAAACGGTCAACAAAAGGAAGTTTTGAAAATTTCTCAGCGATTTCTTTTTCCTCCACATCGCCAATGACAAGAATATCTACATCATCTTGTGTCAATACTTGACGATAGTAGCTGGCTAAGGATTGAGAAGTTTCCTTTTCTAAATACTCAGATTTCCCAAAGCTTGGCATCCCTTGTACGGCAGAATCACGGAAGAAAAGTTTGTTCAATGCTAAAGAAGCATAATATTGCTTATCCTCTTTGACACTATCCATGTATTGTTTAAGATTTTCTTTTTCACGTTGGAACGTTTCCTCATGAAATTTCCCGCCTTGAATATTTGGAGAGAACAAAATTTCTTCAATAAATCGAATTGCCTCGTCTAAGACGTTTTCATTCTCATCGTTTAAATACTTATCATTTACAAAATTCATTGCAAGGCTTAACCAATGATGATTCCCTTTGCGCCCCACATAAATATTAAAGCTTGTCCCATACATTTCTGCTAATTTTTCACTAATATCCGTTTGCACAGGATAATTTTTACTATTCGTTTCTAAAAGACTAGATAATAATGTCCGTTTGGTTACCGTTTCTTCCTCTAACATGGTGGAGAATCGAATTAACACACGAACTGTTTTGAATTTTTCAGTCGGAATTACCGTTAATGTAACTCCTTTTTTTAATTGAGTATTCATTCACACACTTCCATTCACTCAAAATTGTCACTATTTCTATTATACAGAAAGTACATGGAAAAAGCCCTAATTAATCGCCGAAATAAATGAATATTTTCTAATCGCTCATTCTACGAAAAAAATTTTGAACGTTCGCACTTATAACCGTTTTAAAGAACTGAGAAAGAATTGTTAATATTTCACGAAAAAATCTTTGTTTGTTATAATTTTGTTGAAGAAAAACTGAACGAAAAGGAGCGAAACAAATGATAAAAGAATTTAAAGAATTTATGATGCGTGGAAACGTGATCGATATGGCTGTCGGTGTTGTCATTGGTGGGGCATTCACTGCTATCGTGACAAATATTGTTAATGGACTAATCAATCCACTTATTGCCTATATAATTTATCTGATTACTGGAAGTAAAGATACAAAATTCACTGGGTTAGATATTACCGTAGCAAAGGGCGTTACCTTTCAATTTGGTTTAGTAATTAGTGCGATTATTACCTTTATTATTACTGGTCTTGTGTTATTTATTATCGTTAAAGCGGTCAATAAAACCAAAACAATCGGACAAAAGGAACAAGAGGAAGAAGCAGCAACAGAAGTCACGGAACTAGATTACTTGGAAGAAATTCGTGATTTATTAGCTGGAAAAAAAGATAACGACAAATAATCTAAACGAAGCCAAACGAAAAGGACAGGTTCCAGGCCTGCCCTTTTTCCATTGAGTCAAAAATTTATTTACTGTTCGCATGAATATGTATGTCTACACATTCCTACTCACATCTCTAATTATAGGTCAGTCCAAAAGTTCCGTCAACGTTTTCTGTCCCTATCTCATTTAGAAATCTGTCAACGCCACTAGCTTTTCTGCGAATTTTCCCAAATATTTTTCATCCACTTCATCATAAGCCTCTGTCACGCCCGCATCAATATCTAGCACACCCAGTAGCTTATCCCCCTGAAGTAAGGGGACGACAATTTCAGATTTCGCAGCAGCGTCACAAGAAATATAATTCGCAAATTTTTTCACATCGTCGACAATCACTGTCTTTTTTTCTTTCGCAGAAATTCCACAAACACCTTTCCCTAGCTTAATCCGTACACAACTCACGCCACCTTGAAATGGTCCCAGTACCAATTCTTCTCCATTAAATAAATAATACCCCGCAAAAACCGTATCGGGTAAAAATTGATTTAACAAGGCACTTGAGTTACTCAGATTCGCAATTTTATCACGTTCATCAAAAAATAAGGCTTCTAATTGTTTTAAAAGCACCTCATAGTCTGCAATTTTTTCTTCCAATGTTACCCATTTATCCATAATTTCCCAACCTTTCTTCCAAAAATTTCTTTCAATCATTTTCGCTATTATAACATATAATTCTCCCTTTATTTCGCTAGTATTTTAAGAAATTTTTAAGATAAATTAGAATAACCATGCTATAATTTATGTAGGTGCATAGTTTTGAGAAAATAGACAAGCAAAGCTATGACTAGCTTGGTTCACTTAACAAGTATGTGTTAAAGCACACAAAGAGATAAATCATTCTATTTAGTAGGGAGGAAAAAACATGGGTATTATTAAAGCAGCAACAAGTTCAATCGGAGGCGGTCTCGCAGATCAATGGCTTGAGGTCATTGAACCAGAAAACATGAGCGACCATACTGTGATGACAAAAGGTGTTAAGGTTCGTAAAGACGATAAACGAGGTTCTAACAAAAAAGGAACAGAAGATGTCATTACAGACGGTTCTGTCGTACACGTTTATCCAAACATGATGATGTTACTTGTAGACGGCGGGAAAATCGTCGATTACACCGCTGAGGAAGGTTATTATACTGTAAAAAACAACTCGAATCCTTCCATGTTCAACGGAGACTTAAAGGAAGCCGTAAACGAAACCTTCAATCGCTTTAAATTCGGTGGTGTAACTCCGCAAAAACAACAAGTTCTTTACATCAATTTACAAGAAATCAAAGGAATTAAATTTGGAACACAAGCTCCTCTTCAATACTTTGACAATTTTTATAACGCAGAATTATTCTTGCGTGCGCATGGAACCTATTCGATAAAGATTACTGACCCAATCACATTCTATGCCAATGCGATTCCAAAGAACAAAACACAAGTGGATATTGAAGATATCAATGAACAATATTTACAAGAATTTTTGACAGCTTTAACTACTTCTATCAATCAATTTTCAGCACAGGGCGAACGCGTATCATACTTACCGTCTAAAGGTATGGAGCTTTCTAAATACATGGCTGATGTGCTAGACAAAGATTGGAAAGAATTACGAGGAATGGAAATTGTGGCAGTCGCTGTCGCAAGTATTTCTTACACCGATGATTCTCAAAAATTAATCAATATGCGCAATCAAGGGGCAATGCTAGGTGATCCGGGCGTTCGTGAAGGCTATGTTCAAGGCTCTATCGCTCGTGGTATGGAAGCTGCTGGCTCCAATGAGGGTGGCGCAATGAATGGCTTTGTCGGCATGGGAATGGGCATGAATACTTCTGGAGGCTTTTTTAACCAAGCCTCACAAACAAATCAAGCGCAAATGAATCAACAAGCACAAACCAAGGCGGATACATGGACTTGTCCTAAGTGTGGCACTGAAAATACTGGAAACTTCTGCTCAAACTGTGGAGAGTCAAAACCAACGGCGCAAGCTGCAGTAAAAATTGAAATGCTTTGTTCTGAATGTGGACAAAAAGTGGACTTAACTAATGGCGTGCCAAAATTCTGCCCTCATTGTGGAAAACCTTTCGTTGGAAAACCAATCTAATCTAACTATCTAAATAAAGAGGGGAGGGAGAATATGGCAGATGCACTAACACATCGCTGTCCCAATTGCGGAGGCCCGCTATTATTTGACCCAAAAGACCAAAAATTTCACTGCGAATATTGTAAAAGTATCTTCACGGAACAAGAAGTAACCGACTTTGAGGCTAAACAAAATGAGGCTCATGTCAATGTCGAACCTACTGTTGAAGAAACCGAAAAAGTGGAAACTCCGGCGATGGAGCAGGAAACGGAAATTGGCTTATTTATTTGTCCGAGCTGTGGGGCGCAGATTGTCACAGATACAACGACTGCCGCAACCTACTGCTACTATTGCCATAACCCAGTTGTTTTAAGCGAACGATTAAGCGGGAAGTTTTTACCTGAAAAGGTGTTACCTTTTGCGATTGAAAAGGAAGAGGCAATTCAAAAATTCCTAAAATGGACGAAAAAGAAAAAGTTTATTCCAAAAGATTTCTTTAGTCAAAAACAAATCGAGAATCTTACAGGTACCTATTTTCCTTACTGGCTTGTGGATAGCGAGCTACAAGGAGATTTAGAGGCAAATGCAACCAATATCCGTGTCTGGCGAGTTGGGGAAACTGAATATACGGAAACAAAGCAGTATCACGTCAAGCGTGGAGGGAAACTTTCCTTCAAAGACCTATTGAAAAATGCGCTAAGTAAAAATGTTCAACAAAAAATGGTGATTGGCGTTCAGCCTTTTGATCTTACAAAAGCGGTAGATTTTAAGAGCCAATATCTCTCAGGCTTCCAAGCGGAAAAACGTGATATTGAGTTTCAAGCAATTGAAAAGGATGTCAACAACGAGCTGAAAAACTATTCTCAAGAGCTATTGCGAAATACGGTAAACGGTTATGCGACCGTTACGAATGTTCGAAGTAATGTTCAAGAGGTTCAGACTACCAAAAATTATGTCTTACTTCCTTTGTGGATACTCACCTATCGACAAGCGGGATCTAAAACAGTCTATTACTACGCAATGAATGGACAATCTGGAAAAGTCAGCGGTGTCTTACCAATCAGTATGAAAAAATTAGTCTTAACTGGCATTAGCATTTTTGCCGTGCTACTTATTCTATTCTTGATTGGAGGGTACTTCCTATGAGAAAAAAATGGTTATTTCTCACTCTTTTCCTAGGATTCTTCCTATTTGCGCAAACTGCACAGGCGGAAGAAAATCGGGTAAATGACCAAGCCGGACTCTTTTCACCAGCAGGCGTTGCTCAAATAAATAACTTGGCACAAAGCCTATCTGAAAAAACAAAGGCGGGCGTATTTGTTGTAACGACAACCGAAAACGATGAAGAACCCCGTGACTATGCCGATGATTATTTGCGAGAAAAGGTTGGTAATAATAACAATGGAACGGTTCTCCTCATTGATATGGATAATCGAGAAGTTTATGTTTCCACTTCTGGGAATATGATTTACTATCTGAACGATAATCGCATCGAGCAAATACTCGATGATGTTCAGCCAGAGCTTTCAAATAGTAATTTTGACCAAGCAGGGCTAAATTATCTTAACGATGTAGAAACTTTCTTTGATAAGGGACTACCAAAAGGCGCATATAGCGTTGATGAAGAAACTGGAAAAGTCACTGTTTACAAAACCATTACGCGAGGTGAGGCAATTATAGCTGTTGTCCTAGCAGCCGGGTTAGCGATTACTTTTTGTCTCGTGACAGTTTCAAGATACCAACTGAAAATGGGCACATGGAAATATCCTTATAAACAGTTGGGCAAAGTGAATTTAACAACACAACAAGATATATTAACGAACTCATTTGTTACAACTCGTCATATACCAAAAAATAATAACAACGGTGGCGGACTTGGTGGTGGTGGAAGCACTACACATTCTTCTGGCGGTGGCACATTTGGTGGTGGCGGTCGAGGATTTTAAACAATAACTATACGATTGAAACAGGAAGTGGAGTTATTCTCTGCTTCCTGTTTTTGGGATTAAAAAAGCATTCAACATTTTCTGCCAAGTGCTTGTTAAAAAATTTAGATTCCTTCTTTAGAATGGAAAAATTTCTTAAAAGTCTCATATTCTTGCAAAAAACAATCATGAAAGACTATGATAGAAATTTATACACACGTCACAAAAGCAACGAAGAAAGATATTGTAAGCAAACTAATAAAATAGGTAAGCGAAAGTTATACCTCCTATACACCTCTTATGAAGATTGCATACGAAAAAAACTTGATACAGCAGCAACAAAAAAAGGCACATGCCAGAACCTACTTAGTGCTGCTTCCTTCCGGACCTGACACAATTCATAGGACTAACATTGCCTTCCGTCTTTCGACATAGTACATTATACTTCATTTTTTGATAAGTTGCCACTATTTTTTTTCCGCACACGTCTTTCTTTGAAAAAACCAGTCATAATCGCTGCGCATTCCTCTTCCAACACGCCTCCCTCAACATAAGGGGCATGATTAAATGCAGGAATATCAAATAAATTTAAAACAGTTCCCGCTGTGCCACCTTTAGGATTTGTTGCACCAAAATAGATTTCAGGAATACGAGCAAGTAGACACGCACCGCTACACATAGCGCACGGTTCAACCGTCACAAATAACGCAGTATCCTCCAAACGCCAGCTTGTTAGAACTTCATTTGCCTTTCGTATTGCTGTCATTTCCGCATGAGTAGTGGCGTCTTGTGTCGTTTCTCGAAGATTATGCCCTCGTCCGATAATTTCTCCATTTAAAACAAGTACGGCACCAATTGGCACTTCTTCTAAACTTCCCGCAATATGCGCTTCTTTCATCGCTTCACGCATAAAATATTCTTTTTCTTCTTCTGTAAACGTGCTTTCATAGCGCTTTGCCATAATTTTTCCTCGATTTCTTTCAGACAAAAAAGAGAAAGATTTCCTTTCCCTTCTGTTCATCTATCCTTTTTTCACCACAGATGATTTTAGCCCCATTGCACCAAAACCATCTACTTTGGCAGCAATATCATGACCGTTATTTTCATCTGGATTTACTAGACGAATCCCCTTAACCTTCGTGCCTTTTTTAATTGGTTTTGGCATTCCTTTGACTGGTAAATCTTTGATAATTGTCACGGTGTCTCCGTCCTCTAAAACGTTCCCTACAGAGTCCTTGATTTGTGCCGCTGCTGCTTGTTCTGCAAGCTCTTCTGGGTGAAATTCATAACCACATTCAGGGCAGATAACTAGACCTGTCCCGTCCTCGTAAGTATAAGTTGAACCACATTTTGGGCATGCTGGAATTGACATGTAAAAATTCTCCTTTAAGTTTAGAGCTAAAACAAGAAAATTTGTCGTGCTCAAGTTAAATTGTTATTTCCACTATCTTAACTTATTCTCCAGCATTTGAAAAGTTTTTTACTGCTTCTTTAATTTCTTGATAAATAGCTTCACATTCCGCTAAATCAGTCGCATTGGCACCACTTGCAAGAGGATGTCCGCCACCGTCATGTCGTTTAGCAATTTCATTAATAATTGGTCCCTTAGAACGCAAGCGTACACGGTATTTCCCATCTGGCTGTTGCACGAAAATTCCCCAGCTTTGTACGCTATCAATTTGCCCGGGAAGTGCCACCACATGGGAAGTTTCCGAGTCCACCACACCAAACTCATTCATAATTTCTTGAGTTAAAAGTACACGAGCCGCACCATTTTCATCTACTTCAACATTTTGGAAAACGTACCCTGACAGTTTCGCCACATTCATAGAAATTTGGTCGATTTCTCGATTTAAGTCGCTGGCGTTAAAATCATAGGTTAACAATCGTGCAGCAATTTCTAACGTTTTAGATGTTGTCGCTGGGTAAAGGAACCGTCCTGTATCGCCGACAATCCCCGCATATAACAGTCTAGCGCCCTCGTCAGACAACTTCAACTCCTCTTCAAACATTAAGAAAAAGTCCATGACGATTTCACTTGCACTGCTTGCACTTGTATCCACCCACACTAAATCGCCATATGGTTCATCATTCGGGTGGTGGTCGATTTTCACTAATTTATCCCCAAGATTATACCGATTATCGCTAATTCTCGGACTATTTGCCGTATCTGTGACTATCACTAATGCGCCTTGGTAGATCTCATCCGAGATTTCATCCATTGTTGCTAAAAATTCTAGTCCCTCTACTGGTCCACCGACTGCATAGACTTTTTTCTCAGGAAAAGAGGCTTGAATGATTCTCTTTAGTCCATTTTGTGATCCCAGCGCATCTGGGTCAGGGCGCATGTGGCGATGAATAATAATTGTATCATAGGCTTTGATTGCTTCTAAAATTTGTTGTTGAACCGTCATTTTTTCGCTCCATTCTTAATTTCTTTCTAACATTTGTAAGGTGACAATTGCTTTAGCGACCATAGAGGAATCAATAAAGATTTCAATATCTAGGGTGGCTGCACGTCTGCTACTTTCTAATATCTTCGGTACTAAAAGTAGCTTGCTTTCTAGCTGAACTACACGCATGTAGTATAAACTCATTTGCTCAATCATTATATTCCGTTTATGCTGTCCTGTCATCACACGTTCAGTTACGTCTGCAACAATCTCACTTAACACCCCGTAAGAAATCGTTCCCATACTATTGACCATTTGAGGGGTCACCTCGAACTCATAGCGAGGCATTTCACTAGTTTGTTGCTCCACTACAAGCCCTGCAATCTGATCGCTCAAAGTATCTACCTGTTGTTGTTGCCGCTGAATCAATTGGGTCGCTTTCATCACATCATAACGACTCACAACGCCTGTCAATGTATAATCATCATTAACAACTGGCAAAACTTCCAAACCGTCCCAAACCATTTGATGAGAAACACTTGCCACACTCATTGATTTTCTAGCAACGATTGGGTCTTTAGTCATCACCTTATCCAGTGTCGTTTCAGGTGAACGGTTGAAAACATCTTTACCTGTGACAATGCCGACTAACCGTCTATTTCCGGCAACAATCGGAATTTTCGTTTCTCCCGCATCTTTGACGAGCTTCATGTAATCTTTGACCGTGTTCATCGCTGTTAAATAATTCGTCCGCTCCAGAGGGGTATAAATATCCGACAAAAGCATAATATCTTTCTTAATCAGCTGATCACTCAAGGCACGGTTAATCATGGTCGCTACAGTAAACGTATCATAAGTCGTGCGGATAATCGGAATATTTGAACGGTCTGCAAGCGCAATAATTTCATCCTCCACGTCAAACCCACCGGTAATCAATACCGCTAAATCCTGTTCGATTGCATACTTCTGAATATTCGTCCGATTTCCGACAATCATCAAACCTCCCGGAATAATGTAGCGTTCAATTGCCTCTTTCCTCATCGCCCCAATAATAAACCCATTCAGCACCTTATCTAAGCCACGTTTTCCACCAAGAACTTCACCTTCAATAATGCGGACAATCTCTCCAAAGGTCAACCGCTCAATCATTTTATTTCTCTTGCGTTCAATACGAATGGTTCCGACACGTTCAATGGTAGAAACTAGCCCCTCATTTTCTGCCTCCTTGATTGCTCGATAAGCCGTTCCCTCACTGACTCGCAAAGATTTCGCAATCCCACGCACAGAAATCTTGTCTCCAACTGGAAGTGTTTCAATATGTTTTAAAATTAATTCATGTTTTGTTGTCATCAAATTTTCCTCTTAGCTTCTTCAATTTGCTTTCTCCATTATAACAGTAAACGCTTTATCTCACAAAAGTATGATACAGATAAACAAGGTGTTATATAAATTTTCAAACAGTAAAACACACCCAAAGAAATTCTTCGAGTGTGTTTCAGGAGTTAAAATGAAAAAGTATTTTGGAATTGGTTGTTTGTATAGTAAGTTTCCTCACTACATTTTGTATCTTAACACTTAATTTTAAAAAGACTATGATAAACAACTAAAAAATCATGAAGAAAATGTGAATTAATTATCTAGTAATTCTTCTTTTTGAGCGATTAATCCTAAATTATAAATAGAAAGTAATTGTTTATAAGTTTCCCACATGAAGTTTCGTGCTTTTTCAGGTGTCTGAAAGATTTCAGCCCCTCGTGGAATCACTCGACCAATCTCAAACTCGCCCTTCTTCACATCACGCAAGCGAGTTAATGCTTTTTCAACTTCTTCACTGGTTGCTGGAAAATAATCAGGAACCGTGTGATCTTTTGAAAACACAAAATCCGTTGAAAGCTTTGAAAAATCATCTAAATGTGCCAGCCAACTTTCCGCAATTGCGACTTTTCCTTTGGGTTGGTCAATCACGGAAAGATACATGAAAACATATTCACCCCAAATACCGAGTTGAAAATGCGGTTCCATTTTGTAGCCACGTTTTTGTAAGCTGATTGCTGACCATGTATTTTCTGGAGCATAAGCCGTTCTTCTACGGTGCTGTGCAATATGAACAAAGGTTGCCTCCCCGATTTCTGCTTGAATTTTTTCCGCAAAATAATCGTCTAATTCTTGAAAAATCGGTTGAATGTGTGCACGAATTTCTACCATGCGTGGCTCCAAACCTTCCACTTTAAAAATATCAAAATCACTATCCTTAAACATTTTCATTCTCTCACCTCTTTAATGGAAATAATAATCTTCATCTAGCCAAGGGTCAAAATTGGGTAAAGTATCAATTACGACCTCAGCCTCTTCGTTTGCTAAATTATCTGGTTCTTCTTGTTTCATTGATTTACGCCTCTTTTTTTGAAAAATATTCTGCTTTGGTCAAGCCAAATTCCGTAAATAAACGCATTTCATGAGTATACTTATTGCTACGTTTAAACGTTCCAACTTTTAGCATACCCGACTTTTCCATCACTCGTCCAGAATTTGGATTCTCCGTGTCAAACTCTGCATATAGGCGTTGAAAACCAACTTCCTCAAAGCCAATCCGAAGTAACGCCTGTAACGCTTCCGTTGCCACCCCACGTCTCCAATAATTTTTATTGATTGTATACCCAATATCCGACACCCGCTCATGAATATCAATCGTGTTGTAGTCCATGGTGCCAATCATTTTCCCAGTTTCTTTCCATTCAATGCCGTAATGCCCTAGTGGCTTAGTCATAAAGAAATTTACGATGGTTTCCTTTGTTTCCTCTAGGCTCTTATGCGTAGGAAAAACGAACTTCGTTACTTCATCATCGCTTGCATATTCATATAAATCTTCTGCATCTTCCAGAGTCACCGGACGTAAAATCAAACGCTCCGTTTCAATACGGATATTTTCTGCCACACCTAACAGAATATTCTTCTCCATTGTTTTTTCTCCAATACGATAGTTTTCTTCATTTTAGCATAAAATTCTCTCATTTCTCACCGTTCCCCGCCTAAATTTGGTAAAATGTACACATACAAAAGATTGAGAAAGAAAACGAGGGATTTTTAATGACTGATGAAGTACAAGAACGCTTAGAGCAAGGCATGTATGGTACTCCAAAAATCAAACCTGATGAATTAAAAAAATACATGGGGACGTATCGTGAACGTGTTTTTTTGACAATGACGATTGAAGAAATGAAAAATGACGCCTACACACTTGCCTTAGAAAAAGAATTAGACAACGAAGAAGAAACAGTTTCCTTAAATCTGAACGGGGAAATGGATACCGACCTACAAACGAAATATATCAAACTAGCCAAACAGTATGATATTACGTTTACTTTGGTAAATAACGATGTAAAAAATACGCCCGATAGCTTAGGACTTGTCCTCTATGGAAAAGAAGCCGTAAATGTATCTGTCGTTGATGTTGCGGAGAAATATCCTAATGCCGTGGAAGAATTATTACCTAAAAAAGAAGAACCCGAAAAGAAAGAAAGCTTTTGGAAAAAAATATTTCGTTAGAAAATGGAGGGATACCCATGCCAGAATTAACAGAATTACGAAACGAAGCTTTGAAAGTCATGGATTTACACACACACTTACTTAGAAAATTAGAAGAAATTGATCCCGACCATGCAGAAGCCGGTGTTTTTACCTTGAGAAGTTTTGGCTATATTTTACAAAATCTGCCGGAAGTCTTAGTGCGTGACACCGTAGAAGATGCCATGAGTGCTTTATTTGAATATTACGGATTACTCACCGAGCTAAAATACAACCTCAAGCTAAATTATCCCTACGCCATTCTTTTTGGTAAACCTATCTTAGAAATCATTGAACGATACCCAACGACCTATCATCAAGAATTAAATGAATGGTTTGAGGCGCAAAACGGTGTGGATGTGGTCGAAACTAAGCAAACAATGGACGACAAAGCACTAGATTAATTTCTTGTAGAAATGAGGAGTTCTAATGATTACGTACAAAAAAGAATTTTCAGAATTAACAACAAAAGAATTTTACGAAATAGCCAAATTACGTGTGTCAGTCTTTGTCGTTGAGCAAAATTGCCCATACCAAGAAATTGATGAAGAGGACGAAACAGCGCTCCACTTGTGGCTAGAAGAAGAAAATGAAATCGTGGGTTACGCACGAATTATGGATAATAAGGAAACCGCCAGCTTTGGTCGTGTCCTCGTGAACCCCAAGTATCGAGGGCAAGGGCTCGGTCGTACCTTAGTAGACGAAGTATTATCAGAAATTGCTCAACGCTATCCGAACAAAACAATCCTCATTGGCGGACAAGCCTACCTCAAGGAATTTTATGAGTCATTTGGCTTTCAAACGATTTCAGATATTTATTTAGAGGACGATATTCCACATTATCAAATGGAACGTTTGCCAGATTAAAAATTTCTGTTTATAGAGTAGCGGACGAGAGTTGTTTTCTTCCGCTATTTCGTTGTTACCCATTCTTTTTTTGACAAAAATTGATGGCACTGAATATAATCAATACCATCAATAAAAAACGTGTTTATTTTACACACTTTCTGTTGAATCTCTACATGCTTCAAAATGTTCTGCGAAATATTTTGAAGCAAAGATTTCTGCTTCAGCCCATGTGTTAAAATACTGATCAACCAATACATTTCCCTGACGATCCCATATTATTTTTCTATATCGTGTTGGTGTTTGAACAGGTGGGATTGCCGGTTGACTTGGTTCAGGGTCTGGAACTGAACCGCCCCCAGTATTTCCTCCACCTGTGTTTGGAAAACCACCGCCTGTATTGCCTCCACCAGTGCTTCCACCACCTGTGTTGGCTTGTTGTTGGGCTTGGTCGGGAGTGACTACGTTGCCTGACGGAGTGGAAACGCTCCAAGAACCGTCGTCATTTTGTACGGCTTTCCCGCCTGTTTGTTGAGCGACTGCTTCCGCTTTAGATTTTTCTTCGGTTTTCTTTGTTTCTGCTTCCGCCTTCGCTTTTTCATCTGCTTCTTTTTTATTGACTTCATCTACTACTTTTTTCACTTGAGCCAGTTTATCGTTTAACGCTTTTTTCGCTTTTTTATTTTTAAGCTTGTCTACTTGCGTTTTGGCTTTGTTGTAGCCGTCTTCGTTGTCTTGTGGTTTATTGTCTTTAAACAAGTCGTTGACTGCTTTCGTTGCGTCCTCAATGCCTTTGACTTGAGCTTCAGCATTATCAATTAACACGTTGATAGAGGCTTGCCATTGAGTGGTCGTGTCTTTTGTTAACTTTGCTTGATAGTATTTCTCTTTCGCTGATTTTACATCATCTGCCTTTAAATCATCAATAATCGGTAAATCCTTTACGACCACATTTCCATCAATTGCTGGCTTTTCTTCTAGATAAAACTTATTGACCGTTGTTTGAGCATTCAGCTTATCTTCGATTTTCGCTAATTCACCTTTAATATCACTTGCTTTATTGTCATACGTGTTCACTTCTGAAGCAACATCTGACTTTTTAACGTTTTTCAAATCTAACGAACTAGATAATGATTTTTTTAACTTTGCAACCTCTTCACTGGTAAGCCCTTTTTTCAAGTATCCAGTCTTGACATCTTGTAATCTTCCTGCTTGTTTCTCGATACTTTCTAACGAGTTTGTCTGTGCAACAAGTTCTGTCTTAATTTCTTCAACATTTTTTGAGTAGACTTTATCCGCATGGACTTTATAAGCAATGCCCCCACCTACTGCTAAAACAACTATTGCCCCACAAGTGAATAAAGCATATTTGTGCTTTTTACCTAAATTTTTTATCTTTTCCATTTTTTGTCACCTTTTGTAAAAATAGAGCTTTTAAACCTACTCCATAAATCGTCCTATGTATCTTTTTTCTCAATTTTCTTATTCTATTTTTATCTTCATCTAAATTTATCTTCATCTAAAAATTTCTTTAAAAATCGAAAAATAATCATTCACGTTTTTATCTTATCACAAAAAAAAATTCGCAATTTAATAAAACAAAAATAAGTAAGGTTCCGACTCCCTCTCAAAGTTCAACAAAAAAACGACTGAATTTCAGCCGTTTTTCCAATTATTTAGATAACCCTTCATGGATTTTATCCAAATTCCATTTCATCATGCCATAATACGTATCTCCATCGTTTCCTTTTTTCGCTAATGAATCTGTGAAAATCGTTGAATAAATGGATAACCCTGTTTCTTTTGCGACCATTTCCATCGCCTTAGGAGAAACAGAACTTTCGACAAATAAATTTTGAACATTTGAATCTCGAATTTTCGATAAAACCTGTTCCATTTGTTCCGGTGTTCCTTGGCTTTCGCTGTTAATTTCCCAAATGTAAGCCGCTTGTAAGTCATAAGCAGAGCCAAAATATTTGAATGCTCCCTCAGAAGTTACAAGAAGTTTCTTTTCTTCAGGGATATTCTTGAATTTTTGCTTCGCTTCCTTGTCTAGCTTTTCTAATTGAGCGATATACTTCGCTGAATTTTCTTCAAAGTAGGCTTTATGTTTGGTATCCTTCTCCACGAGTGCTTTCGTAATATTCTTCACGTAGCAAATCCCATTTTGTAAATCTAACCAAGCATGTGGATCCTCTTCATTTTCTTTTCCCACACCGGTTAAATGCTTAGCTGTGACACCCTCAGAAGTAGAAAAAACTAAACCGTCCTCCTCTTTATGGGCAGATTCAACTAATTTTGTAAACCAACCATTCCCACCTGTTTCGAGGTTCAATCCATTGTGGAAAATCAAATCTGACTCAACCACTGCTGAGACATCTTGCGGACGTGGCTCGTATTCATGTGGGTCAGTTCCTCGTGGGACAATCGAATGAATAGTGACATATTTTCCACCAACATTTTCGACCATATCCATTAAGATGGAATTAGTAGTCACGACAAGCACAGAATCATTTTTCTTGGCACTGGCTGTCTGACTTTTTTGTAAAAATAGTAGAACTCCGGCGACGACTACCGCTAAAGAGGCAATCGTAATGAGTAATCGTTTAAGCATTTACCGTACCTCTTTTCTTCTTGAATAGAATCTCTTGTTTTGGACTGAATAAAAACGTAATTAAGAAGAAAATTGCCGTTGTCAGTACAATTGCAGGCCCACTCGCCCAGTTAAATGTATAGCTTAGGTACAATCCAATCACCGAGCTAACCACGCTAAATGCTGACGAAATAACAAGCATATGACTTAATTTGTTCGTCCATAAAAAAGCAGTAGCGGCTGGCGTAATCAGCATAGCGACAATCAAAATAATTCCCACGGTTTGAAGAGCCGTAACGGTCACTAACGTCAAGGCTAACATCAAGCCATAGTGCATGACTTGCGTTTTCATTCCGTAAGCTTTCGCATAGGTCTCATCAAAAGAAGTGATTAACAATTCTTTGTAGAACAAGACGATAAACAAAATCAAGACGACAAAAACAATCAAAGTTGTGATTAAATCCGTATCACTAACTGCCAACACATTTCCGAATAAAATATGGTGGAGATTGGTTGAGCTTTGCGCCATTGAAATCAAGATAAAACCTAAGGCAAAGAATGCGCTAAAAACAATTCCAATCGAGGTGTCTGTTTTTAATTTTGATTTCATGCTGACTAAACCAATTAAAAAGGCGGCAAGTACACCAAAGATAGCGGCTCCGAAAAAGAGATTCAAGCCTAACATATACGCCACTGCGACACCGGGTAACACCGCATGACTAATTGCGTCCCCCATTAAACTCATTCCACGAAGAATGATGAAACTTCCGATAATTCCGCTCATCACTCCAATTAAAATTGACGTAATTAATGCTGTTTGTAAAAAGTTATATTGTCCTAGTGCTTCTAGGAAAAAACGAATACTAGTCATTGGTCACTCCCCCATCAAATAATAATTTCCCAAAATCTCCGCTAAAGGCACGACTGATATTTTCCTTTGTATAAACCTCAGACGTTTCTCCTTGATCTACAATGCCACGGTTAATTATCATCAAATGATCAAAATAGCTTGTGACCTTGTTCAAATCATGATGAATAACTAAAATAATTTTCCCCTCATCACGCCAAGATTTTAGAAAAGCCATAATTTCTGATTCACTCTTCATATCAATCCCAACAAAAGGTTCATCTAAAATCACGACCTTTGCTTCTTGCACCATAGCACGAGCGACAAAGGCTTTTTGAAGCTGTCCACCAGATAATTCTCCAATTTGTCGATCCTTGTATTCGATTAAACCAAGCTGTGTTAAAGCGTCCTCGACCTTTTCTTTCTCAGCTTTCCCTGGAATACGAAATAATCCTAATTTTGGATAAGTTCCTGTAAGCACCATATCAAACACTGAAATTGGAAAATTCAAGTCTAGTGCTGCTCGTTGCTCTACATAGGCAACATCTTGTAATTGTTTCCCTAGCAATTTTTCCCCTAGTTTTGCGACTCCTTGTGAAGGTTTGACAATTCCTAATACCCCTTTGATAAATGTGGACTTACCAGCGCCATTGGGCCCGATAATTCCTGTTATGGTTCCCAATTCAAAAGAAGTGGAAACATCTTTTAATATTGTTAAATTTGAATAAGAAACGGTCAATCCGTTAACTGAAAGCATAATTCTCCTCCTTACACTATTTCAAAAGCAAGTTCATATTACCTTATTCTAATTTTTTAGGTATACCTTAACTTTTCTAAAGAATACCATCTCAAATCACTTATGTAAAGAAATTTATAAAAAAATAAGACTTAGAACTTCAATTGAAGCGCCACCTGTCAAGTAGACAGTCAAAAAAACAAAATATCGATTTGAGTACCGCGAGAAATTCTTGCGGTATCTTTTTATGCTGCTAATTTTCTAAATTCGTTTGGTGCTAAA
>JAISJD010000016.1 GCA_031261705.1 Lactobacillales bacterium
GGTTTAGCACAAAACGAATTTAGAAAATTAGCAGCATAAAAAGATACCGCAAGAATTTCTCGCGGTACTCAAATCGATATTTTGTTTTTTTGACTGTCTACTTGACAGGTGGCGCTTCAAACGTTCCCAGCTCAATGATTTTATTCTTTCTTTTCTCTTTTTTTCAATCGTTCAGCACGTCTAGCAGCACGTCTGGCTTCTGCCTCTGGATCAATGGTTCTTTCCTTACGAACACGTTCTTTCCGTTCAGCTTTGACAGATGATTCCTCAGTGGCTACACTTGGAGATTTTGCCGCAACTTTCTCCATGCGTGCTTTGATTTTTTCCTCATCTCCACTCATCCGAGCATAGTTGAAGAATCGAGTGCTTGCATCATGTACTGTTTTAATAAATAGCTGTTCTGCATGGTCTGGATGAACTCTTTCCAAGGCAGAAAAACGAACTTGTTTGTGCATAAATTTAGGCATTTGTGTGAAATCAGGACGTTTGAAGTCAAGTGTCATCGGATTTTTCCCTTGTTCACGTAGCTCTGGGTTGTAACGATATAAAGACCAATACCCAGAGTTGACTGCTTCTTTTGCTTCGCCAAGACTCATGCTTAAACCACCCTTTAGACCGTGCGTGATACATGGTGTATAGGCGATAATAACAGAAGGACCAGGGAATCTTTCCGCTTCTTCAAAGGCTTTAATAGTTTGCATCGCATTTGCACCACTGGCAATTTGTGCCACATAGACATTGCCATAGCTCATTGCCATCATTCCTAAGTCTTTCTTAGAAATATATTTCCCACTTGCTGCAAATTTTGCAATAGCAGAGGTTGGCGTAGCCTTGGAAACTTGACCACCAGTATTTGAATAAACTTCATTATCAAGCACTAAAATATTCACATCTGCACCACTAGCAATTACATGGTCAATCCCACCGTAACCAATATCATATGCCCAACCGTCGCCACCAATCATCCATTGTGAAGGTTTGACGAATAAATCACGTTGTCTATATATTGCTTCTAAATCTGGTTTTCCTTCTTTTTCTGCCTCTAAAGCAGCAATTAACTTGGTCGAGCGTTGACGAGTGCCTTCCCCGTCGTTTAAATGGTCTAGCCAAGCCTCCATTAAGGAAGCAAGCTCAGAACTAGCATCTGGAATCACTCGGCTCATTTCTACTGCAAGGGCTTGTCTACGTGCTACACTAGCTAGGTGCATACCGTAACCATATTCGGCATTATCTTCAAGTAACGAATTTGACCATGCTGGTCCTTGTCCGTCCTCATTCGTTGTGTATGGTGAAGCAGGTGCCGCACCACCCCAAATCGACGAACAACCGGTAGCATTCGCAATCATCATGCGGTCACCAAACATTTGCGTCAATAATTTCACGTAAGGTGTTTCTCCACAACCCGCACAAGCACCTGAGAACTCAAGTAATGGCTTGTTAAATTGTGTATGAAGAAGGGTTCCTTTACGTGCTGGATTTTCTTTGGCTTTTAAGGTCATTGCAAACGCCCAGTTGATTGCTTGATCCTTCATCGTTTCATAAGGCTTCATATGAAGTGCTTTCCCTTTTGCAGGACAAGCATCCACACAAAGACCACAGCCTGTACAATCTTCTACAGAAACTTGAATCCGATACATTAATCCGTCTTTTCCTCGGAACTCACGAGTAATCCAACCCTCTGGCACATCCTTCATTTCTTCTTCGTCCGCTAAAAATGGGCGAATTGCTGCATGTGGGCAAACAAATGCACATTCGTTACACATCGTACAAGCGCTAGAATCCCACTCTGGCACTTCCACGGCAACCCCACGTTTTTCAGCGGCAGAGGTTCCAAGAGGCATTCGACCATCTGTCATTTGATTACTTACTAAGTCTCCAACAGAGAGTGCATCACCCTCTTGTGCATTGACAGGTTCTAAAATTTCAAAGACATATTTTGTTGTCCCTTGTTTTTTCACTTTTGCTTTTACTTCGGCCTCTTTCCAAGAAGCTGGAATCTCAACCTTATGCACGGATTCAATACTGGCATCAATTGCTTTCCAGTTACTTTCTACGATTGCCGTTGATTTTTTTCCATAAGATTTTTGGGCATCCTCTTTCAGCATTTCTATCACCCGATCAAATGGGAAAATATTTGCTAACTTGAAGAAACCAACCTGCATAGAGGTGTTAATGCGGCGCCCTAAGCCCGCTTCAGAAGCAATTTTCATTGCATTTAGTGTATAAAATTGAATCTCATTTTCAGCAATATAACGTTTCATTTTCGCTGGTAAATGCTTATCAAGTTGCTCATCAGACCAAAGCGTATTTAATAAGAAAATTCCGCCTTTTTTCAACCCTTTTAATAGATCATATTGGTGAAGATAGGCAGACGTATGACAGGCAATAAAGTCTGCATGTTCTACTAGGTAAGTCGAACGAATTGGCTTTTCACCAAAACGTAGGTGAGAAACGGTCAAGCCACCTGATTTTTTTGAATCATAGGCAAAATAGCCTTGTGCGTATTGGTCGGTATTATTCCCGATAATCTTAATTGCTGATTTATTGGCACCAACTGTCCCGTCAGAGCCAAAGCCCCAGAATTTTGCTTGGAAGGTACTGTCGTCTGTAAGGTCAAGCATTTCTCCACCATCTAGTGAAAGGTAAGTGACATCATCGACAATTCCAATTGTGAAACGGTCTTTGCGTTCTCCTTTGGGTTTTCTAAGCTCATCAAATACAGCAACAATTTGATTTGGTGTGGTATCTTTTGACCCAATTCCGTAACGCCCGCCAATAATTGCTGGACGAATTTCTGAATCATACATGACAGATTGCACATCTAATAGTAGGGGTTCGCCACCCGCACCAGGTTCCTTCGTTCTATCCAGAACAGCCATTGCTTTCACTGTTTTAGGTAATTTTTCTAAAAATGTTTCAGTTGGAAATGGACGATACAAATGAATATTCAGCATTCCAACCTTACGACCTTGTTTATTTAAATAATCGACTGTTTGTTCAATTGCCTGACCGACTGAACCCATGGAAACAATGATTTCTTCAGCATCTTCTACTCCGTAATAAGTCACTAAATCGTATGTTGTTCCACGGAGCTGATTAATTTCTTGCATGTATTTTTGAACAATTTCTGGAACTTTTTCATAATATTTATTGATTGTTTCTCTTTGTTGGAAATGAATATCCGGATTTTGATTCGTTCCACTGATAAATGGATGATTTGGATTCATGCTTCTTGCACGAAACTCGGCAATTTTTTCATCATTCACTAGCGGACGAATTTCTTCATAGTCTAACACTTCAATTTTTTGAATTTCATGACTGGTACGAAAACCATCAAAGAAATTGATGAATGGAACAGAGCTTTCAATCGTTGATAGATGAGCAACAGGTGACAAGTCCATAACCTCTTGTACAGAGCTTTCTGCTAGAATAGCAAAGCCTGTTTGACGAGCTGCCATGACATCTCCATGGTCGCCAAAAATATTTAACGCATTGGTAGTCACTGCACGACTTGCCACATGAAAAACAGTTGGTAACAATTCTCCGGCAATTTTATACATATTTGGAATCATTAGCAACAAACCTTGTGAAGCAGTATAGGTTGATGTCAATGCCCCAGTTTTCAAGGAACCATGTACGGCTCCAGCGGCACCTGCTTCAGACTGCATTTCAACTACATGCACATCTGTTCCAAACATATTTTTCTTCCCCTCAGCTTGCCAACCATCTACTAACTCAGCCATTGTAGAACTTGGCGTAATTGGATAGATAGAAGCCAACTCAGTAAACGCGTAAGAGATATAAGCGGCCGCAGTATTTCCGTCCATTGTTTGTTTCTTTCGCATAATTCTTTCCTCCCAAAAAATAAAAAGCTGTCCTCAAAAGAACATTTACTATTCATTATAACTTAGAGTAATTCTAAAATGAACAGAAACAAATTAAAATTTACTAAAAAGAAAACTCCAATTTTCTTGAAGTTTTCTTTCATGATTCCTATTCTGTTTTTGTAATCGGTGCAAATGCAGCTAATAAGCGTTTTACCCCTTGCGATGGGAAAGCGACATCTAGCTCTAAATTTTTATCTGCTCCTGATACTTTCACGACTGTTCCAGAGCCAAACTTTTTATGTTCAAGTTTATCTCCAACTACCCAACTTGCTTCCTCTGCACCAGAACTAACCTTTGCAGAGGTGGGTGATTTTGGTGTGGAATTTGCTTTCATGAAACTTGGTCGACTATTCATCGCTTGCTCTAAACTCATGCCATGCCCGCTACTAAAGCTTGAAGCGCCACTTCCATTTCGATACCCCGCATTATAGCCTTGACTACTTGAGGTTTGCGCATGTCCTGCAGTTTGTAACAATTCATCATCAATTTCCTCGATAAATCGACTAGGGCGATTAAAATTCGTCTTTCCGTAAAGCGTACGACTCGATGCGTTAGAAATGAAAAGTTCTTCTTCTGCCCGAGTAATTCCGACATAAGCTAGACGGCGTTCTTCTTCTAGCTCACTTTCATCCATTATTGCACGACTTAATGGAAAGACATTTTCTTCAAGTCCGATGAGAAAAACCACTGGAAATTCTAGTCCTTTTGCCGCATGGAGTGTCATCAAAGTCACTTGAGCAGCTTCTTCCTCGTCTATTGAGTCTAAATCGGAAACTAAAGATAATTCATTTAAAAAGTTAGAAAGCTTTTCTTCCGGTGCTTCGTCCTCATTGTCGCTTACTTCGTATTGCTTATCAAAAGCTTGGGTAACCGTTAAAAATTCTTCCAAGTTTTCTAAGCGAGTTTGTGATTCTAAACTATTTTGTCTGATTAAATCTGCCTTATATCCCGTTCGGTCAAGAACTTCCTCCACTAGCTCGGTAACACTAATAAAAGGAATCATTTTCCGTAAATTTTGGATTAATTCTCCGAAAGTCGTCAATTCTTTTCTTGCCTTTCCAGTGACATTGGCAAGCGTAGCATTCTCTGCTGCTTCTAAAAGTGAAAAATCATGAATTTCAGCAAATGTTCTTAATTTTTCGACTGAAGTTAGTCCAATTCCACGTTTTGGAGAATTCACCACTCGTTCAAAGCTAATCCCGTCACGAGGGTTCGCAAGAATATTTAGGTAGGCAACAATATCCTTAATTTCTTTTCGTTCATAGAATTTATGACCACCGACCATCGCATAGGGAATATTGGATTTCAACAAACTTTCTTCCATGACACGTGACTGAGCGTTTGTCCGATAAAGCACTGCAAAATCATTATAACTTCGATTCTTTTCTCTTACCTGCTTTTGAATTTGCCCAACGATAAACTGTGTTTCATCTCTTTCATTATCCGCACGATAATAAACAATTTTTTCTCCGTCAGCATTTTCCGTCCATAATTTTTTATCTCGGCGGTTTCGATTATTTTGAATGACATTATTTGCCGCATCAAGAATTTGCTTGGTAGAACGATAATTTTGTTCCAGTAAAACGACATGAGCGTCTGGATAATCCTTTTCAAAATCTAAGATATTTTCCATATCCGCTCCACGCCAACCATAAATACTTTGGTCGGCATCTCCAACAACACATAAATTACGGAAACGTGCTGCCAACATGTTAACCAAGGTGTATTGCGCATGGTTGGTATCTTGATATTCGTCCACATGAATATATTGGAACTTGCGTTGATAATATTCCAGACTTTCTGGATGTTTCTCAAATAAACGAATGGTATTCATGATTAAATCGTCAAAGTCCATTGCTTCGTTATTTCTTAATTCTTTTTGATAGCGTGTGTAGCATTTTGCCACCATTTGTTCGTACAAATTTCCTTCTTGTTGACTATATTTTTCAGGCGTAATCAGCTCATTTTTCGCATTACTAATCGTTCCTAAAATCGTACGTGCATCGAATTTTTTCGGGTCGACGTTCAACTCTTTAAGGATACGTTTCATTAACGTCCGCTGTTCCCCTGCGTCAATAATCGTGAAATTACGATTGTATCCAATAAAATCAACATCCCGGCGTAAAATTCTCACGCACATGGAGTGAAAGGTTGAAACCCAGACATCATTTCCTCCACTTGCCAGTAAATTTCCGACACGTTCCCGCATTTCCTTTGCTGCTTTATTCGTAAAAGTTATCGCTAAAATATTCCACGGATTAATCATTTTTTCTTCGATTAAGTAAGCAATTCTATGGGTTAGGACACGTGTTTTCCCAGAACCAGCACCCGCCATGATGAGCAGAGGTCCCTCCGTGTATAATACTGCTTCTGCTTGCTTCGGATTCATTCCTTTGATTAAGGCATTTGACATTCCAATTCTTCCTCTCATTTCTTTTAGGTAACTTTTAATCTCTGCTCCACTTCTCAAGATAAGTCATTAAAGTAGGAGCTTCTTTTATCTATATTTTTCTAAAAAGTTCTCTTTGTATGCTTTCAAAGTACAATGTATTATATCACAAAACCTTTCCTCTTTCCCTCAATTTTGAAACAAGTGTTTGCATTTCTTTCAAACTTTAGAAAATTTAATCATTTTGGTCTACCTTATCTTACTTCAAAAGAATTGTTTTCTGATATACTTAACAGACGAGTGAAAATGAATGAAGCTACTTGTAAACCTTGTATTTAGGGAGTTGTTCTCTTATGGAAAAAAATCGGTACGAAGAGCTGAAAACTGCGGAAAAAGGGGCAGTCATTAGTATCATCGCTTACATCGTGCTAGCAACATCAAAAATTATTATTGGAAATTGGGCAAATTCAAACGCATTACGCGCCGATGGATTGAATAACTTTACGGATATTTTAAGTTCCTTAGCAGTTTTGATTGGCTTAAGAATTTCACGCAGACCCCCTGATGATGATCACGCATACGGGCATTGGAAATTAGAAACTGTTGCGAGTATGATTACCTCTTTCATTATGCTAATGGTTGGGTTAGAGGTTCTCGGTAGTGCCATTACAAAAATCGTACACCATACGTACTCGGCACCTGATGCCGTTTCTGCATGGGTTGGTATTTTTTCAGCCATTGTCATGTACGCTGTTTATTTTTATAATAAACGCCTAGCTAAAAAGGTCAAAAGTCCTGCCCTCCTAGCTGCTGCAAAGGATAATCTTAGTGACGCCTGGACAAGTATTGGAACCTCTGTTGCTATATTCGCTGCTATCTTTAAAATTAATATTCTCGATAGTATCGCTGCAGTGGTCATTGCAATTCTCATCTTGAAAACAGCATTTGATATTTTTCGTGAGAGTGCCTTTTCGCTTTCAGACGGCTTCAATGAAGAATTACTACCAGAATATAAAAAGCTGATTATGAGTATTAACGGTGTCAAGGGCGTGCGCACCATTCGTGGTAGAACTTACGGAGCAAATATCTTTCTTGATGTTGTGGTGTTAATGGATCCGACCCTAACTGTAATGCAAAGCCACTATATCACAGAAATTATCGAAAAAAAATTGCAAGAAGAATACGGTATTTTTGATACAGATGTCCATGTGGAACCTTATCTAGCAAATACTGCAAAATAAGAAAAGCCAAAGTTTAGAAAATTTCTCTATACTTTGGCTCCTTTTAATTGTCTTGTTTGACACTATGCACAAAATCTAACTGATTATAATCCATGAAAATAATTCGTAAATGATTTTTCCCTTTTTTCAAGTCAAAAGTCGGCGCATTATTTTTATTCTTCACGGGCTTAATTGCCACATCTGAAAGTTTTGCTTGAATCACATCAATCGGTATCTTTTGCACATATTCATCTGGCACGTAAAATCGTAAAATTGGCAAAAACTGTTGATAATTTTTATCATTCCCTAAATCAAGCTCTAAAAATTCACGAATATAATATTCATAGGCTTGAAGTCCATTATCAATCGTGAGTGCGGGATTTAACACTTTGTAATTCATCATCTTCTGACCGGTTTCATCTACCCACGGAAAATAAGCTTGGGCATTCAATGTTCCACGAAGCTGGTGTTCGTCATACTTCCCATGAATAAAATCATAAGTTCGCGTAATAAACTGACTGGCTTTTTTCTTCATGGTCGGTTGTCCTTGCATATTTTGATACTGCACTGTATGCACGCTATCCTCACCAAATGCAAATTCAATATAGGGTTGACGTAATATTCCAACCCCATTATTCCATGCCAATTGGTCAAAGCCTAATTGGTCACGAAACAGACGTTGATAGTTCAAGTTTACCTCATAGTCCCAGTTGAGCGGATGACTGTATAAAATAATCTGCACCATTTCATTGCCTAGTTGATTAATCTGTGTCACTTGCTGAACATCATCAAAAATTTGCTTTGGAATCACTCTGAAATAATACTTGCTAAAGTACATTTTCCAACAAGAAGTGAGGCATAAACCCTTGAAAAAAATATCATAGCCAGCAAATTGATTACAATCGACAATTAAATTGTGCTTTCGGTTATACATCTTCGGTAACTTTTCCGTTTCCTCAGCTGTTTCAAAATCTCGCTCAGAAATCCTTGATACATTGCTATATAAATATTCATCATAGCTTCGGATATATCCATAAAGCCCATTTTGCATCATCCGAGAATCAAAATAATCGGCAATCATTGCTTCATTTTTATGAAAAATATCCCAATCAATAATATTCCGAGAAAAAATTGCCCCATGATAAACATGAATTTGAAATTTTCCGCCCGCACTTTCAATTTTCCACCAGAAATCTTCTTCATCCGTGAGTTCTTTAATACGTTTTGCTACTTCTTGCGCATCAAATGGAAGAACTTCTTCCTTATCAATCTGCAAGGTTGTGGGAGTTGTTAGTAAACGAATAAAAATGATCCAATCCGCAATTGCAGTTTGCAACTCTTCTTGATGGTAATTAATGTATTGTCCCACGAGATACATCTGATTTTTCTTCTTCATGTTCTCACCATCCTTGATTACAAGATAAAAAATATTAGAAATTCATGTGAAAATCTTTTTTAATTTCTATACCTTATATCTGACTAAAATTCTTGTTACTTTTAATTATCCTTACATTTAAAGTATACCGCACTTGAGGTCAAGACACCAAGAAAGTTTATACATCAAGAAAAATTTAGATTAAAAATAAGTGTTTAAACATTAATATTTAGGTTGCCAAGCCCCAGTTTCATTTTTATATTCAATATCTTCAACGATACCATTCTTATCAAAAATAACTCCGTGAACTGAACCGCCAAACACACCACCACCATCAATACCAATCTTATTATCAGAAATCCATAAATCTGTTGTTCTCATGTCTCCATAAAGCATGGGCGTAATCGTATGACCAAAGACAATTGTTTTCCCGGTGTTATTTTTTCCTTTAATAAACGGCTCTCGTATCCAGTTAAAATCAGTAACTTGTGTATTATGCCAATCAGATTGGCTCAAATCAACACCAGCATGCACGAAAATAAAATTCTTCCACTCGTAATACATGGGCAGATGATTTAAAAATTTAACTAGCTCTTTATGCTGTGTACGAATCATCATAGCCATTTCAGTAGGCGAAAGCTCTTCTGTCACGTTTGGATAGAAAAATGATTCTAATGTTTCTCTCCCCCCATTTCTCACATAATTGGGATACATATATTCAGGGTTTTTTAGAAAATTTAAAAAGATAGCCTCATGATTTCCCTTGAGATAAATCGCTCCGTGTTTTTTTACTAGATCCATTCCAAGATAATAGCACTGTTTGCCTTTCAATCCTCTATCTGCTAAATCGCCGATTAATACTAGCTGCTGAGTGTTTTCATCAAAATGAGCGATTAATTTTTCAAATAAATCTAGTTGCCCATGAATATCACCAATCGCATACACTACTTCTTTCATTATTTCCCCCACTTTCAATCTATATTTCCTAATTAAAGTATAGACCAAACCCCACAATTTTACGAAAAAAACGTATACTTGAGTTCATTCAACCCAAATATACGTTTCGACTAATCAATAAAGCTGACATAAACTTGACGAATTTCAATGGCATCGTTTGTTACATCCTTATGTGGAACGCCGATAATGTCGGCAACAATTGTTTTACCCTCTTCCTTTTTACGAAGCTGATAACGTAGCTCGCCTGTACGATCTAGTTCATCTAAAATTTCAGTGGTTCCCCCGAATCCAGACTTTTTCGTAATGAACCCTAGCTCGACCATTAGACTATCCAAATTCTTTAAAGGAAAATCCGTCATCATGGGCAACCGATTTCTTAACTCAGCTTCCAAGGGGTGTGAAAAATCAACAATTGCTTCATGTTCCTGTTCGATTAATTTTTCATCTAATGTTGTAATCTTTTTGTCCTCTTCTAAGACAGTAAGTAACAACTCATATTGTTCCTGTGTAATCATCACGCCCGCAATTTTTTCGCGATTGAAGATATACACGCCTGTGCCTTCTGTACGTGCTTGTTGAAAAATATCCATTGGTGATTTTTTCACATCCGTAATGGAGGCAGTAGGTACTTCTAACTTTTTTAATTTCACAGCAATTTCCTCCAACTTTTCATCTAGTATAACTATAACATAAAAAGACGAAAATTTTGAGAAAAGTTTTTTAAAAATCTTTTGCTTTTTGCATATGAATATCTGTCAATGCTTCTTCAATTTTCTTGAAATCATAGTAGGCAAAGTCTTCGCTAACATAAATCTGTTTCTCACAATGATCGGTCACATCATGTGGCGCAAAAGCCGTTGAAATCATAATATCTGCTTTTTCCTTTTCACTAGGCTTGCTTACAAAGCGAAGTGGGAAGAATCCCCCAAAGTTGTCGTAAATTTTTTCTCTTACTTTGGCATAATCATTCTCTGATAATTCTGAGTTAAGATACACTTGAATTTCTTTCTTTTCAAAAAGATAATCTTTCAAAAGACGAATATACGTATTTGCTAATACGACACTACGTAGATGATTTAATTCCCAATCTTCAATCATTAATCGAGAAAAATTAGAAAATTCATTAAATTCCTTTACATATCTTGTTTGGTTTTTATTCATATCTTCCATTGATAACGCTGATTTTCCAAGACACAATAATTTTGTGTGGAACTGTTGAAGAATACAAATGACCGAAAGTTTATTTTCTAAGTTTAATTCTGGATATTGTTCTAAAATAAAATTCATGACTTTATTCGTCGAATCCATAACAATCCCTTTTTGTCCAATTGGTTGAAGATGACTAAAAATTTCTGACTCAAATTGTAATACAAGATATAAATATCTTTTCTCATGAATCGTTAATTCATTTTTCCAATAAAGCTGGTCTAATACCTCTGCTACTTTATCGAAATGTTCATGTTCCTCAAAAAATTCATCCCATTGTGGTCTTGAAATTACTTGGTCATAGCGTTCTAAGCGATGAGTCGTAATGGCAAAACGTAGCATGACACGGAAAGTTGTTTCCTCAGAAATATTTTCTAACCCAAGCAGTTGATATAAAAATTCAACAACTTTTCTAAGATCTTCCATACTTTGATTTTCAAAAGGCCAAGATTCAAAACTACAAAGCTCTGACCAAAACCAGAATAAATATTCACGAATTTGAATTTCTTCACCAATTAATTTGAAATTTCGGCTAGTGATTTGAATATGGTGGTAACCTAAATCAGACTCTACCCCTTTTAAGATTTCACGGGCAACACTTTGACAAACACCTAAATCTTTTGATTTTTGCATGATGTTGATTTCTTCATTTTGAAACATCGCCGAAACAATTTGATACCCTGAAGTTTTTAAGACGAAATCTTTCTTGAATTTGATTAAATCCTCTTCTTTTTTATAGCAAATTCTGATTCCATTACGATAAACAGGTCCCTCGATTGACACACGCTCTTCCATTCCAAAATCTATAATTCTTTTTTTCAATCCATCAATGGTTTTAATCAATGTTGGACGAGAAATATTCATTAGCTTACCAAGCTCTTTCATGGAATGCCAATGAATATCTGAGCATAAAAGCCCAAATAATCGGAAATAGTTTCTTTCTTCACTTCTTAATAATAGTTCGCTTTTCAATTTTATTCCCCCATAAGTTAATTGCAAAAAGAACTATACCCAATTTTTTTCTAAATAATAAAAAAAGCCACAAAACGTGGCATTAGAAAATTTTAATTATTCATTCATTTGTTAACAAGGTTTTCCAATTGTCCATTTCCTCAATGAACTTCTTGCTTTTCAAGTGTATCCCTACATATTCATCATACAATTCATCAATCACTTGACGAATTTCCAACTTCGTTTCCTTTTTTAAGGAGATACTGGAAATTTGATCATAGGTAATATTGGCAAACATTCTTAGAAAATAAATTGCTCGTGGATCTGCATGATATCTTCGCTCATCCATATGAAAATGTTTTTCGCATAAAACTCCATGGTAACGAGAAGAAAAGTCAAATTTCCCCCTCGTTTCTCCGCAAATAGCGCAACAATTCCAATCCGCTGAAACCCCAAAACGATGTAAAATTTGAATTTCAAATATATTCGTAATAATTTCCGCATCTTTTCCATCATCAAGAAGTTGTAAAGCCTGCTTGGTGAAGCCGTAAAGTGCGGGGTCATACACTCTATCTTCAATCGCCACATCGACTAAATTCAAAATATAGGTCGCATAAGCACTAATAAAAATATCTAATTGAATATTTTTGAAAGAATGAACATTCTTTGCCGCATTTAGAAAAGATAGACCGTCCTCTCGCAAATTGCCAATATAGGTAGCTTCCGTAAATGGAAAAATAGCTGACGCAAAAGGATTATTTTTTCGATTGGCTCCACGAACATAAAACATCTGTTTTCCAGAGGATTCCGTAAAAATTTTTACCAATTTATCCTTTTCCTTGTGATTTCTTGCAAACAGCACTAAACCACGTGTTTCTCCTTGCATCAGCTTCACCTTCCTTCTGTGGTACTTACTAGCTATGTCAATTAATAATTATCTTTTTTATAGCCGTAATCTTGAAGATAAATTTTTTTATCTCGCCAATCTTTTTGCACCTTCACCCAAAGTTCAAGATAGACCTTATCTCCAAGCATCAATTCAATATCTCGTCTTGCCATTGAACCGATTTTTTTCAACATGCTTCCACCCTTACCGATGATAATTCCTTTTTGACTATCACGTTCGACAATAATTGTTGCTTGAATATGCACCTTGTCAGTATTTTGGTCACGCCGCATACTATCCACTACAACAGCCACAGAGTGAGGTACTTCGTCCCGCGTTAAAATTAAGACTTTTTCGCGAACCATTTCTGAAACGATAAAACGTTCTGGGTGATCCGTCACTGCATCTTCTGGGAAATATTGTGGCCCTTCAGGAAGTTCATTGATTAATGTTGACATGAGTCGGTCGACATTATTTCCTTCTGTTGCTGAAATTGGCACTACTTCCTTAAATTCCATTTGAGAAGAATAGTCTTGAATTTGTTCAAGTAAGTAATCAGGATGTACCTTATCAATTTTATTAACAATTAAATAAACGGGCGCTTTTACTTTTTTCAAGCGTTCGATAATCATATCGTCGCCCTTTCCACGTTTTTGGTCAGCCGTAATCATGAACAAGACTGCATCCACTTCACTCAATGAAGAATAAGCCGCCTGTACCATGAAATCTCCAAGAGCTGTTTTAGGTTTGTGAATCCCTGGCGTGTCGATAAAGATTATTTGTGCTTCTTTGGTTGTGTAAACTCCTTGAATCTTGTTTCGTGTCGTTTGTGCCTTATCACTCATAATAGCAATTTTTTGCCCAACCACTCGATTTAATAAGGTTGATTTTCCAACATTTGGACGTCCAACAATTGCAACAAATCCAGATTTATATTCTGTCAATTTTTTTCCCCATTTCTTTTTATAACTGCTTCTTTATTGATTCATTCAAGAAAAGCTGAGTAGTCTATCTGCTAAGTTTAACAGATTTTCCCATCAGCTAAAAAAATTTCATTACTAAGTCAACTATTTTCGGTAAAAATAAAATCAATCCTACAATCCCTGCAAAAATAGAAGTCATTAATACTGCACCTGCTGCCATATCTTTAGCAATCTTAGCTAAAGGATGAAAATGATAATCTGTAATCAAATCAACAATATTTTCAGCCACCGTATTAAAAGTTTCCATAATCATAACCAGAAAAATCGCTGCAATCAGCCAAAGCCACTCGTAACGGTTGAGACGAAATAAGAAACCGAAAATCACGGCAGCAATTGCTGAAGCGAGGTGTTTTCGCATGTTTCTTTCCTCTCTAAAAACAGTTTTTATTCCTGTATAAGCAAAGTCAAGAGAGGAGCGAAAATCACGATTTTTAAATTTCTTATTATTCCCGTTTAAGGCCATAAGCATCTAAGATTTCATCTTGGAGGTCGAACATTTCTTTTTCGTCTTCAGGTGTCATGTGGTCATATCCATTGATATGTAAGAACCCATGAACAGCAAGGAAACCTAACTCTCTTTCGTAAGAATGTCCGTACTCAGCTGCTTGTTCTTGAGCACGCTCGATAGAAATCATAATATCTCCTAAATTTCTTGGAAATAATTCATCTTCACTATCGAAAATAATTGGCATTTCGTCTTCGCCATCTTCCTCAAGGGCAAAACTAATCACATCAGTTGGCATATCTTTTCCACGATATTCACGATTAATCACTTGAATTGCCGCATTATCCATAAAAGTTACAGACATTTCCGTATCTTCTGGTAAATCAATATAATCTGCTGCAAAATCTAGTAATTTTTCCGTTTGCTTTATCAGTTCTGGTGTCACCTTTTTTGTTTCGTCCATAATTGTGATGTCCATTATTTAATTCCCACCTTTGTCATTTTCCTCTTTCATCTTTTCAGCTTCAGATTTCATTTTAGGGTATTTGATACGTGAATGAAAGGTTGAAGCCAATCCACTTATCAATGATTTTTCTATCGTTCTAATCTCTCCCATTGTAAGCCCAGATTCGTCTAATTGTCCATCTATAAGCCGATTCTGTATCAATTCGTGAACAAATTTTTCAATTTTTGCTTGTGAAGGAGCATCCATCGCACGCACCGCCGCTTCACAGGTGTCCGCAAGACTAACAATCCCCGCTTCTTTCGTTTGTGGCTTTGGCCCAGGATAACGATAATCCGCTTCTGAAATTTCAGAATTTCTTTCTTGCGCTTTCACAAAGAAATAACGCATTAAGGTTGTTCCATGATGTTGCCAACAAATATCAATCACCATTTGAGGCATATGGTACTCTTCAAGTATTTTAGCACCATCAATCACATGACCGAAAATAATTTGTTTACTATCTTCTGGTAATAAAAAGTTATGCGGATTTTCAGCACCCGCTGGTAAATTTTCTACAAAGAAATTCGCATGTTTAATCTTTCCAATATCGTGATAGTAGCACGCTACTCTTGTCAATAATGACCGTCCACCAATATCTGCCACCGCATTTGCAGAAAGATTTGCCACCATCATTGAATGATGATACGTTCCCGGTGCCTTTTCTAACAGCTCTTTTAAAAGCGGATGATTCGGGTTACTCAACTCATTTAAGACAATCACCGAATCATCAGACACGAGCATTTCAATATATGGATGTAAGCCCATAGACATGACAAACGTCAATAAAGAACCAATAAACCCACATAATAGAGTCATCCAAGTCTTTTGGTCTGAAAAATCCATTCCCTGATAAATAACAAGAACAAAGTTAAAGAGTACAGGAAACCCAAGGAGCCAACAAAATGCTGGTAGCAACTGCTGATTGATTCTTTTCTGTTTCAAGGCTGTTCCAAAAAAACCGTCAAATAAATAATTCAACAAGATAATTGCTAACAGATTGCCCATCGCATCATTAAAAATAAACATTGAGAAAATCACTTGAAACATTGCGGCGATAATTCCCGCCCGCCGATTCACAAACTGACTTAAAATCAGCGGTGTAAATGCCGCTGGAAATAAAAACGGAACATAGGATAATTCTTCTGTTTGAAAAATTTGTAAAAATTTCATAAGTAGTACGGATAGAGTCATAGCACTAATATAAAAAGTCAACAAACGGTATTTTCGATCCTTATCCGTTGTTTGAACGAAAAAGAAAAGCAAGATAACAATTTGTAAAACAATTGCTAAAATCAACGCAATCGTTGGAAAAATGGTTTTATTTTGACTTGTCATGCCTAATAATTCTAGCTTATTCATCGCATTTTGGTCAATCTGAACTCCCTCACGAACAATGACTTCTCCTTGGTAAATCATTACCTTTTGTACATCATCGGCCGCTTGTTGACGTAGTAAATTCGTCCTTTTTTCATTATAAACATCATTGACAACGATTCCGTTAGTAAGTAGTTCTTTCATTATCTGTGTTTCAGCAGGTGTTAAATCAAGATACGTCGTTTCCTCCACTGCCTTTTGTCGCAATTCTATCAGATTATTCTCACGCACATGCTCTTTCATTATCGTGTTCATAATGGTTAAGTCCTCTGATTTCACCATACTTAGTTGCGTAGTATTCAATGAAAAAAGATTCTCGTAAAACGTGGTACTAAATTTCTGATAAAAGGTGACATCTTCTTGACTAAGTTTTTCAAATTGTCCCTTTAAAAGCGCTACTTTTCCTTCGACTGGTGTCGTAGTCTCGCTTTTTTTCTTTTGCTTTTCATAGGTTTCGTTGATTTGATTGACCCAACTAAATAGATCTGTGATTCTCGTTTTTTGTATTTCTTCAACATCTGCCTGAAAAACATACTCAGGTGTGACTGCTTCTTCTGCCAGACGTTTTCGTTGCTCGGTTTCTTTTGTATTTTCAACGGTTTTATTTGCACGAATCGTCTCCTCGGCAAGTTGTCCAACATGAATCGTGACATTTTGCAACCGAACATTGGAGTACATTAAGCCAAATAAAACAATCGCAAAAACAGCGAGTGCAATAGGTAAAGTCGCCTTTCCTAGTTTTTTCGATAAGTTTAATGCAAACTTTTTCAAAACTTTCCCCACTTTCTCTTTTACGAGCTTTAAACACGATTATCTCTTTAAATTAGAATGTTTGATACTATCCTCTTCGTATGCTTGAATAATTTCCGCAACAACAGGGTGACGAACAACATCACTCGCTTCAAAGTTAACAAACGCAATTTTTTTTATATTGTGTAATGTCCGTTCTGCGTGAATCAAGCCACTCATTGTTCCTTTTGGTAAATCAATTTGAGAAATATCTCCATTCACAATCATTTTTGAATTAAAACCTAAACGAGTTAAAAACATTTTCATTTGCATAACTGTTGTATTTTGAGCTTCATCGAGAATTACAAACGCATCATCTAGCGTTCGTCCACGCATGTAAGCAAGTGGGGCAATCTCAATTACTCCTCGCTCCATTAACCGATTGGTATGCTCCATTCCAAAAATTTGATATAACGCATCATAGACTGGTCTTAAATAAGGGTCAACCTTTTCCTTTAAATCTCCTGGTAAAAAGCCGAGACTTTCCCCAGCTTCCACTGCTGGTCGAGTAAGAATAATTTTTTGAACTTCCCCTTTTTTCAGTGCGGCGATTGCTAAAACAACGGCCAAAAAAGTTTTCCCCGTTCCAGCAGGCCCAATACCAAAAATCACATCATGTTTTTTGGTTGCATCTACATAGCGTTTTTGTCCGATATTTTTCACTCTTATCGGTTTTCCGCCACGATCTTTGATGATTTCTTCTTCATACATAGCGATAAAACTGCCGAGATTGCCCGATTGTGCCATTTTAAGCGCCATTACGACATCCGGTGTTGATACCTTGATTCCACGATGAATAAGCACCTGTAACGCATTTAAGACCTTCTGAGCCAATTTGATACTTTCCTCATTGCCAATCAATTGAATCGTTTCTCCACGAGTGTTAATTTGAATCTCTAAATTTTCCTCTAAAAATTTAATATGCTTGTCGTGCGTTCCAAATAATAATGAAGCATCGTCACGATCTGTTAATTTCATTTCTAATGTTGTACTTTCTTTTTCCGTCAAAAAATAAACATCTCCAATCCTTACTTCATAACTTTTCTTAATTGGCATTATTATAACATTTTTCCATACAGTTATGTATAAAACATTAAAAAGGAGTAGGTAAACGACCCACTCCCTTCAATTTCTCTTTGATTAAGACAAAAGTTCTTTGACGATTGAATTTACTACATTGCCGTCTGCTACACCTTTAACTTTTGGCATAACAGCACCCATTACTTTCCCAAAGTCTGCTTTTGAAGTAGCTCCAGTAATTGCAATCGCTTCTGTAATAATCGAACGAACTTCTTCTTCACTCAACTGAGCTGGAAGATAACGCCCTACAATGGTTATTTCAACTTTTGCTTTTTCAGCCAAATCATCGCGTCCAGCATTTTCAAACTCCGTTAAAGAATCGCGACGTTGTTTCATCTCACGAGATAAAACTGTCAATTCTTCATCTTCTGTTAAGTCATGGTTCACTTTGATCTGCTCGTTTTGTAACGCTGCCTTTAACATACGAATCACCTGTAAAGACTCTTTATCCTTAGCTTTCATCGCAGTTTTCATGTCAGCGTTTAATGTTGATAGCATTGACATGCTAAACACTCCAATTCAAAAGACTAGAATTTTTTACGTTTTCTAGCTGCTTCAGATTTTTTCTTACGTTTTACGCTTGGTTTTTCGTAGAATTCACGTTTACGAGATTCTTGCAAAGTACCTGCTTTAGAAACGGAACGTTTGAAGCGACGAAGAGCATCATCAAGAGATTCGTTTTTACGAACGACTGTTTTTGACATGTTAATTCCCTCCCTCCGAGCTTAAAAAGTAACCGCTTTTGCTATGAATAACACCACAGCTTCAAGACTGTCCTTGACTATTATAACTAATTCAATTCCTAAGGTCAATAAAATAATACAAGGAATTGTGAAAAGGTTAGAAATTATCCGTATAAAAAACGAATTTTTGTAGCTATTTCACTTCACAAATCCATTGTTTTGACAATAAATGACAAAATTTTGTTCTCAAAAAATTATAAAATAATCTAACTTTCTTAGCAACAATCTTCACATTTTCCTAAAATTTCAAAGCGATGTCCTTGAATTTGACACCCTGCTAATTGTGCCTCAAAAAAATCCATCGGGCACATGTCAATTTCCTTTGTTTTTCCACAAACAGTACAAATAAAATGGTGGTGGTGCTTGTGTTCATCCTCTTTACAATGAAAGCGGAATTTTTTCTCCCCTTCAAAATCAGTCATTTCTACTAAATCTAAGGCGCAAAAATCACTTAAATTCCGATAAATTGTATCAAAGCTTAATCCCGAAAAAATAGCTGAAAGTTGCGTATGAATTTCCTTTGCTGAAACATAGCGATTACATCGCGCTAAATAACACAACATTTCTTCTCTTTTTTTGGTGTATTTTAATCCATTTTCTTTCATAATTGCTAATGATTTTTCTATCGCCGATACAGTTGGCATGTCCTCATCTCTTTTCTCATCAAAATATAACATTCCACAGAAATTTCTTCCACCTTATGATATAATAAAGCTGAGGTAAATTCAATCTGAAAAGACAGGAGAGAAATGAAACAATGACTGAACAAACTGAACCTTTAAATTTATATGTAGTATCTGATTCGGCTGGGAATACAGCGTTGAACCTTGCTCATGCCACAATGGCACAATTCCCAAACACAGATTTTTGCGTGTATCGTAAGAATTTCGTAAGAAGTGAAGAAGCGTTAGAACGGACCCTTGTCAAAGCAAAAGAACATAATGGCATTATTGTCCATACATTGATTAATGAAAAATTAAATAAACAAGCCAATGAATATTGCTTAGAAAACAATGTTTTTTGTTTTGATTTACTAAACCCCGTTGTGCAAGAAATGAGCCGTCGGACAGGTCTTGAGCCAACACGTGAGCTAGGAGCGCAGCACCACCTGAATGAAAATTACTTCAAACGTATTAAAGCAATCGAGTTTGCAGTAAAATATGACGATGGAAAAGACCCTAAAGGCTTCCTGAAAGCTGATATCGTTCTACTCGGTGTTTCTCGTACATCAAAAACACCCTTAAGTCTTTTCTTAGCTAACAAAAACTTAAAGGTAGCTAATCTACCACTTGTCCCACAAGCACAAATTCCAGATGAAATCTGGAAAGTGAATCCGAAAAAAATCGTTGGTTTAACAAATGACCCTACAATTTTAAATAACATTCGTGCGGAACGTATGCGGGCTTATGGTTTAGATATGGATACCGCTTATTCTAATACGGACAATATCATCAAAGAATTACAATACGCCAACGATCTTTACGACAAGCTTGGTTGTGTGGTGATTAATGTTGCGAAGCTTTCTATCGAAGAAACTGCGGCAATGATTCTTGATGCCCTTGGCTTAGAAGATAACACTTTTCAAAGTTAAATAACAAAAAAACGGTGCTATGAGTAAGCCCAAACTTACTTACAGCACCGTTTTTACTATTGTTCATTGGGATAGGCGAAGCCATCATCATAAAATTTCATAAACATTAAACGACTGATATAGACAATTGCTTCTTCTTCCGTCAATAACTCATACTGATTGAACACATCGCTTTCCAGCAAAAAATAATTCACTAACAACTGGCACGGAGTCCACTGGCTAAAAGCTACGCTATAATAAGCCTCGTCCATCGTTTCCCTATTTTGACGAATCAATAGCCCCTTGTGCTTTTCATCATTTAATACATAATAATCGAACATCGCTCTAACCTCCAAACATCTTCTAATTTATCTAATCATATTGTAACAAATATTTGAAAAATTACCTATCACAAGCACGAAAAAAAGGCACCGTTTCCGGTAACCTCGTGCGATTTCTTTATTTAAAAAATGAAAATAAATGCTCCCATAATGATGCATGAAAAACCTCTGTTGCTTTTCCGCCACCGATAACACCATAACCTATCATCGTGCCAATAATGAATAACAGCATCATCAAAGCAATGACAATTAAAATTTTAATTAAAGAAATTAAGATGTAACGTCCTGTGTTTTGACTCATGTCATTCACCACCCATTATTTTACTATCGTATCCTTGAGAACAGTTTCTTCCACATCAACACGGTCAACTTTTGCTCCTAATTCTTGAAGCTTTTCATGGAATTTGTAATAGCCACGATCTAAATACTTCAAATTAGACACACGCGTGATTCCTTTTGAAACCAAACCTGCTAGAACAAGCGCTGCTGCTGCTCGTAAATCTGTCGCTTCCACTGGTGCGCCTTGTAATTCACTACCATTAATAATTGCAATACTTCCGTCAATCGTGACATCTAAATTCATTCGACGCATTTCTTCTAAATGTTGGAAACGATTTTCAAAGACCGTTTCAGTCATTGTTGAAGTCCCATTAGCAATTGCTTGAATTGCCGTCATTTGTGCTTGCATATCTGTTGGAAAACCAGGGTGTGGCATAGTTGTCACATTGGTTGGTTTGATAAATTCTGAACCAATTACACGGATTCCTTCATTTTCTTCGGTGATATTTGCACCCATTTCTTGAAGCTTAGAAATTAATGGACGATTATGTTCCATGATTCCATCTTTAATCAAAATATTTCCTTGAGTCATCGCTGCTGCAACCATGAATGTTCCCGCTTCAATGCGGTCTTGAACGACCCAATGTGATGCTCCGTGAAGTTTTTCTACTCCTTCAATACGGATTGTTTCCGTTCCAGCACCATGTACACGAGCGCCCATTTTATTTAAAATGTTCGCTAAGTCAACGATTTCAGGTTCACGAGCAACGTTTTCCATAATCGTTGTCCCCTTTGCAAGTGTCGCTGCCATCATAATATTTTGTGTGGCACCAACGGATGGAAAGTCAAGGTAAATACGAGCACCGTGTAATTCATCCGCCACTGCTTCGATATAACCAGCTTTTTGGTTAATCTTTGCTCCCAGAGCTTCAAAGCCTTTTAAATGCAAATCAATCGGACGTTTTCCAATAGTACAACCACCCGGCATAGAAACCTTGGCATGACCATTACGCGCTAATAGAGGCCCCATCACAACGATAGAAGCACGCATTTTACTCACATATTCATAAGGTGCTTCAATTTCAAGCTGACGAGTCGCATCTACAGTCACCTCATGTGTTTCTTCGTTAAAATCTAAATCAACATTCAAATGACGAATGACTTGGTTCATAGTAAATGTATCTGACAGGATAGGAACATTTTGTAACAAAGTAGTTCCTTCTTCAGCTAATAAAGTAGCTGCTAATATTGGTAATACAGCGTTTTTAGCTCCTTCAATGGTTACAGTACCAACTAATCTATTATTTCCACCTTGAACAATAATCTGTTCCATGTTTTTTTCACTCCAATTAAATGATTGGTATTTTTATTAAATTCCACCTAAATCTTTTTCATTATAGCACTAAATAGACCATTTGAACATTCTGTCATGAAATTGTTAAAAACCTGAAACAAAAAAGTTTCGACTAAGACTGATAAATTCTAAAATAAAATTACTAGCGGTATATCCTAATAGAATAGCTAAGAAAAAATATACAAATCGAATTTGCCCTTCGTGTCCCGTTCCTTTTTTGAATAATTGATCTAACCTCACTGATTGCAATGCCCAAAACGCTAAATAAATGAACAGAAAATGGCTCACCATTCTAAGTAAAGCATCCACACCAAAAACTTGATTCATTCTCATTTCACATCCTTACAGAGCCAGAATAAGCTTATTTATTGTTATTTTTTACTTTCACTTTTTTTTCCTCAATAGAAACACGTTGAATATTGGCTCCTAATTGAGCTAATTTTTTATGAAATTGGTAATAGCCTCTATCCAAATGTTCGAGATTATCCACGCGAGTCAAACCATTAGAAACCAATCCCGCAAGTACCAAGGCTGCCGCCGCTCGAATATCCGTGGCATGAACAAGAGCTCCTTGAAGTTGTTTACCACCTGTAATCACTGCCACCTGTCCATCAATCTGAACCGTTAAATTCATTCTGCGCATTTCTTCCAAATGTTTAAATCGATTTTCAAAAACCGTTTCTCGTGTAAGACTGACCCCATTTGCTGCTGCTTGAAGTACGGTCATTTGCGCTTGCAAATCTGTTGGAAAACCGGGATGTGGCATTGTTTTAATATTGGTTGGTTTTAATACATCTGGTCCGATAACACGTATTCCTTCTTCGGTTTCGTGAATTTCAGCACCCATTTCTTGAAGTTTAGAAATCAAAGGACGATTATGTTCATGAATCGCCTCTTTGACTAATACATCTCCACCTGTTAAGGCAGCCGCAATCATAAAGGTTCCAGCTTCAATCCGGTCTTGAACGATACGGTGAGTTGCCCCATGTAATTTTTTTACACCAACAATTTTCATAAGGTCTGTCCCTGCACCGTATATTTTTGCTCCCATTTTACTTAAAACATTCGCAAGGTCAACAATTTCTGTTTCTGCTGCCACATTTTCAATTACAGTCGTACCTCTTGCTAAAACAGCCGCCATCATAATGTTTTGGGTAGCCCCAACAGAGGGAAAATCGAGATAAATCCGCGTACCGACAAGCTCATCTGCTTTTGCCTCAACATATCCATGAGTTTGCACAGTCGTTGCTTGTAACGCTTCAAAACCTTTTAAATGTAAGTCAATAGGACGCGCACCAATCGCATCTCCACCCGGCATAGACACTCGAGCAAAATGATTTCTTGCTAAAATTGGCCCCATGACAACAATAGAAGCACGCATTTTTTCTACTAACTCATAAGGCGCCACCGAACCAATTGCTCCTTCAGCGTTGATTGTTAGTTGATTATTCTTTGCATCTATCTCAACTTCGACATTCAATTCACGTAAAATATCCGCCATAATGTAAACATCGTCAATTCTTGGCACATTCTTTAGTGTCACTGTACCCTCTTCAGCTAATAATGCCGCTGCCATAATTGGTAAAACCGCATTTTTAGCTCCTTCTATTTCAACCGTTCCTTGTAACCGACGACCACTTTGAACAAGCATTTGTTCCATTTTATCTTCAACTCCATATTTATCTATAGATTGTGAAATTATCACAATATGTATCAACCTCATGACGAGAGAATTGTATCACAATTAGTGAAAATTTTCTATTTATTTTTTTCACAGCTTGTTCGGAGTTTTCCTCATTTTATTAAAATTTGGTTACAATTCAAAAAATCACGCAATGACAAAAGTGAAGCCATTCCGTGATTTTTAAATGATTTATTTTTCAGTTTATAATGCCTTTGAGCCAATATCTGAACGATAAAATGTTCCAGTTGTATCTAGCTTTTCTAAATCTGCATAAACTTTCGCTTGAGCTTCTTCAAGAGTTGTTCCCTCACTTGCTAATAAGTAGACACGTCCACCATTTGTTACAAGTTTTCCCTCTGAATTTTCTGCTACTCCTGCAAATAGCACCTCTGAATTTTCTAAAGTTGAAAAATCTGGCAAAAGAACGCCTTTTTCATACTCTGCTGGATAACCGTCTGCCGCTACCACGACCCCTAATGTATAGCCTTCTTTTTTCCACTCAACAATCGGTTCATTTCCATTTAAAATATCGTCAATAATGCTTGCAAAATCGCTCGTCAAACGTGGAAGAACAATTTGCGTTTCAGGGTCTCCAAAACGAGCATTAAACTCAATAACCTTTGCTCCCTCTTTTGTTGCAATTAGTCCTGCATATAAAATACCAGTAAAAGAACGTCCTTCTCTCACTAAGCCACGTGCGGCGGGCTTCACAATTGTTTCAATCGCCTTATCCACCATTTCTTGAGAGATTTGTGGGACTGGGGCATAGGCACCCATTCCTCCAGTATTTGGCCCTTCATCGTTGTCATACGCTCGTTTATGGTCTTGTGCAATCACCATAGGCCAAACTTTTTCACCGTCTACAAATGACAACAGTGAGAACTCCTGCCCATCTAAAAACTCTTCCACTACCACACGTGCACCACTCTCACCAAACTTATTATCTTCTAACATATCCTTTAATGCAGCAATCGCTTGTTCTAATGTTTCCGCCACGACAACGCCTTTTCCTGCTGCTAGACCATCTGCTTTAATAACAATCGGTGCCCCTTGTTCCGTTACATAAGCTTTTGCTTCTTCATAATCGGTAAAGGTTTGATGATTGGCTGTGGGGATATTATATTTATTCATAATTTCCTTTGCGAAATCTTTGGAACCCTCAATGAGTGCTGCTCTTTTGGTAGGTCCATAGATTTTTAATCCAGCCGCTTGAAAATCATCAACAATTCCATTTAATAACGGAATTTCTGGGCCAACAAACGTCCAATCAATTGCTTGTTCTTTTGCAAATTCAATCAAAGCAGCATGATTCTCCTCAGAAATATCAACAATCTGTATCCCGTCTTTTTTCATTCCAACATTGCCTTTAGCCACAAAAACAGCTTCAACCTTGTTACTTGCTAAAAATTTCTTAGCAATCGCATGCTCTCTACCACCGCTACCGATAACCAAAATTTTCATCAATTTTCCTACTCCTCACGCTAAACTTTATACACTGAAAACAGGTTCGCAAACGGACCTGTTCCAGTAAAATTCATTTTAATGTCTGAAATGACGGACACCAGTAAATACCATCGTAATCCCGTATTTATTCGCCATATCAATAGATTCTTGATCTCGAACCGAGCCACCAGGTTGAACGATTGCTTTAATGCCAGATTTCCCGATTTCCTCCACATTATCGGCAAATGGGAAATACGCATCACTTGCTAAGACCGCACCGTCTAAATGGTCTTTGGCTTGTTCAATCGCAATCTTTACTGAACCGACACGATTCATCTGACCAGCACCAACACCCAGTGTTTGATGGTCGTTAGTAATTAAAATCGCATTAGACTTCACATACTTAATAGATTTCCATGCAAATTCCAAGGCTTTTTTCTCCACGTCTGTTGGTTTTCTATCTGTAACAACTTCCCAGGCTTCAGGATTTTCTTCAATCACATCTTGGTTTTGAACAAGTAATCCACCAACAATGCCCGTATATTCAAATCCTTCACTAGAAGCAGATTGCTTAGAAAAATCTAACTGTAATAGACGTAAATTTTTCTTTTTAGTAGTCAAAACTTCTAACGCTTCTTTTGAATAGCTAGGAGCAATAATGATTTCTAAGAAAATTTTGTGCATTTTTTCAGCCGTTCTTTTGTCTACTTCACGATTTAAAACGATAATTCCACCAAAGATAGAGGTAGAATCTGCTTCATACGCATAATCCCACGCTTGTTCAATGGTGTCCGCAGTGCCAATACCACAGGGGTTCATATGTTTTAACGCTACAACAGTTGGTTTCGTATAGTCACGAGCAATACGAATCGCCGCATCTGCATCTCGTATATTATTAAAGGATAATTCTTTCCCATTCAATTGTTTAGTTGCAGCAATCGAATATGGAACTGGGATAGCGGATTGATAAAACGCTGCATCTTGATGTGAATTTTCACCATAGCGCAATTCTTGTTTCAAATCATAGGTTAAGGTTAATTTTTCAGGTTCTTTTTCACCCACTAAGTCAGTCAGGTAACCTGCAATTAGCGCATCATAAGCTGCAGTGTGACGGAAAACCTTTGCAGCCAACTGTTGACGAGTATAAAAAGTCGTGTCGCCCGTTTCTTTGATTTCTGAAAGAACCCTTGCATAATCTGCTGGGTCAACGAGAACAGTCACAGAAGCGTGATTTTTCGCTGCCGAACGAAGCATAGAGGGTCCACCAATATCAATGTTTTCAATTGCATCCTCAGTAGTTACCTCTGGCTTCATAATTGTTTCCTTAAATGGATAAAGATTGACCACCACCATATCAATCGGGTGAATATCATGTTCCTTCATCGCATCCATATGACTAGCTAAATCGCGACGACCAAGCAAACCTCCATGAATTTTTGGATGTAACGTTTTGACACGTCCGTCCATCATTTCTGGAAAACCAGTGACTTCATCAATCGAAATCGTCAAAATTCCTTCATTTTCAAGCGCCACCTTTGTTCCACCAGTTGAGATAATTTCATATCCTAACGCTACAAGCTCTTTCGCAAATTCTGCAACACCATTTTTATCTGAAACACTTATCAATGCACGTTTCAATATATTTCCCTCCATTTTACTTCCTAAACTTTATCCCTTTTTGAAATAATTTCTTTTAACACGCGTGGATATAAAACATGTTCCACCGCATGAATTTTTTCTTCTAAACTCTCAAGCGTCTCTTCTTTTTCCACTTTTATCTTTTCCTGAGCGATAATCGGGCCTGTATCGACGCCGTTATCAATATAATGCACCGTTACCCCTGTTTCCTCCACGCCTGCTTCAAAGGCATCTGCAATTCCGTGTAGTCCAGGAAAATTAGGCAATAAAGAGGGATGAATATTGATGATTTTATTAGGATAGGCAGTAAGAAGCGTCTCTCCAACAATTCTCATATACCCAGCCAAGACAATTAATTCCACACCATAGCTACGACAAAGCTCAAGAATTGCTTCCTCGTACTGTTTTCTTGATTCAAAATTCTTGGGTGAAAAGGCAAACGTCTTAATTTTTAATTTTTCAGCTCGTTCTAAAGCAAAAGCATTTCCCTTATCACAAAACAAAAAGCAAATTTCAGCGGGAATTTCACCGCTTTCCACTTTTTCAGCTATCACTTGAAAGTTGCTTCCGTTTCCAGAAGCAAATACCGCAATTTTTTTCATAGCTAGTTCTCCACAAATTCAACGGCATCTGTAGTTTTTTCAATGATTTCACCAATTTCATAAACAGGTTCGTCAATTTCCGCTAAGACAGCTTTCACTTCTTCAACCTTGTCTGGACGAACAGCAAGCACCATTCCAATACCCATGTTGAAAATTTCATACATTTCCATTGTAGGAATTTCACCATATTTTTCTAATGCTTTAAAAATCGGAAGAACGTTCCAAGAACCCAGCTGAATTTTGGCTGCTAAATCGTCGCCAAACATCCGAGGAATATTTTCGACAAAACCACCACCAGTGATATGTGAGATACCATTAACTAACTCTTTTTTCACAAGTGGTAACAATTGTTTCACATAAATGCGTGTCGGTGTTAATAATTCTTCACCGAGTGTTTTACCGCCTAATTCAGGTAATTTTGTTGCACCAGTAAAATCATTTTGCTCGAAAAAGACTTTACGGACAAGAGAGTACCCATTGGAATGAATCCCACTTGAAGCAATTCCAAGCAAGACATCACCCTTAGAAATTTTTTCACCAGTCACAAGTTGAGATTTTTCAGCCACACCCACAGCAAACCCTGCTAAATCGTAATCATCTGCTCCGTACATGCCAGGCATTTCAGCAGTTTCTCCACCAATTAAAGCCGCACCAGCTTGCACGCAACCGTCTGCTACACCTGCCACGACCTGTTCCAAACGAGCAGGAATATTTTTTCCAGTAGCAATATAGTCTAAGAAATAAAGTGGTTCTGCTCCTTGTGCCACAATGTCATTCACACACATTGCCACACAGTCAATACCGATAGTATCGTGTTTATTTTCTTGAATTGCTACAAGTAGCTTTGTTCCAACGCCGTCTGTTCCAGAGATAAGAACAGGCTCCTTGACATCCACTGTTGAAAGGTCAAAACACCCTCCAAAACCACCTAAAGCACCCATTACACCAAGTCGTTCCGTTTTCTTCACATGTTTTTTAATCCGATCAACGACTTCGTAACCAGCTTCCACGTCAACCCCAGCTTTTGCATACGCATTTGCCATTTTGTCTAACCCTCATTTCAAAATTTTGTTTAGAAAAAACTAACCTTTTCTTTCAACGAACGAAGATAATCTTCTTCATAATCATAAAGTGGTGTTGGATAATCACCATTGAAATACGCCATACATAGACCGTTATAAGGTGCATCATTTTTTAATCCAATCGCATCAATAAGCCCCTGTTCACTCAAGAAATAAAGACTATCTGCGCCAATAATTTTTTTAATTTCTTGAACAGAATGATTTGCCGCAATTAATTCCTTACGAGTTTGAATATCAATTCCATAAAAGCATGGATATTTCAATGGTGGAGAAGAAATAACCACATGGACTTCTTTTGCCCCAGCTTCTTTTAATAAGTTAACAATGCGACGACTAGTTGTTCCACGAACGATAGAATCATCAACCATCACCACTCGTTTCCCTTCAACTACTCCACGTACTGCTGAAAGCTTCATACGAACTCCCTGCTCGCGAAGTTCTTGAGTCGGTTGGATAAATGTCCGCTGAACATATTGATTTTTCACCAAGCCAAGCTCATACGGAAGTCCACTAGCTTCTGCATACCCACTAGCTGCAGAAAGGGAGGAATTAGGTACCCCAACAACAATATCTGCATCAATTGGATTTTCTAATGCCAAGCGGCGACCCATATTTTTCCGAGCCGTATGCACATTCACCCCTGCAATCGTCGAATCAGGACGAGCAAAATAAATAAATTCCATAGAACAAATCGCAAGTTGCGTATCATTTGTATATTTTTCCACACGGAAGCCGTCATCATTAATAATAATCATTTCTCCTGGTTGAACATCACGGACAAACTCAGCCCCAACAACTTCAAGAGCACAGGTTTCACTTGCTACAACATAAGCGCCATTTTTCATTTGGCCAATGGCGAGTGGACGAAAACCATTCGGGTCAAGTGCTGCAATTAATTCATTTTCAGTTAATAAAAGATAAGCAAAGCCACCTTTGACAGTGTTTAAAGCCTCTTTGATTTTTTCAAAAATATCTTCCTTTTTTGAACGACGAATCAAGTGCATTAAAACTTCGGTATCAGAATTAGAATGGAAAATAGCTCCATCTTCTTCTAATTCACGACGAAGTGTTTTATTGTTGGTTAAATTTCCATTATGTGCTAAACCAAAAGAACCGTCATAAAATTTAAAATGGAAGGGTTGAATATTGTCAATAGAACCATTGCCACTTGTTGCATAACGAACATGTCCGATTGCTGCCGTTCCAGTCAAACGTTTCAGAATTTCTTCGTTTTTAAAAACTTCTGAAAGCAGTCCTAAATCACGATAGCTTTTCAATGTTCCGTTATCATTAGATAAAATCCCTGCACCCTCTTGCCCACGATGTTGTAGGCTGTGCAAACCAAAATAAGTCACACGGGAGGCATCTGGGTGACCCCAAATACCAAATAGCCCGCATTCTTCATTTAAACTTTTTATTTCATAAGACATGGAATAGCTTCCTCCCAAACTCCGTACGCTTTCGAAGTCTCCACATTAATGCTTCCATCTGATGTTTTGATAGTTAGTGTACCGTTATTTGTTACTGTGCCAATTTCTGTTGCTAATGCGCCAAAGTGTTCTTTGATAGCTTCCGCATTTTCAGGTTTCACAGATAAAATGAAACGTGATTGCGTTTCTGAGAATAACCATGCAGTTGGCATATCTACTGCCACATCAATTCCAAGTTGATTGGCAAAGGCAGATTCTGCAAGAGCAACACCTAGACCGCCTTCTGCCAAATCATGAGCAGATTGGACAAGCCCAGCTCTAATCGCTGACAATACTTTCTCTTGTGTTTCTTTTTCAACAGCTAAATCAAAGTTCATTAATTTCCCTTCGATTCGCCCTAATTGTACTTTTTGAATTTCAGACCCATTGAAATCAGCATAAGTTTTACCAATAACAAAAATTTTATCCTCTGCCTGTTTAAAATCTTGTGTAGTAATTTCACTCAAATGATTAATCAATCCGACCATACCAATCATTGGTGTAGGATAAATAGATTTTCCAGAAGTTTCATTGTATAAAGAAACATTTCCAGAAATAATCGGTGTATTCAGTGCCGTACATGCTCTTGCGATACCGTCAGCGGAGGTCCATAATTCCCAAAATTGTTCTGGTTTTTCTGGACTACCAAAGTTCAAGCAGTCGGTAATTGCAAGCGGTGTGCCCCCACTTGCTACAATATTTCGTGCAGCTTCAGCAACGGCAATTTCGCCCCCAACTTCAGGATTCAAATATAAATAACGGGCATTACAATCGGTAGTCATCGCTAACGCTTTGTCTGTTCCACGGATACGTAAAACTGCTGCATCGCTACCTGGACGAACCACTGTATTCGTACGAACCTGTGAATCATAAGTTTCATAAATAGAACGTTTTGAAGCCACTGTTGGTTGCGCAAGAATGGTTAAGAAAGTTTCATTTGCATCTTCAATCACGGGTTCAAAATTTTTCAATTGCGCAAATTCTGAAATTCGTGCAGGTTCTTCATATGGTTGGTTATAAACTGGTGCATCTTCTGCTAACGCGTCTACTGGTAAATTGGCAACCATTTTTCCTTTGTGGAATAGAGTATACATTCCATCATCTGTCACTTCACCAATCGTTACAGCATCTAAATCGTATTTTTTAAATAACTCAACAACTTCATCTTCGTGTCCTTTTTCCACGCAGATTAACATGCGTTCCTGTGACTCAGATAACATCATTTCATATGGGGTCATATGAGTTTCACGTTGCGGAACATCATCAAGGAAAAGTTTCAAGCCAGAACCAGCTTTTGAAGCCATTTCAGAAGAAGAGGAAACCAACCCTGCCGCTCCCATATCTTGGATACCAACCAAAATATCTTGATGATCTAAAATTAATTCTAAACATGCTTCAAGTAATAATTTTTCCATGAAAGGATCGCCAACTTGAACCGCTGAACGTTGCCCTTCTTCACCCTCCACAAATTCTTCAGAGGCAAATGTTGCACCATGAATCCCGTCGCGTCCTGTTTTAGCGCCGACATACATAATAGAGTTACCAACTCCCTTTGCTTGACCCTTTTGAATATCTTTGTGTTCGATTAAACCAACACACATTGCATTTACTAGCGGATTTCCTTCATAGCAAGGGTCAAAAGAAACTTCGCCCCCAACGGTTGGAATCCCAATACAATTTCCATAACCTGAAATCCCAGCAACCACTTCTGAGATGATATGTTTTGTATGATTATTGTCAATTTCACCAAAGCGTAGTGAATCTAAAATAGCGATTGGACGTGCACCCATTGAAAAAATATCGCGAATGATTCCGCCGACACCTGTTGCCGCACCTTCATAAGGTTCTACAGCTGAGGGGTGATTATGACTTTCTGCTTTAAAGACAACTGCTTGACCGTCACCAATATCGACAATTCCAGCACCTTCGCCCGGTCCTTGTAACACTTGTTTTCCACTCGTTGGAAATTTACGTAAGACAGGTTTTGAGTTTTTATAAGAACAGTGTTCAGACCACATCACAGAGAAAAGACCTGTTTCTGTGTAGTTAGGCATGCGGTGAAGAATATCTTCTTCAATCATGCGATACTCTTCGTCAGATAATCCCCATTCACGATAGAGTTTTGTATCTTTTACTTCTTGAGCAGTTGGCTCGTTAAAAATCGTTGATGTCGTCATGAGTTATTGAGTCACCTTTCCAAAATTTTTCAGCATAGATTTAAAGAAATTCAAACCGTCGTCACTTCCAAGAATCGCTTCTACCGCACGTTCTGGGTGAGGCATCATTCCGAGAACATTTCCTCGTTTGTTCACAATTCCTGCTATATCTTCAATGGAACCATTTGGATTTTCCCCTGCGTAAGTAAAGACAATTTGATTGTTTTCTTTTAGCTCAGCTAAAGTTTCGTCATCACAATAATATTGTCCTTCACCGTGCGCAATTGGAATATTAATTACTTCATCTTTTTCATATTCAGTAGTGAAATTTGTTTGATTGTTGGCAACTTTTAACTCTTGAAATTTTGAAATAAAATGTAGAGAGTTATTACGAATTAAAGCACCTGGCAATAGTCCAGCTTCTACTAATACTTGGAACCCATTACATGTGCCAAAAACAGGTTTTCCTTCTTCTGCAAAACGAACAACTTCAGGCATAATGTTTGAGAAACGAGCAATCGCACCACAACGAAGATAATCGCCATATGAAAAGCCACCCGGTAACAACACCCCGTCAAAACCGTCTAAAGAAGTGGCATCGTGACGTACGTACTCTGCTTCTGAACCCAACACCTCTTTTACCGCCCATAACATATCTAAATCACAGTTTGAGCCGGGAAAAACGATTACTGCAAATTTCATTACGCAACAACCTCCGCGATTTCATAACGATAAGTTTCCATATTTACGTTAGCTAATAATTTATCACAAATTGTTTCAATGACTTCGTTGACATCACGGTCAGATTTTTCCACTTGAATTTCAAAATACTTCCCGATACGAATTTCTTTGATTTCATCATATCCCATGTGATTCACTGCTTTTTTCACTGCTTCACCTTGTGGGTCTAAAACTGATTCTTTATAGGTTACGTAAACTTTTACTTGATACATGATTAATTTTCTCCTTTTATTTAAGCAATTTTTGTTAGACGGTCTAATACTTCTTGATAAACTGGAACAATATCTCCTAAATCACGGCGATAAATATCTTTATCTAAATGATCGTTGGTTAATAAATCCCATAAACGGCAAGTATCTGGTGAAATTTCATCACCTAAAATAATCGTACCGTCCGCCAGACGTCCAAATTCTAATTTGAAGTCGATTAGACGAATCCCTGCTTCTGTAAAAATTTCAATCAGTGCTTGATTAATTTTCTTTGCTTCTGCTTTTAAAAATTCAATTTCTTCTTTGTTCGCAATATCTAATACTAAAACATGGTCATCATTGATAAATGGATCATCTAGTGCATCTTCCTTGAAATAAAATTCAACGATTGGAAAAGCTAATTCTGTTCCCTCAGGTACACCCAAACGTTTTGAAAATGAGCCTGCTGCCACATTTCGTAAGACAACCTCTAATGGAATCATGTTGATTTGTTGAATTAATTGTTCTGTTGGTGAAAGTTGTTTAATGAAATGATGTTTAATTCCTTTTTCTGAAAGTTTTTCGAAAATAATCGAAGTAATTTGATTATTTAATTCCCCTTTTCCTTGAATTTGATCTTTCTTTGCCCCATTTAATGCAGTTGCTTGGTTTAAATATTCCACCCATAATACATCTTTTTCATCTGTTTGATACAATTTCTTCGCTTTGCCTTCATACAATAATCCTTTTTTCTCTACCAAGATTTCCACTCCTTAGTTAATTTCGTCAAACCTGTTTTCTACATCTTCATTGTAACAAAGCTAAGCATTCTTTCAACAAAAATATGTATATTTACTATACTTATTGTTTATATCGTTCGTGTTTTTATAGTTTCAGTCTATTAAAATCTTGAATTTTTTACAAAAAGTTAATATAAACGAAATATAAAAAATACCTCTCTTTATTTATTAGAATTGAGTATAATGCTACATCAAGGATTGATTCTAATTTCACAATAATTTTCTGTAATTTTTAAAAAAGTTTCCAAAAAAAACGCCAAAACCTCTCAAGTTCGAGTAGATTTTGACGTAAATTTTCTATTCAAGCATTTCAATGTATGAATCAAATTATTGTTCTAAAAGTAGTTTTTAGCCCAATTCCATTAAATGTTATTCCATTTTTTCTAAATAAGTCAGCGCATCTTGCACCGTTTTCACAGGAACAATTTTCATCTTTGTGTCGATTTTTTCTGCCGCCGCTTTTGCTTCTTGATAGTTCGTTTTAATTCCTGGGTTTGCCTTCTTTATTTCCTTTGTTAGCTCATCGTCTGGTGCAAAGAAAATTTTTGCCCCTTCGTTACTAGCACTAACTACTTTTTTATCTATGCCACCAATACGCCCCACTGTTCCATCCGCATCAATCGTTCCCGTTCCAGCAATCTTCAACCCATGTCGTAAATCTTTTCCTGTAAGGGTAGCATAAGTTTCAAGCGTGAACATTAATCCAGCAGAAGGTCCACCGATTTGTCCAGCATCAATCGTAATTTCTGGAGTTGACTCTACTTCTGTATGGTCAATCAAAGTGATACCGATTCCGGGATTTTTCGTTTCTGGAAGCTTCATTAATTTTCCTTTAGAGCTTTTCTTCTCATTTCCATGAGTATATTGCACAGTCACTGTATCCCTGACTTTTTTCCCTTTGATATAGTCAATCAGTTCTTTACTACTTTCAAATTGCTTTCCGTCTACACCGGTCACTGTGTCGGCAACGCCAATTTTCCCATAAAAATCAGAATCTTTACTGACATCCATTACGTAAACACCCATAAATTTCATGGTGTATTTTCCATTGGCAAGTTTTAAAGCCTGTTCAATCGCCGTATTAGAGGAAGAAGTCATATAATATTTCTGTATTTGCTCATATTCTTCTTGAGTACTCCCACCAGTTAACTCCTTTTCTGACACAATTTCTGCGAAAGGGTCAAATTTTGCGAACAACAAACCAAGCCCAGTGGATTTTCCTACGCTAACAGTGGTTAAATTAAAACTACCTTTTTGAGTATCGTTTTTCCCCTCCACATGAACAAAGGATTTCAAATTTTCGGTACTTCCTGGTGATTCAACATAGTATGGAAGTGGGATAAATAATGCTAATAAAATAACGACAACAAGGCTTGTTATCGCTAAACTTTTATAACTTCTTTTAGTTTTCATTCTTTTGTTTGTCCCTCTTTTCTACCAAAGCCTCGTAAACAACACTTGGTAAATAGTTTGATACATCGCCACCAAAAGTAAAAATTTCTTTAATCATACTAGAACTCATATGTTCATATCTAGCCTCTGATAGAAAGAAAATTGTTTCTAGTCCGTAGCTTAATTCTGCATTTAGACGAGCAATATCACGTTCATATTCATAATCCTTTATATTGCGAATCCCACGAACCAAAAAGTTAGCACCTAATTCTTTGGCGATTTCAACCGTTAACTTGGTTTCTCGAGTAATGACCGTCACATTTTCTAAATGTTTTGTCGCTTCAGTAGCTAATGCTAATTTTTCTTCCGTTGTAAATAAAGATTTCTTCGTTGTATTGATAAAAATTCCCACAATCACTTCATCAAATAGCTTAGAGGCACGTTCGATTGTATTCAAATGCCCATTTGTCAACGGGTCAAAACTACCGGGAAATAAAGCGACACGTCTCATTCTGCGAACTTCCTTTCATACAAAGTTACTGCGGTAATTCCGTAAACTTGTCTGCGAAATTGAATAAAATCACCAATGACTTCCGACAACTCTACCCCTTTATCCGTTTCTGCCATGATTATAGCCTCTTCAGTAAGTAGCCCTAGATCCTGCATTTTTAAAATTTGCGCTTCGATTTCTTGTTTAGCATAAGGTGGATCAAGTAAAACTAAGTCAAATGTTTCTCTATTTTCTTGAAACGTACTTAACGCTTTATTCGCATCCATCTTCAGCAATGTAAACTTTTCTTCAGCTTTTGTTAAGGCAATATTTTCCTTAACTATCTTCATTGCTTGAAAATTTCGTTCCACAAGCACAGCTCTATCCATTCCACGAGAAACAGCCTCGATTCCCAATCCACCACTTCCAGCAAATAAATCGAGGGCTACACCGCCGTCAAAATAAGGGCCTATCATATTAAAAATAGATTCTTTCACCTTATCTGTTGTTGGACGAGTGTTATCTCCATCCAATGCTTTCAATCTGCGCCCTTTAAACTCCCCTGAAATTACACGCATTTTCTCACCCATTCTAAAAAAATTGGAAATTAAGCTAACTCTTCTGCCAGCTTAATTTCTGTATTTAACTCCTCCGGCTCAAAACCGTCATCTACTACTTGGTAGGCGGCTTTCGTGCCAATCTTATCCGCAAAGTTCATTTCAATATCGGGACGATACGAACGTTCCACCCGACGAACAAAATGTAGACGTTCGATTTTTTCTTCCGCCTCGTCAATATCCTCTTCATTCATGTAAATCAATACATATTTCATTCTTCTTGAAACATATTGTACTTCACCAAAACGTTTTAAGTTTTTAAGCTGTTTCAAACTATACACCCACACAACGAGTAGGCGTCTTTTTTGAATTTCAAAATTCACGGCTGGTTCCACTACTTCTTCTTTCTTTTCTTCTAACATTGACACCCACCTCCACAATGATGATTTTTTCGACCATTTCCAATAAAAAACGGATTACCGACATCTACTTTAATATCCTTGGAAATCGTTTCTGCAATCTCCGTCACCACGGTATCTAAAATATTTTGTAAGCCTGTTTCTGCTTGGCGGAACTCCGCCACTTCTTCGTGCAAATCGAGTGCGCGTTTGGCTACTCGGACGGCCCGTTGTTTTTCCTTATAGTCTGGTGCAAACTTTCCATATTCCTCGACTTTTTCAAAAGAACGTTTCTTTTCTAAAAAGTCCTGTTGCTTCTCTTTTACTTCTGTGCTATCAAATAAACTTTTACGCTTATTGCAATAGTGATTATATGAATCAGACTTTAAAATTTCTTCTATTAACTTTTTCGTCTGGTCTTCTATGTTAAAAAATGTTTCTGTAATTATCATATGCTTTGCCTCATTCTAAAACTTTGGGCAGAGTTTTCTATTCTGCCGAAAAATTTTTATAGATTGAATTTTTGGTTAACTCATTAACGGTGAGATACTCTACCTTCTCCAGTTTACCAGTTGTATGTGAAAAATGTAAAATGGCATAACTTCCGTTTTTAAAACGAACCAGTGGATTATAGTTTAACTCGCTGTCCCCAAGTTCAATATTGACCTTATTTTTTTTGTTTTTCAAAGAAAACCCTGAAACAAAGGTAATATTTTCGCTCATATCTGCTAATGTTTCACCAATTTTAAAGGGAGAAATATCTACCGAATGATTGCTTACTTCAATTTTTGATATTTTTCCATTTTTGGATAGCACCACGGTTACTTGTCCACGATCAGCTAATGCTTTTAAATCGGGAAAATCAATAAATAACTTCCCTATGTAATTTGCACAACCTGAAGCAGGAAGATTATCAGAATCATACATGGGGTGCGTTTGGTCAATTACCTCATGCGTATCTCTGATAGCCTCCTTTTCAGATTCTTTTAAAGGAGAGACGATTGGTTGGGCATAAACCACCACAAATGCAATGACAAAACAGAATAAAAATGTTATTCCTCTTTTCACTACTATTCTCTCCTTTACTTGTGCAAAAATAAATTTAAACTTCTTTTACTTCTATTAGTAAGTCTCCTGAGGAAATTGGCTCACCCTCCGTAACATGGACGAATTCCACCACTCCATCAAAGAGGGATTCGACGGTCGTTTCCATCTTCATAGCTTCGGTAATTAGTAACGGTTGTCCTTTTTCGACTTTGTCCCCTTTACTTACTAAAACTTTTAGAACAGAACCACTCATAGTCGCACCAATTTGTTCACGATTTGTTGGTTCCGCTTTTCTTTTTGCAACAACAGTTGTCTTGATACTCGTGTCTTTAATGACAATTTCTCGACGTTGACCGTTTAAGTTGAAGAATAGCACTCGATTTCCCTCTAAATCAGGTTCTCCAATTTCATCTAAACGAATAATCAGTGTTTTTCCTTTTTCGATTTGAACTTCAAGAGATTCTCCGAGGCGAATACCAGAGAAGAAGGTTGGTGTATCAAGTAAAGTTACTTCTCCAAATTCTTGTTGCATTTTTGTATAATCAAGGAAAACTTGTGGATACATCAAGTAGCTCAAGACTTCCTCATTTTTCGGTTCATAGCCAATTTTTTCAGCTAACTCGGCTTTCACTTCATCAAACTTCACCGGAGTAGCAAGCTCGCCCGGACGAACAGTAATTGCTAGACGATTTTTCAGAATTATTTTTTGTAATTTTTCTGGGAAGCCTCCAACTGGTTGACCTAAATCCCCTTGGAAAAAGCTAATTACTGATTCTGGGAAACTTAATTCTTCCCCACGAGCATATATATCTTCCTCAGTTAAATCATTTTGAACCATGAAGAGTGCCATATCTCCCACTACTTTTGAAGAAGGCGTCACTTTTACAATATCCCCAAACATCATGTTCACAGTATGATACATTTTCTTAATATCATCCCAACGATGTCCTAGACCCACTGCTTTCGCTTGCTGTTGCAAATTAGAATATTGTCCACCTGGCATTTCGTGCATATACACTTCAGTTTGTGGAGAAGTTAATCCATTTTCAAATGGAGCGTAATAACGACGAACATCTTCCCAGTAATGATTAATCTGACGAGCATTATTAATATTGATGTTTGGTTCACGTTTTCCGTCAACTAGAGCAAAATATAAAGAACCTAGGGACGGTTGACTTGTTCCACTACTTAGAGCACCGGTTGCCACGTCTACAATATCGACACCCGCTTTGACAGCTGCAGAATAAGTAATAATTCCGTTGCCACTCGTATCGTGCGTATGCAAATGAATCGGTAAATCAGTAACTTCTTTTAATTCGCTAATCAAACGATAGCTCGCTTGAGGTTTCAATAAACCTGCCATGTCTTTAATCGCAATAATATGCGCCCCAAGATTTTCAAGCTCTTTGGCTAAATCTTTATAGTATTGAACAGAATATTTTGCACGACTTGGGTCATCAATATCCCCCGTGTAGCAAATTGCTGCCTCGGCAATCTTTCCAGTATCTCGAACAGTTCGGATAGAACGTTCAATTTGAGGCACCCAGTTTAGACTATCGAAAATACGAAAGACATCAATCCCTTGCTTTGCAGATTCCTTGATAAATTCTTCAATCACATTATCTGGATAATTTTGATAACCAACTGCATTTGATCCACGGAAAAGCATTTGTAATAAAGTATTCGGCATTAATTTGCGTAAGATACGTAGTCGTTCCCAAGGGTCTTCGTTTAAGAAACGATAAGCTACATCAAAGGTTGCTCCGCCCCACATTTCACTAGAAAATAATTCTGGTAAACCAAGTGCGGTTTCTTTTGCAATTTGTTTAAAATCATTTGTCCGAATCCGTGTAGCTAATAAACTTTGATGTGCATCACGGAAAGTTGTATCTGTTAGTAATACTTGTTTTTGAGTTCGTACCCAATCTGATACTGCTTCGGCACCAAATTGGTCTAAGATATTTTTCGCAGTCACGACTTCTGTTTTGACCTCTAACTCGGTTGGTTTGCGAGGAGCGCCAAAATATTTTTTTGGTAATTGTTCAATTCCAGGAAAACCGTTGACCGTCACATTTCCGATGTATTTCATCGTTTTATTTCCACGGTCACGTAAACGAGGAAATTCAAACAAACTAGGTGTTTCATCAATAAAGGTTGTTTTTGCTTCCCCAGATTGAAATTCTTGTGATTTAATTACATTTTGTAAAAAGGCAATATTGGTTTTCACACCACGGATACGGAACTCTTTTAGGCAACGTTCCATTTTTGAAATTGCACACTCAAAATCTGTCGCATGTGTACAAACCTTTACAAGTAATGAATCAAAGAACGGTGTTACTTCATAGCCAGAATAAGCATTCCCAACATCTAAACGAACGCCAAAACCACCCGGTGAGCGATACGTGTCAATTTTCCCAGTATCAGGCATAAAATGATTGGTTGGATCCTCAGTAGTAATCCGACATTGAATCGCCGCACCCTTTAGCTGAATATCTTCTTGTTTTGGAATTAAAATATCTTTGTGTAAATCTTTCCCTTGAGCAATTAAAATCTGACTTGTCACAATATCGACATCGGTGATTAACTCGGTAATTGTATGTTCCACCTGCACACGAGGATTTACCTCGATAAAGTAGAATTTATCTCTTTCGACTAAAAATTCAACAGTGCCCGCATTGATATAGCCAACATGCTTCATCAATTGAACAGCCGCATTACAAATTTCTTCACGTTGGGCTTCATTCATAGAAACACAAGGTGCCACTTCGACCACCTTTTGATGTCGACGTTGTACGGAACAATCACGTTCAAATAAGTGAATCACATTTCCGTGACTATCTCCTAAAATCTGTACTTCAATATGTTTAGGATTTGAAATATATTTTTCTACATAGACTTCATCACTACCAAATGCAGCTTTTGCTTCTGATTTGGCACGTTCATAGCCTTCTCTTGCTTCTTTTTCATTGTGAGCGACTCGCATTCCACGTCCACCACCGCCGAGAGCGGCTTTAATCATGACTGGGTATTCATGCGTATCAGCAAAGGCTAATACCTCGTCAATGCTTTCTACAGGTCCCGGAGTTCCCGGAATTGACTGAATACCAGCGGCAATTGAGGCTTCCTTCGCCTTAATCTTGTCACCAAAAATATCTAAGTGGTGCAAACTTGGCCCAATAAAGATAATTCCTTCTTCTTCGCAACGTCTAGCAAAATCGATGTTTTCAGAAAGAAACCCATAGCCAGGATGAACAGCGTCCGCTCCTGCATCCTTTGCGATACGAAGAATATCTTCAATATCTAAATACACATCAATCGGTTTCTTTCCAGCGCCAACCAAATAAGCCTCATCTGCTTTAAAACGATGTACTGAATATTCATCCTCTTGTGCATAAATTCCGATAGTTCCAATGCCTAACTCTGTACACGCTCGGAACACACGAATTGCGATTTCTCCACGGTTTGCAACTAATATCTTTTTCATGTAACTTTCGCCCCCAACTATTTATTTTTTCCTTTTCTACCTACGCATTGGCTTGTGTACGTCGGATAGATTGACGCTTTAGTACTTCTTGAGATTCAGTTTCGATACGATAACGCTGTTCATCCGCACTAACATTTAGTACAAAACCAACAGAGACGGACAAGACGAGTAAGCTATTTCCCCCTTGAGAGAGGAAAGGAAAAGTTACCCCAGTAGATGGAATTAAACCAACAATTCCGCCTACATTGATAAATAGTTGCACAAGGAACATACTACCAATACCAATTGCCATCATTGAATTAAACGCTGAATGTGCCCGAATCCCGACAAGTAGCATCCGACAAATCATAAAGACTAATAAAAATAAAATTAACAGAGCTGCGACAACACCTAATTCTTCAACCACGATAGAAAAGATGAAGTCTGTGTGAGCCTCTGGTAGGTATCCTTTTTTCTCAATACTATTTCCAAGTCCTAAGCCAAACCAACCTCCGTTGTTTATCGCATAATAGGAATTAACAAGTTGGTGCCCTGCATCACGAACGACATCCTCAGCAAACGGTGTCGCAAAAGCTTGGAAACGTTTATAAATATACTGGAAAGGACCTAACACCTTTCCATGAGTCAGCAATACTACTTCTGTCGCAAGCACTCCTAAAAAAACAACTGTTGGGACACTTACTGCCGTCCATTTATAGCTAATCCCACTTACTAGAATCATGATAACCATGATAATTCCAAGAATCACCGCATTCCCCATATCGGGTTGAATCGCTACAAGGGCAATAAATCCTAAAGTTATCGCTAGTGGGCCTTTGAAGGCTTCTATATCATGTTCACCAATCTGTGGTTGGCGTTTTGAAAAACGATACGCCAAATACCATACAATCAAAATCTTTAAATATTCGGCTGGTTGCATATTAAAGGACCCAATACTTAACCACCCCTTAGCACCATTGATTTCTTCCCCAAACATCAGGGTAATACAAAGCAACAGTCCAGTAACAGCCATTGCTAGATTCATTAACCCTTTCATTTGAAAAATCTTCGTTTTCATTCGATAAATGACAAGCATAAAGAACAAACTTAATACCCAGAAAACAAGTTGATTTTTCACCATTCCTGCTGGATTTAGCCCAATATCAATCTGTTTATAGCTTGTTGAACTGTAAACCATGATAAGCCCGATAATACACAGAACAAGATAAGGAATGAAGATAGATAAATCTAGTAAGTGTCTCTTTTTAATCTTACTTGGCAAGCTCATTTCCTCCTTTGCCAAACCCTTCATAAACCTCCATGTAAAGAATGTTTAACTCTTTTTCAAGGTCAGCAAGTATTCTTTGCCCTTCCTTCTCAGAAATAATCTTTAAACGAATCGCATACGTCACCTGACGTGAAAAACCGTACATCTGCGTGTCAACAACTTCTTCAAACGCTTTACACTGTGCAATACATAAACTATTTTTTTGATGTTTAATCAAGTTTTTAATGTTCTCTGCGTCTTCCATTAATACTAATAACGCTTCTTGCTTTGAGATAGCTTCCATAGGTCAAAACCCCCATCTTTCAATGATAATAGTATACCATATTGACAACCACTTTTTCCTTAAAATTTTTCCTGTAATTTTCATACTTTACCATTTCTTATTTAAAATAAAAATCTTAACAGAGCAATCGCAACAATTCCAACAATAGCAGTTTTCATTAAATCCTTTGTCCTAATTGCAACAAAAACAGTTGGGACTAATGCTAGGCACTCTAATCCTTTAAAGTTTGGGAGAAGATAAGCATGTGGTGTTAATACACTTTGAAAGAGTAATGCGCACAGGATACAAACAGGTAAATAATTCAAAAAAGCGACGAACAATCGAGGAAATTTCGATACCTTCGCTACGTAAAATGGGAACACACGAGGAATCCATGTAACCACCGCACTTCCTAGTATCACTATAAGTACCGAACTATTTATTCCGTTCATCAATTATCACCCCTGTCAAACATCCTAAAAGTGTCCCGAGAATCACAGCAATCTCTGGCGTTACAATAATCATTAACCCATATAAGCTAACGACAACCACGCTCAGTATCATTACATATTTTTTCACCTTGCCCGATAGCTGAAACTCTAGCTGTATGACAAAAAGTCCAGCAAACATCGCCACTAAAGCAAAATCTAAACCAAAACGGTCAGGACTTGGTATCCAGTTTCCAATGACTGCTCCGATAACGGTCGAAAATATCCAAGAAAGATAAGCAGTAAGATTGAGTCCATTCATCCATGAAGTAGAGACTTTCTTTTCTTTAGCAGCCGCAGTCATAAGTACCGCATAGGATTCATCAGTCAATAAACTTCCTATACCAATTCCTTTAAGTAAGCTCTCCTTTTGAAATAGCTGACTAGCGGAAAGTGACATTAGCAAGTGGCGTAAATTCACTAAGAATACGGTAAGAATAATTGCTTGTGGTGCAGTATGGAGTAATAATAGACCGCAGATGATAAATTGCGCAGCTCCTGCATAGACGAGTGTAGACATCAAAGCAACCTCAAGAACAGATAGATGAGCATTTGTTCCAACGACTCCAGCAGCTAAACCAATTCCAACATAACCGAGAATGGTAGGAAGTGCTGAATGAAAGCCTTCAACAAATGTTTCATAATCCTTTGAATACAAACAAACCTCCTCCCTCCTTATCAGAAAATTCCTATCAACTTTTTATCTATTCTATCAGTTTTTTATCAAAATCCAAAGATTAAACTATATTTTTCTCAAATAAAACGTAAAAAACCGAAGTATCCTGAGGAAAATGAGCCTTCGATTTGCTTTTAAGCTTCTTTTTTACTTTTTCAATTTCTCATTTTTTAAAGAAAGATGACTCACAATAACAAAAGCAAGACAAGCAATTGTAAAGAAACTTGAAATAAATAAAACACTCGTTTCACTTTCCGCCCACTCTCTTGCGAACGGTAACCGAATCACAATTCCTGTGACCCCCTCAACCACATAGAACGCAAAAAGAGAATACCAGTATCTTCTTTTTTGCCTTTCTTCGTTAAAGAGCAATAACCAAGCAACAACAAAAGAAAGAAGAACAGCCACAATGACGACAATATCTAGAATAGGAACATCAAAAGACTTAGGTGAGACAAACAAAACAACCACATAAAGCCCAATAATCACGATAAATGTTAAAAAAGTGATTTCATAAGCAATGAACTTGTTTTGAAATAATTTTTTGTAGATGCCTTTGTGAATGATAAAAAAGCCTGCATTTACTAACACGAAACTAATAAACACATTAATACTACAAAAAGATTTAAATTTGCATTTGGAACTGCCACTACATTGACAAGTAAGAAAACTGAACTAATTGCAAAAATAAAGAGTACCAACTTGAAAATACTTTTCTTGCTTGCTTTTCCAAAGCCTCGAATTAGCTTATCAGCCTTTTCCTTAGAGATTTTCCCGAAGCAATCCAGTGTAGATACTCCATTCTTTTGCGCAGAAATAATTTCTAATAAAATTTGCACGAGTGTGCTCTCCACATCATCCTCATTATAAAAAAGCCCCGCCGTCCGAATATAGAGCAATAAATTTTCGTAATATCGTTTATTTTCTGGATTTAACTTTTCACGCAGCCGATTATTTTCGTGAATCATTTCATTCACCATAAATCTCAATTCTCTCCATTGTTCGATGAACTCTTTTAAATATTCACTGCCCTCTGAAGTTGTTCAATCATATTTTCGGTCGAGTCCGTCTTTGGAGGGTTTCATCGTGCTTTATAAAAGACCTTGTTTTTCCAGCTTTTGTAATAGCGGATAATCCGTCCCACCGATAATTTCTACAAATCTCTGCTCTTTTAATAGTTATATCCTTTTTATTTCCCTCACCTCTAATGCGTAATCCCGACTAGATGAGCTTGTATAGCATCTTTTATCTAGCATGTAAAGCATCTGAGAAGAAGTTTTTATTAAAAATCCAGAAGTCCTAAAACCTCTGGATAAGCGCCTATTAAGTTAAAGACATTTCAATCGGATCAAATGGAATATCAAAGAAGTCGACATTTTTGCGACTGAGAAAATCTTTCCCAAGCTGTGGAAACATCGCATAAATTAACAAATCATCTTCATCCTTGGCTAAATCACCAATTTCAGCTTTCAGACTAGCAAGCTGTGGCGCAATTAAATCCGCTGGGCGGCAGGTAATAGGTTCCACATTACGTATAATTTTCTTCGCCACTGCTTTATTAATTGGATAGGGCGGTTGACCGTAATAGCCCTCTACGTATTCTTTAATTTCTGTCGGAACAACTTTATAGGGTTCTCCTGTAATGACATTCATCACCGCTTGAATCCCAACCATCTGAGAAAGCGGGGTAACTAACGGTGGGTAACCCAAATCTTCCCGAACTTTAGGCACTTCTTCTAAGGTCGCTTGGAATTTTTCTTCCAAATGCTGCTGCTTTAGTTGAGAAAGTAAATTGGATAGCATACCACCTGGAACCTTATAAAGTAACGTTTTCGGTTCAACATCTTTAATTACCGGATCTAACAGTCCAGATTTACGAAACTCATCTCGAACGGGTTTGAAATAATCAGCAACCTTTCCTAATTTCTCTGTTTTCAATCCTGTATCATAACCAGCATTCGTTAAAGCTAAATGAACACATTCTGTTGGTGGCTGGCTCGTTCCACCAGAAAATGGACTAATTGCTGTGTCAATATAATCTACACCTGCTTCTACCGCTTTCAAATACATCATTTCACTAATACCGCTTGTCGCATGTGTATGTAAATCAATTGGCAAATCAATCTCTTGCTTTAAGGCAGAAACAAGGTCATAAGCTTCTTGTGGCATGAGGATACCCGCCATATCCTTGATACAAATGGAATCTGCCCCCATTTTCACCATTTCCTTAGCCAAGTCGACAAAATAAGACAAGGTATGCACCGGTGACTTAGTATAACTCATTGCCAACTGGCATTCTCCACCATATTTTTTTGTAGCTTCTGCCGCCTCTTGTAAATTCCGCACATCATTTAGGGCATCAAAAATACGAATGATGTCTATGCCGTTTTCAATCGCACGTTTCACGAATAAATCAACCACATCATCAGCATAATTTTTATACCCCAAAATATTTTGCCCACGTAGAAGCATTTGTAACTTCGTATTTTTGACATTTCTACGAATAATTCTCAAACGTTCCCATGGATCCTCGTTTAAATACCGCAAACATGCATCAAAAGTTGCTCCACCCCACACCTCGAGTGAATGATAGCCGCATTCATCCAAAGTTTTTAATATTGGCGTCATCTGTTCTGTGCGCATCCGTGTGGCAATTAAACTTTGTTGTCCATCCCGAAGTGCCGTTTCTACAAATCTTACTTTCTTTTCCATACGATTTCCCCCATTCAATAGTTGCAATCGCTTTCTATGATTATATTATAACAATATTTATCATTTTATAGAACTATTTATGAGAAAGAACTAGTCATTTTCTAAAATTTATCTCTAGTTCTAATTTTATCGTAAGAATTAAATTTATATTGGGTTTCTTTCCTTTTATATGGAACCTCTTACAATAACAAAGAGCACCTCTCATGGATTGATGAACAACTATTCACTCCTGTTATTTCCTTTTGAAACTGAACCAAGTAATTCTCACTTTATTTTATTATGGAAATTTTTCTATTAAGGTGTAAAATAAGAATGAAGATAACATTTTAAGTCGAGGAGGACACATTATGTCAGGGCATAACAAATGGTCAAAAATAAAAAATAAAAAAGGAGCGGAAGACGCAAAGCGCGGTGCCGTTTTTCAAAAGCTAAGCCGAGAAATCTACATGGCTGCCAAACAAGGCGGGGGTGACGTGACAATGAATCCTGCGTTACGCCTTGCTGTTGATAAAGCCAAAGCGAATAATATGCCTAATGACAATGTACAACGGGCAATTAAAAAAGCAACCGAAGCTGGCGAAGGGGCAAATTATGACGAAATCACTTACGAAGGCTATGGTCCTGGTGGCATCGCTGTTTTAGTCCACACCCTTACAGATAATAAAAATCGTACCGATACAAAAATTCACGTCGCATTTTCACGTAACGGTGGAAATCAAGGAGCAACAGGTTCTGTTAGCTACATGTTTGACCGCAAAGGCTATATTGCTATCGAACGCGAAGGGCTAGATACTGATGAAGATACAATGTTTGAATATGTCATCGAAGCAGGTGCAGAGGATTTACAAACTTCTGATGAAGTTTTTGAAATTTATACAGCACCAGAAGATTTCACTTCTGTTCGTGACGCCTTAGAAGCAGACGGTTTAACATTAGCAAACGCTGAATTAACGATGATTCCTCAAAACTATGTTGCAGTCAGTGACGAACATCGCACACAGCTAGAAAACCTTGTCGATAAGCTTGAAGAAGATGACGACGTGTCCGAAGTCTTTACAAATGCGGAATAATCCTAGGAACTGTTTTTCTTTTGGGGAAACAGTTCATTTTTTTATGTTCTAGCAAAATAGGCTATACTATTGATAAGTGAAGTTTTACGCAAAGGAGTGTTCTTATGTCTTGTTTAGGAAATATTATCTGGATTATCTTTGGTGGTTTATCTGCATTTATCAGTTGGACAATTGCCGGAATAATCTGTTGTATCACTATTGTCGGGTTTCCATTTGGCTTACAATGCTTTAAAATTGCCCTCTTTTCATTTGCCCCATTTGGAAAAGATTTAGTAAACACTGGAGGAAGTATTTCATTCCTTGCGAATGTCATCTGGCTAATTTTTCTAGGTTGGGAACTTTGCTTCATCCATTTAGCCAGTGCGTTCATTTTATGTATTACTATTATCGGTATTCCTTTTGCCAAACAATCTTTAAAGTTAGCGAAACTTTCTCTTTCCCCATTTGGTTATCAAATTGTATAAAAAAATCTTGGATTTCTCCAAGATTTTTTAATCATAAGGAGTGATACGCCACTCTTCCCGCAACACGCCAAACTTCATTGAATCCCAATATTTTTCTTGCCAATAACGAACTTTGCGAATACACCCTTCTTCTTTTAACCCTACCTTTTGCGCTACCTTCAGCATGCGTTCATTTCCCGACCATGTGGTTAAGCCGATATGTGGTAAGTCTGTCACTTCATTAAAAAGATAATCAATCCATAGCTTTAGTGCTCGACTACCATAGCCTTGTCCCCACTCTGCATTATCAAAAATTGCTAAACCAATCTCTAACCAACGCTCTAGCTTTTTGTCCTCATAGTACCAAGAAATTTCTCCAATAACTTCTCCTGCTACCTCAATTGCGTATCTCTTTTCACTATGAATGTATCGAGGAACAATCTTTTTCATAAATTCTTCTTTTGTATATATAGGATCATTAAAATAAGGACCATTCCAGTTCAACCATTCAAGATTGGTTCTACCGTAACTTAGCACCCAAAAATTTTCCATATCTTCTGAACGAAATCTTCTTAAAATGATTCCCTCTCGCTCAATTTTATCCTTCATTTCTTTCACCTGACTTTTTATTCTAGTATACTGAATTTTCACTATCTTTACTATCTTATTTGTATAAAAAAATTGACCCCAGAAAAATTCCAGAGTCAATATTTTTTTTAAGAATGTTTAGACACGTTAATACGATTAATCGCACGGTGTAACGCAACTTCAGCACGACTTAATTCATCTTTATTATGTGCCACTTTTGCTTCTTCAATCATTCGTTCCGCACGTTGTTTTGCACGTTCTGCACGAGGAACATCAATATCACGTTCACGTTCTGCACTATCGGCAACAATTGAAACAACATTATCACGAACTTCAATAATCCCACCATTTACAGCAATCCAATCCACGTGGGTATCAGTATCTGTACGACGGACTTTTACTTCATCAATCGTTAATGGTGCAATAATAGGAATATGGTGTGGCAAAATTCCAAGCTCTCCACCTGCTGTTCTAGCAACAACAAAGGAGGCATGGTGGTCATAGACTAAACCATTCGGAGTAACTACATTCACAGTCAAACAGGTCATGTTGCTTTCTCCTTCCTATTAGTAGCCTAAGTTTTTCGCTTTTTCAAGAACGTCTTCAATAGGTCCTACACTACGGAATGCTTCTTCAGGAATATCATCATATTTCCCGCGAAGAATTTCTTTAAAGCCACGAATCGTATCTTCAACTGGCACATAAGAACCAGGTTGACCAGTAAATGTTTCCGCAACATTAAAGTTTTGAGATAAGAAGAATTGAATACGACGAGCACGACCTACAAGGACTTTTTCATCATCAGATAATTCATCCATCCCTAAGATAGCGATAATATCTTGTAATTCACGGTAACGTTGTAGCACACGCTGTACCTCTGTTGCCACTTCATAATGTTCGTCTCCAACAATTTCAGGAGCTAGAGCGCTTGAAGAAGAAGCAAGCGGGTCAACAGCTGGGTAAATCCCTTGTTGTGTCAATTTACGTTCCAAGTTAGTTGTCGCATCTAAATGGGCGAAAGCTGTTGCTGGAGCCGGATCAGTATAGTCATCAGCTGGCACATAAATCGCTTGGATAGATGTAACAGAACCTTTTTTCGTAGAAGTGATACGTTCTTGTAATTGCCCCATTTCAGTAGCAAGAGTTGGTTGGTAACCAACAGCAGAAGGCATACGACCTAGTAAGGCAGAAACTTCTGAACCTGCTTGAGTGAAACGAAAAATATTATCAATAAATAGTAACACATCTTGTCCTTGGACATCACGGAAATATTCGGCAATTGTTAAACCAGTCAATGCCACACGCATACGTGCGCCTGGTGGTTCATTCATTTGCCCAAACACCATCGCAGTTTTTGTGATAACGCCAGACTCTTTCATTTCATTGTAAAGGTCATTCCCTTCACGAGTCCGTTCACCCACTCCTGTAAATACAGAAATCCCGCCGTGTTCTTGAGCAATATTATGGATTAATTCTTGGATTAATACGGTTTTACCTACACCGGCACCACCGAATAATCCGACTTTCCCACCTTTAAGGTAAGGAGCTAATAGGTCAATAACCTTAATTCCTGTTTCTAATATTTCATTACTTGTACTTAATTCATCAAAAGTTGGTGCTGTTCTATGAATAGAACTACGTGTTGCATCTTCTGGGAAAGGTTCCTCTAAATCAATCGTATCCCCCAATACATTAAACACACGTCCTAATGTATCCGTCCCAACAGGCACAGAGATTGGTTTCCCAGTATCAATAACTTCTAGCCCTCGTTGCAAACCATCTGTAGATTCCATCGCAATCGAGCGAATCACTCCATCACCAAGTTCAAGTGCAACTTCGAGCACAACTCTTTGTTTAGAGGCATCATTTTTATAAACAACCAACGCATTGTTGATGTCAGGTAATGAACCATCTAAAGGAAATTCCACGTCAACGACGGGTCCAATTACTTGGACAATTTTTCCTGAACTCATCTATTTTTCTCCTCCTGTCATCAATCTAGTGCAGCGGCACCAGCCACAATTTCTGTAATTTCTTGAGTAATCGCTCCTTGGCGTGCGCGGTTATAGGAAATCGTCAAATCATTAATGATATTTTTCGCATTATCCGTCGCAGTCTTCATCGCAGTCATTCCTGCCGCATGTTCGGCAGTTTTGGCATCAATAATTGCTCCATAAATTAGACTTTCAGCATATTGTGGTAACAATGTTTCAAGTATCACTTCTTTTGAAGGTTCTAAGATATATTCTTCTGTATATTCAGTTGCTTCAGAAGGATCTAAATCCGAAATCGGCAACATCTTTTCCACTCGGAACTGGCTGGTCAGTGAATTGATATGGTGATTGTAACAAACATATAATTCATCAAAAATTTCTTCTTGGTACATAGACACAGCAGTAGTTACGATTTTACGAACTTCTTCAAAGGATGGTTGGTCGGTTAATCCACGAAGCTCATAAGAAATGTTAATTCCTCGAGCACGGAAAAAGTCAGCACCTGTTCCCCCTATGGCAATAATTGAATATTCATCTGAATTTTCATGATCTTGTTCAATCATACCCATCGTTTGCTTTAGAACCGAGCTATTATATCCACCAACTAAGCCTTTGTCAGAAGTGATGACGATATAGCCTGTTTTCTTCACTTCACGTTTTGCAAGCATGGCTAGGTAGCCTTGACCGCCTGGAGGAATATCTCCTCCAGAAATCTGGCTTGCCACCAAATGAGTAACGATTGAGCGAACTTTAGAAGAATACGTTTGGAACTCGCGTGATGCGGATTCTGATTTGGTCAATTTTGCTGCGGAAACCATTTGCATCGCACCAGTAATTTGACTTGTTTTCTTCGTTGAAGCAATTCTTGTTTTAATTTCGTTTAACGAAGCGCCCATTTTCGTTCACTCCCTTATTATTCGTTTACTTCTTGCGCTTTGACTTCAGCAGTTCCATGATGTTCTCCTGCGTTACTGAAGCTAAAGTTTGTCTTAAACTCTTTAAGTGCAGCATTTAATTCATCTTCTGCTGGTAAATCTTTCGTTTCTCGGATATGTTCAAAAATTTCTGGATGACTTGCGTCAAAGTATTCAAACAAATCTTCCTCAAAATCTAAGATATTTGGTACAGGCACGCTATCTAAGAAACCGTGTGTCAAAGCATAAAGAATGACTACTTGTTTTTCAACAGCTAGCGGTGCATGTAATTTTTGTTTTAAAATTTCTACTGTCCGACGTCCACGGTTTAATTTTGCTTGAGTTGCCGCATCTAAATCAGAACCAAATTGCGTAAAGGCTTCTAATTCACGGTAACTTGCAAGGTCTAAACGTAAAGTTCCAGCAACCTTTTTCATTGCTTTAATCTGAGCTGCTCCCCCGACACGAGAAACGGATGAACCCGCATCAATTGCAGGACGAATGCCAGAGTAGAACAAATCACTTTCTAAGAAAATTTGTCCATCTGTGATAGATATAACATTGGTCGCAATATATGCTGAAATATCTCCAGCTTGTGTTTCTATAAATGGTAAAGCGGTCATTGATCCGCCACCTAATTCATCAGAAAGTTTTGCTGCACGTTCTAGTAAACGTGAATGTAAGTAGAATACATCCCCTGGATAAGCTTCCCGACCTGGAGGACGACGAAGTAACAAGGAAAGTTCACGATAAGCCACTGCTTGTTTTGATAAATCATCATAAACAACCAATACGTGTTTTCCATTATACATAAATTCTTCACCCATGGCTGCACCTGAATAAGGAGCAATATAAAGCAACGGTGCTGGTTGTGAAGCAGAAGCAGTTACCACGATAGTGTAATCTAACGCCCCATAACGACGTAGTGTTTCCACTTGGGTACGAACAGTTGATTCTTTTTGCCCAATTGCTACATAGATACAAACCATATCTTGTCCTTTTTGGTTCAAAATAGTATCAATCGCAATAGAAGTTTTCCCAGTTTTACGGTCACCGATGATTAATTCACGTTGTCCACGACCGATTGGCACTAATGCATCAATTGCTTTTAACCCAGTTTGTAAAGGTTCAAAAACTGATTTACGTTGCATAACACCAGGTGCTGGTGCTTCTACTGGACGGAATTTATCTGTTTTAATTTCACCCAAACCATCTACTGGTAAGCCAAGTGGATTCACAACACGACCGATTAAAGCATCACCAACAGGAACTTCCATAATCTTCCCTGTACGTTTTACTTTATCTCCTTCACGAATGTTTTCAAATTCGCCTAAAATGATGATACCAACATCATTAGTTTCTAAGTTTTGAGCCATACCGTAAGAACCATTTGCAAATTCAAGTAATTCTCCAGACATCGCATTATCTAATCCATGTGCACGGGCGATTCCATCCCCTACATAAGTTACAGTCCCAATTTCTTCAACAGAAAGGTCTTGTTGGTAGTTCTCAATTTGCTTTTTAATCAAGGCACTAATTTCTTCAGCTTTGATTGCCATTCAATTCACCTCTTTAAAATTCTTTCAATTATTGCTTCAGTAAATTGCGAAGTTTGGTTAATTGAGATTTTATGCTCCCATCAATAATTTGATGATTTGCTTCCACAATTACACCACCAACAATTTCTTTATCAACTTTTTCTTCTAAATCTACTGTTTTAACGGCTAAACGTTGCGCTAAACCAACAGCAATTTGATTTTTTTGTTCATTTGTTAATGGAACTGCAGTTGTTACCGTTCCACGGACAATCCCCATTTTCTCATCGTAACGTTCTTCAAAGTCATCAATAATAAATGGAAGATCAATCATACGTCCTGTATCAAAGGTGACACCAAGGAAATTTTGCACAATCTCACTATATCCAGAGGAAAGTTCTTTAAAAATTCCTTTTTTCTTATCCGGGCTTAATCGACTATCCGTAAGAACAGCACCGAGTTCAGGTACTCCTTGAAAGACTTCACGAACTTGCAGCAATTCTTCATAAACAGATGAAGATGTTCCTTTTTCTTCTGTTAACTCAAAAAGTGCCTTTCCGTAACGTTTTCCAATAGTAAATTTATCTAGCTTCATCGCTCTCACCTAACTTACGAACAAATGAGTCAATGATGTCTTGATGAGCATCTGTGGTTAACTCTTTATTCAAGATTTTTGATGCGATTTGTAGAGATAATTCCGCTACATCACCTTTAACTGATGCAAGAGCTTCCGTACGTTCTTGTTCTATGTCAGTATTCGCTTTTTCTTTTTTGCGTTTTACTTCTTCTTCTGCATCAGTAATCATATTTTGACGACTTTTCGCAGCAGAATCTTTCGCATTTTGAACAATCGTTGCGGCTTCTGTTCGAGAAGAAGCTAACTGAGTTTCGCGTTTTTTCGCTAATTGTTCCGCTTTATCACGCGCTTTTTCGGCTTCATCAATGTCACTTGAAATTTTATCTGCACGTTTTTCAAACATATCTGTAATATTTTTCCATGCAAATTTCTTAAGTAAGACTAATAGGATAATGAATGCACCACTAGCTACGATAATATTTCCAAGCATCGTTTGCGGTGTTACTGCTTCAGCAAGCATTAGCATTTGGTTCCACACTTCCTCTCTAAAGTATCTAGTTGCTATCTACTTAGTAGAATAGATGAAATCACTCTTTACACATAAGTAATTTCTTATTTTTATATTGTCGACTTCTTTTAATGTTCTTCGACAATTTTGTGACTCATGTAAACATTCATCAATGTTACAAAAATGAACGCTTGGATACATGAAATAAATACTGAAAATGCCGTCCAAAGTATTTCCAAAGGGATAGCAAGTGGCAATGTTAGTATGCCATGAGAATTTCCCACACTTGCAATAAGACTAAGTAATAGCTCCCCAGCGTAAATATTTCCGTAAAGCCGTAAACCTAAAGTTAGAAGGTTTGTAAATTCTTCCAGAATGTTCATTACTGCTAAGAACTTCATTGGTTTTCCATAATTTGCTACATAAGCTTTAAAACCAAAACGTTTAACACCCATAAAGCTCGCCATTAATACAACAATCAATGCCAATGTCAACGTAATCACTGGGTCAGCGGTTGGGCTTTTCCATAGATTTGTTTCGTTTCCTACTACAATTTTCGTTACCAAACCGATATTATTAGCAACAAGTAAAAATGAGAATAACGAAAACGTAATAAATTGAAAATTGCGTACTTCCTTTTCTGGTAAATTATCTTTTACAACGTTACCAGCAAAGTCCACGAACCATTCCAACACATTTTGTTTTCCTTTTGGTTTTAATTGTAAGTCACGACTTGCCCAATAAATGAGAGCAAAAACAATTGCGACCGTGAGAAACGTCATGATTGTCACAGTACCGTCAAAGTATAGCGGGCCAATATGAAAAGTCCACGAATGTTCGTTCACATTGATTCACCTTCTTTCCTACCGATTGCCGCAGTTTGAGAAACTGCAATGAAAATTTCCTCTTGAAACATTACTAATGTTTCAGAATAACCATTTGATATCATAGCACTTTACTTTGAAAATTACAAAAAATTTTCTTTCATTTTTGACACTTATTTCAATATGACAAAATAATAAATTTCCTCAGTAAAATAAGTGCTATTTCAAAAAATGGAACAAGGAAAAACGGCTGATAAATCAGCATTCACATACTCATATCGTATCATTGCAACTATATTTCTAAAAGTTAAACTATAAAAATATGCTAAAAAGAATATTTCATAAATAGTTGTAAAAAGAAGATATTGAATTAGTCCCTTCAATACCTTCTCTTCATGTCAATGATTAACGATTTCTCGATTTTAACGTTCGATCAATTTCACGTTTTATATCTTTACGCTTCATATCTTCCCGCTTATCGTATTGTTTCTTTCCTTTAGCTAGTCCAATCAGCACTTTCGCATAACCGTCTTTAATATAAACTTTTAAGGGAACTAAAGTAACCCCAGTATTCTTGGTTTCTCCGATTAAACGAGCAATCTGCTTTTTGTGCATTAAGAGCTTACGTGTACGAAGCGGATCATGATTAAAGATATTTCCTTGTTCGTAAGGACTGATATGCACGTTCATTAACCACGCTTCCCCATTTCTAATCTGAGCATACCCGTCCTTTAGGTTAATCCGAGAATTTCGGATAGACTTAATTTCTGTACCTTGCAAGACGATTCCCGCTTCAATCGTATCAATAATGGAATAGTCATGCCGCGCTTTTTTGTTTTGCGCAATTAGTTTTCCTTCTCCTTTTGGCAACTTTCTTCACCTACCAATTATTTTTTCTTTTTCCCTTTTTTAGCGACCGCTTTATAGAAAGGCTTTTTCCCTGTCTTTTTCGGTTTCTTCGCTTTTTTCTTATCATAGGGGGCGGTATATTCTTTATGTTTTCCTTGTTTTCTACGATCCTTCCGGTTTTTCCCTTGCCGTTCCTTGTCGTTTCTCCACTTTTTATCTCTCGTATTTGGTGCTTCAAGTGGAGTGACTGCTTCTGCACTAACAAATGAAAAATCAATTTCGCGCGTGTCAGGGTCTGCCTTTTCTACCTTCACCACTACTTTTTGACCTAGCTTAAAGGTGGTACCCGTCCGTTCACCAACAAGTGCCATATGCTTTTCAATATAATGGAAGTAATCATGTTTCAAGCTGTTGATGTGAATTAAGCCTTCAATCGTATTAGGTAATTCGACAAAGAAACCAAACTTCATGACTGAGCTAATAATTCCTTCAAATTCTTCCCCAATCTTATCTGACATATATTCTGCTTTCTTCATTGCATCTACTTCACGTTCTGTTTCAACGGCTCTACGTTCCATTTGCGAACTATGGTCGGCAATTTCAGGTAAGACTAATGCCCATTTTTCTTGACGTTTTTCACTCTTTGTTTCCATATAACTACGAATTAACCGATGTACAATCAAATCTGGATACCGGCGAATTGGCGAAGTGAAATGTGTGTAATACTCCGCTGCCAAACCGTAATGTCCGTAATTCGTTTCAGAATAACGTGCTTGTTGCAAACTACGAAGTAACATGGTGTTAATCACCATTTCTTCTGGCTTCCCATTAACCTGTTCTAAAACGTTTTGTAATTCCTTTGGTTCAAGATGTTCCGTTGTTCCATTGATGACGATCCCAAAAACTGATGCAAAATCAAAAAATCGTTCTAATTTTTCTGCTTTGGGATGTTCATGTACGCGGTAGATAAATGGTAGCTTTGCCTCAGAAAAATGTCTTGCCACTGTTTCGTTTGCAGCCAACATAAAGGATTCAATCAGGCGTTCGCCAAGTCCACGCATCCGTAACAAAATCTCTTGGGGGTGTCCGTTTTCATCAACAACTACTTTCGCTTCATGATCCTCAAAGCTGATAGCCCCTCTACGTTCACGCATCGCTTCTAAAATTTTATGAAGTTCTCCCATTTGCTCAAACATTGGGACAAGTTCTGCATAGCGCTCCATCGTTTCCTCGTCTTTTTCTTCCAAAATCAAATTCACATCGCTATAAGTCATGCGTTCTGTTGTTTGAATGACACTTTGGAAAATATCATAATTCACGATTGTTCCATTTTCATCAATTTCCATTTCACAACTCATGGTTAGGCGTGGCACCTTTGGATTTAAGGAACAAATTCCATTACTTAGCCGTTGAGGCAACATTGGAATCACACGATCTGTCAAATACACACTGGTCGCTCTATCGCTCGCTTCCAAATCAAGGACAGAGTTTTCCGTTACGTAATAAGAAACGTCTGCAATATGCACGCCCAAATGGAAATGTCCATTTTCTAGTTTCCAAACTGTAACCGCATCATCTAAATCTTTTGCATCTGCTCCGTCAATCGTCACAATTAATTGATCGCGTAAATCACGCCGTCCTTCTAAATCCTCTTTACGAATCTTATCAGGCACCTTATCCGCTGCTTTCAATACTTGCTCTGGAAATTCTGGTGAAATACCGTGTGCATGAACAATCTGCAAAATATCCATTCCCGGATCGTTCACATGACCGACAACTTTAGTAACAATTCCCTGCATACTTTTTGGAAATTCTCTATCAGGATAGTGGGTTAATTCAAGAATGACCACACTCCCCTCGACTGGGCGAACTCCCTCAGCTTCTACATAAGCTGTATATTGAGCAATCTTTTTATCCTTTGGCGCCACAAAACCGTATAAATCCGTTTCTTCCACTTCATCATCAGTATAGGCAGAGAAAACACCAACAATCTGTGTTGTTGCGCGCTTCACTACGGAAAGCACTTGCCCCTCTGCTCCCTTATCTCCAAATGGGCTTGCCGGACGTAAGATATCAAGTGTCACTGTATCGCCGTCCATAGCAAAGCTTGTCGCACCAGTTGGAATAAATACATCCGGTTCTTCTGGATCAATTGTCACAAAACCAAATCCGCGTTCATTGGCACGAAAAATTCCTTCAAGCACCACATTAGGTTGTGGTAGGAAAATCTTTCCTTTACGGTTAAACTCAACCTGCTTATCCCGTTCCATTTGGGCTACAGTTTGTACCAATAATTTAAAATCACTTGATTTATTTAGTTCCAAACCGTGCGCTAATTCTTCCATAGAGATACTTTTTTTCTTCATTGATTCTAAGTAACTCACTATTTTTTCTTTAATACTCATTTTTTTCCTCTATTTTTCTTCCCAAGCAAGTGTTGCTAAAAAGTCAACTACATCTCGCTCTAACTCTTTTCGCTCTTTTCCTATGGTAATGACATGCGTACTCTTTGGATACCAGCAGGTGGTCACTTTTGTCTGTGCCAAGGCCTTTGCCGTGTCATAGACCGTTAGCGAATCTATCATTTCATCTTCCCCAGCTTGTGCTAGAAATATTGGTACTGAAACTTTTCCTAATCGTTCGCCCACACCACTAGCGAATGTTTGAATGCCTTGTAATATTAAAGGAGATTTTTCATCTACTTCTTGAAGTATAGAACCTTTTTCCACTTGTGCCAACTCTAATACTTTTTCAGCATAAATTTTAAAATTTTCCACGACATGATTTTTTTCTTTCGAGAAAATGGGGGAACAAAAAGCCCCGCCACCAATGAAAAATGATTCCTGTGTTAGTTGATTCAAAGCAAAGATACCACCCATGGATAAACCAAATACCGCAGCTTGTGTAAATCCTTCCTCTTTAAGAAATGCCACCCAGCGCTTTACATCTTTTTCCCAAACGCTTGGAGACTCGTTAAGAATATCTAATGGGTTTAATGTTCCATGTCCCGAAAACATCGGAGAATAAATCGAATACTCCTTTTCTTCTAATACTCTTGCTAACATACGAACATCATTTGGACTTCCTGCATAGGCGTGTAAAAGTAACACCACTGAACGTCCTTGTTTTACATATAATTCCTTTGGTAAGCTCACTTTCAACCTTACTTCACCTCATAATCTTTCTTTTTCTATTGTAGCATATATGGCACAAGAAAAGGCTTGGACACTGCCCAAGCCTTGAAAGATATCAAATTATTTTGAAGAAAGTAAAACTAATAGAAACGCTACAAGTAACCATATCCCACCTAAGATAGCGGTAGTACGTTGCATGACTGCTTCAAATCCACGAGCCTTCTGTTTTCCGAATAATTGATCTGCACCACCAGTGAATGCACTAGCTGCACTGTTTTGTTTACTTGGTTGTAGCATTACCGTTATCACGATTAGAACGGATAAAATAAGCATGATTGCTATTAAAAAGTTATACATAACGATTAACCTCCTTACTTTCACGAGTTTCAGCACTCCTATTTTATCATAACTTTTCATTGAAAGCTAGACAGGAAGTCAAAACAGATTACTTTATTACTAAACCAAGTAATAAAGAAAAGTAGAGGGCTTGTTCTTCATTAACCTTTACCCCTTTTAGCAATTCTTGCGTGACATCCAATTTTTTAAAGGTCGACGTGGATAAATCGAGCCCTTTTAAATTTGTTCCCCATAACATCATTTCATCTATATCACAATGGAAAATTTCTAAATTTTTATTTTTGCATTCGATGAACGTAGCACTTTTCATAGTGCATTCTTCAAAACGAACATTTGTAAACTGTCCCATGCCAAAGGAAGCAAAATTCAGAATACAGGAAGAAAAAAGAATGTTTTTTAGATAGCTTTCTTCAAGCTTTATGCCAAGTAGCTTACAGTTTTTAAATTCACAACGATAAATTCCTGCTTTAAAGAAATGGGCATTGGATAAGTCACAATTTTCAAACACACAATCTAAAAATTCAACCCCTTCAAAATCAACCTCATCAAAAATAACGCTTTTAAATTTACACCCTGAAAAGCTAGGTTTATAAATTATCGCTTCAGATATTGTTTCATTCTGCAAAAAAACATTTCCTAAATGATAATCCTCATCTTCATAAATTGCTGCAAATTTCCCCACAGGAATGGTCTCAGGTATTCTTGGTAGCTCTCGTTTCAATAGTTTGCCTTCTTTCTTGATTCACTCTGTTTCATTATAGCGTAAATCGGCAAGAAGAACTACTTAGTTTGAGGCAAGCCAACCACTGGCGTTTGCCCAGTGATATAGCTTGCTGAGTCCAATGCTAAAAATAATACTGCCTCGACAATTTCTTTAGGTTTTCCTCTCCGTGAAAGAGTTAATTTTTCTTCTAATGCTTTTGGAACAAGCGGATTAACATATTTTTCTGTAGTTATTTCAGTGGGAATACTTCCGGGAGCTACCGTATTTACTCGAATATTCTTTTTCCCGTAAATATTCGCCAAGCCCTTCGTTAGCTATCCACGCCGGCTTTACTGATTTCTTAAATCAAATACAATGCCACGAATATTTTTATCAAATAACTGAACTACTTGTTCCACAGAGCTTTTCTTTGACCCAAAAATAATCACCTCGGCACCTGATTCAACAAAATTTCTAGCAACTGCTAACCCAATGCCACAAGTTCCACCTGTCACAAACACTCGTTTTCCAGAAAAATCAAAACTCATACTCTCTCCTTTCAAAAGTTAGATGACATAATCCAGATGTAAATCAGGAATGATTCTAGCCAGAAATTGCTGTGTCCGTTCTTTCTTTGGCAAAGTAAAAATTTCTTCCGGTGTGCCTCTTTCAATAACGATACCCCCGTCCATGAAAACAACCTGTGTCGCTACATCTCTGGCAAAACTCATTTCATGTGTGACAACAACCATCGTCATTCCTTCTTTAGCAAGTTCTTTCATGAGCTGTAGAATTTCCCCTACAAGCTCAGGATCTAAAGCCGAGGTTGGTTCGTCAAACAAAATCATATCAGGTTTTACCGCAATCGCTCTAGCTATTCCTACTCGTTGCTGTTGCCCGCCAGATAGTTGTGAGGGATAATAATTTTCAAATTCCGAGAGTCCAACCTTAGTTAACGCCTCACGAGCAATCTTGTCAGCTACCTTATGAGGAATTTTTCGACCGATAATTAAGCCCTCTTTGATATTTTCTAAGGCTGTTTTGTTCGCAAATAAATTATAATTTTGAAAAACGAATGCCGTTTTCCGACGAAAGAGAAGTATTTCTTTTTTTGTAATGGATTGAAATTCTGCACGAACTCCGTCTAGTTCAATTTCCCCAAGCTCTGCACGTTCGAGAAAATTTAAACTTCTTAAAAAAGTTGTTTTCCCAGAACCGCTTGGACCTAGAATTACCACCACATCGCCTTTATTAACAGATAAATCGACCCCACGCAACACTTCTTTATCATGAAATTTCTTGTGTAAGTTTGTTACTTTTAACATGCTCCCTTTCCTCCAATCGAATATTTTCCACTTTCTTGGGCGCAGCTTTGCTAGAAATCTGAAATTTATCTTCTAATCTAGTAAATGCAAATTGAATGACACTGCATAAAAGAATGTAGATAATAAAAATAACTAAATAACTTTCTGTATAATGATATCCGTAAGCTGCTTCCACCTTTGCAATCGCTGTAATATCTTTAACCGTCATAACAAACACAAGTGATGTCCCTTTGACAATAGCAATCGTTAAATTACAAATATTAGGCAAAGCGGAAACGAGTGCTTGGGGAATAATAATTCTTCGATAAGCCTGTGGAGTCGTTAATCCACTTGACCAAGCAGCCTCAAGTTGTCCAACATTTACCGTTTGAATCGCTGAACGAAACACTTCTGAAAGACTTCCAACCGTCGTCAAAACAAACACCAAACAAGCATAGATCAATGGATTGAACTTAAAAACATCTATGGAAGACCCTAAACTTTTAAACAATTGATTCAACGAGCTTGGAATCGCACTGTAAAAAACTAAGATTAGAAGAATGAGCGGTGTTGCTCGAATAATTGATGTATAAAGCGCTGCTAATTGCGAAAAGAACGGCACCTTATAAACACGAGCCAGAGCCCAGAAAAAAGCAACCGGTGTGGCAAATACTAAGGCTACTCCTGTAATTAAGAGCGTCACTGGAACGCCTCTAAGAGTAAGAAAAAAGGTTTGAATGATGTAAGCAATATCCATTAACTTTCTCCTCCTGTAAATCCTCGAGTTCCTTTAGACCACGTTCGTTCCACGATTCTGGCAAACTGCTCAATGATTATCGCTAATCCCCAATAAATCAGTGTGACCGCTACATAAGTTTCAAGCGCAAAATTCCCGAGATTTCTTGCAATAATATTTTGTGCTTGCCCCATAATGTCAATTAGCCCAATAGTATAAGCAAGTGAGCCTTCTTTTAGTAAAGTCAGCACATTATTCGCATAGTTCGGCAACGCTACCTTAGCTGCTTGAGGAACAATAATTCGAGCAAATACTTGAAATTCTGTCAATCCCGCCGCAAGACCTGCCTCTGTCTGTGCATAGGGAACCGCTAGATAAGCCGATTTAAAGGTAACGGCGATATTTGCCGCAAACAACAAGGTTAAAGAAATGACCACAAAAATTCCTTTATACCACGTATTGATATCAATCAAAAATAAACTTAACAATAATTTTGGTAATCCATAAAAAATAAGAAAAATCAGAACAATGGGAGGTGTACATCTCATGAATAGAATATAACCGTCCACTAGCTTTTTTGCTATGGAATCTTCTTTCAGACTCTCTTTTGCAAAGAAACCACCAAGTAAGGTTCCCACAATAATGGTTACCCCCGTAATTCCCAAGGTTACAGGAAGATACGGGAGCAACTTAGGTAAAACACTAAATACTTTTGAAAAGTCAAATGGTATCACATTTTTCACCCCTCGCTTAAGCAATTCCCTCTGACCTAATCAACAAATTTAAAGACATTTTCACCAAAATATTTTTCTGATAATTCATCAAACACCCCGTCACTTTCTAACTCTTTAATCGCTTTATCATAGGCTTTCGCAAATTCTTTATTTTCTTCAGACTTATGAATTAGTGGATATGTTGGAATCCCTTTGTAAGGGAGGTAAGATAACTCATTTGCCCATTTATGATAAGGACCATCTTCTTTGACTATGCTTGTTTCATAGGAAAGCTTAATATCAAAGTAAGCATCATAGCGTTTTTCTAATACCCACGCATAAGCATCCGAAGCATTGAATTGTTCCGCTGCTTTCAGGTCAATTTTATGGTCTGGATTTTTCTTATTGTAATCCTCAACTACTTGATATTGCGCATTTTGTGGACTAATTGGGACCAATTTCCCAGAGTTTTCTGCGAAAGCGTCAAAGTCTGTAAATTTATCTTTATCAGCTGTACGGAAAGTGATTCCAATGATACTTGCGCCAATTTTTTCTTCTGGAATGATAAATTTTTTCTCACGCTCTGCTGTTTTCCATGCACCTTTTGTTCCAATGTCATATTTTCCTGACTCAATTCCTATCAGTAAATCTTCATCACTTGTCGGAGTATACTCAAATTTATAATCCTTCAACTTTTTATCAACCGCCTTTAGGACTTGCACCTCAAAACCGTCTGATTTCCCTGCTTCGTTGACATAGTCATAAGGAACATAATTTTGTGTATGAGCTACACGAATAGTTCTTACTTCTTTTTTCTCCGTAGAGTCCGCTTTCTTTCCTGAGGCTTGAGAACGCTGATAAATAGCAAACCCTCCGACTAATACAACCACACCTGCAATAATTCCAACCGTCTTTTTATTAATTTTTGACATAACATTTTCCTCCTAATTTACTCCGCTGCTGCCTCACGTACCCAATTCAAATGCGCTAAATCAATCTCACGTGGAACGGTACAATCCGCACCAATTAATAGATTTATGCCGTTTGTTTCTTCGACTAATGCTTTGGTTGCTTGCTTGATTTCTTCTTTTTCCCCTCGATAGAGAAGATCTGAAGTTGTATTTCCAAAACCACCGAGTACGACCTTATTTTTAAAGATTTGTTGCCCTTCTGCTACAGAAACTTTTTCGATATTTGTCGCCCAGTTAACAATTTTGCTTGGATAATCTTTAAACTCTTCCAATTGATTGCTTGCGCCTGCAAACCCACAAACATGTAAAATATTCACACCGCCAACCTGTTCTGCTACTGTTAACACTTCTAAATCACTCTTTTTTACTGTTTGTTCAAATAGTTCCTCTGAGATATTTTCTGACTGAATGTTTTGAGTACTAAAATATATTCCGTCAGCCCCTGCCTCTTCGATAACTCTTTTAGAAAGAATCGCCAAGTCACTTGCTATAACGGACAGCACTTTAGCAGTAGATTGTGCATCCTCTAAAATAAATTTAGCCAGTAACTTGTCATTTCCTCTTAATAAAAACTTAAAATAGGTAGCCGGAGCAAAAATATTATAGAAAGAATAAATATCTTCGCTAAATAATGTCCGTAATTCTTTCACAAGAGAAACTTGATCCGTAATCCACTGGTGATTTTCTCCTAAGGGTTCAATGTTTGCTAAATCTTTAATAGATGTTGCACTAGCAATTTTTTTATTAGGATAAATAAAATATCCGTCGCTCATCAGCTTAATGAAATCCGGTGAAAAATCCTGAATAAAAGCTTCATGTCCGCTCACATTTATTTCACGTAACTCAGGTTGTTTAAACACATCAATGGATTCATTCGGAGCAAAATGATACCAAAAACCAACCGGTACTCTCTCCACTTTTTTTCCTTCTAAAACAGTTTTTACCAATTCTCTTTTCGTTGTCATAGCAAATCTCCTTTTTATTTGATTTAAATCTTTAACAGAAAAAGCGCCCTTTCCAAGCCAAAAATGACTAGGAAAGGGCGCTCACGCACGGTACCACCTTTATTAAAGTATTTTGCAATACTTCACTCATTCTGCATACTCTTACAGAAGTTTAGTAACGGAAACTGCCCGCGATATTCTCGAATGCTCCACATCCATTTTCCATTTCATCAACGACTTCTTTCCACCAACCAGAAGCTCTCTAGGCGTTTGATTCCATTTACTTAATGTTTCCCTGCATGATTTATTTGCTGTTATGTTGTACCGAAAATATTATCAGAAAATTCACCATAAGGAAAATAGTTATATTATAACCTCGTGATAGGTGATAACTATGGTTATTAAGAAAAACACAGCCAAAATGACTGTGTCAGATTTATTATTCGCTTAAAGCTTTTTAAATAATGACGATGCTTGATCTGGTGCCCAAGTAGAATCCCCATAGTTATAATGAGTCACTAAAGTTTCGTAATAATTTCCTTCATAATATACAATTTCATTGACTGAATAAAACGTAGGATTGAAGAAAGTCCCTAAAGTAAATTCTCTTATGTCACCCGGGTTTTCAGGTTCAGATTTCTCTGCTTCTTTCGTTTTCACTATCAATAAATTGCTTTCATCTGAAATATCCCCAGTAAAACTAATCGCTTTAACAACGTAGTTATACTCCATATTTTCAGAAAGTGCATTGTCAACGTAGTTTGTCTTAACTGTTGCTTTCACTAAAGCACCATTACGATAGATTTGATACTCCTTAATTCCTGAAGTGTGCGTAGATTGATTCCACATTAGAGAAATGCTTGTTTCCGTTTCGCCCATTGAATGTAAGCCACTTGGAGTGGTTGGTTTTTCTGGTGCAACTTCTGCTAACGTTTTTACTGTTAATACATCACTTTTTTCTGAAACCACTCCAGAAGTTGACACTGCTTCGATTTGATAACTATATTTGCTATCTGCTTTTAAACCTGAATCTGTAAAGCTTGTAGAAGAAACCGTTTGAATCTTCTTTCCTCCTCGGTAAACATTATAAGAAGCAGCCGTTGTTTGTGCGTTCCAAGTGAGTGAGATAGAATTTTTGGTCACGTTATTTGCATGGACATTGGTCGGTTTCACAGGTAATGACGGAATCACTGAATTGTTTACATTGACGTCAATGACATTGTAAAAAGCATTGGATGTGTCTGCTACATCCCATACTGCTAGAATGACATGATACCCCGCTCTGTTTTCTGGAATTGTCAACGTATGACTTAAATTATTGGTCGCTGAGGAGCCATCATGATTCACTGTTCCGATAAGTTCTAATCCATCACGAGTCAAAGGAGCATTCGGATTCCAGTTAGTTTTGGTCATATAATAATGCCATTTAGACGTTTTATGCGGTGCCGTATACTTCCAAGTGAACGTATTTTGCCCAGTAGTTATCTCCGTCTTTTTCCATCTATTGCTTGTTTGGTCATCTAAAACATAGTCCCCAATTTGCCCAAAACCTCCGTTAGCCGATGCAATCCGTCCATCTGCTGGACCATTTCGTGGAAATCCTTTAGGTGCTTCTAGCGATTGTGGATTGGTAATAACATTTCCATATTTGTTAAACGCAGTTGTCCAACCTAAAATCCCAAGGTCAAGTTTTCCTTGATACCCACGAGCTGCGGGTGTCTCCACATAACCATGCGCAGATACTGATTGTTCACCAACAAGCATCCCCACTCCTACTAACACTGTTGATAACAACGCTAACCCTAAATTTTTCTTTTTCATCAAATCTTCCTCTCAATTTTTATTTGGTGCAATAAATTTATATCATGACTCTTCCTGAAAACGCAACATTTAGTTATTTATATTTTAATTAAAAATAACATCATCAAACTATAATTTATAGCATAACAATTAATTTTAAAAAGAAGTATAAAAATATAATTACGATTTTTTTAATTTAATATTAACTGTATTTAGTTATTTTATGTACAAAAAAAGCTGATGAACGACATAACGAACGCTCATCAACTCTTGGAAAACTTATTTTCTTAAAACATCTTGATATTCTGGTTTTTCTTGAAACTCTTTTCTAGCAAAAGGACATAGCGGTAAGACTTTTTCATCATCTCGACGTGCTTTGTCAACTACATGGCGGACCAAATCAACCGCATAGCCTTTTCCACGATATTTATCATCTACAAAAGTATGATCAACAATCATTACATCTTCCGCTAAAGCCCAAGTGATTTCTCCAGCTTCGCGACCTTCATCATCTAATAGAACAAATCTATCTGGTTCTTCCACAAATTTCAAAAAAATCAGCTCCTAATGTTTAATGTATTTCAAAGCACCACTCGGACAAGTATCAATAATACGAATATTATCCGCTACTTCTCCATTGTCGGTAATTATCCAAGGACGACGACCCACTTCAAAAACTTTTGGATTGCCTCGCACACAATTTCCAATATGCGCACAAATATCCTTAGAATAATAGATGTCTATCCCTTCTCCATAATACTTCTTATATCCTAGACGAAGTAACTCTTCCTCTGTCACAGGTTTACCAGAAATTTCTCCTCCATTCATATAACAAATCCTCCTTTTTTGAAAATTTAATACTACGTGTTATATTTTAATCTACTTTCTCTGAAAATACAATTAAATCTTCATCTGCTCCATTACACGTCTGTAAAGTCACTCGTTCGCCACCACCAGTACCAGTGATTTGATCCCATAAATCTTGATTTGTTGAGAGGTCAACTCCCTCATGATTGACATAAGTCATTTGAGTCACTTGATAAGTAAACGGCGTTCCGCTAGAGTCAGTTACTACAAAATTATCTCCAACTGCTAATTGATATAAAATGTAAAATGCCCCAGGATTATGCCCGATAATATGTGTATTTAATCCGTCTGTTCCGCTAAATGGATTTGCACCACCCCAAGTGGAAGCAAGTCCATCTGGATCAGAATTAATAATCGCTTGACCTTGCGCCTGTCCTCCATCTTCATAAGGAATCACATCATTCAAAATGTTCAACTGAGACGGACGATAGCGGACTGGACTTACGGTTGGTGTTGTTTGTGCGACTGCTGCTGGCTTTTGATCAGTTGAAGTCCCAGTCGGTTTTGTTGCTACGTTAACAGCCTGTTCGTTTTGAACAACACGTTGCTTTGGAACACTTGCAGGCACTGTTGAACTTGTCGTTGTACTTGCTGACGTTCCTGTCGAAGTAGAACTTTTCGTTTTCACTTTCTTCTCACTCTTACTTGTCTTTGTCGTTTTAGTCTTAGTTTCAGTTGTTTTAGTTTTCACAAGATTGTCTGCTTCCACTTGATGATAGTAAACAGTGGCACCTCCAATACCAATGGAAAGACCTAAGACAAAGGTGATAATTGCTATTACTCCTCGATTTTTCATTTTATTCATCTCCTTTTCTAATCATTTTCTTTTATTATACTTTATTTTTAATGAAAACGCTTTTATAAACCCTAATTGAAAATTGGATGAATAGTAATAAAACTCCTCCAATTGCCGTTATCATAGAAGAATCCAAAAAATTAAGAAATAGTGATTCATTGAGACTCCAGAAAGCAGAAAAGAACCCATAAATGTCTGAGAGAAGTACCAATTTTGACCAAATCTGCCATTCCGAAAATAAATCCTTTATTTTCTTGTGTAGATAATTCATCAAAAAAGAAAAGATTGAAAAAGTAGCTGATTACTTTGATGTTCCAATTGATAATTTACTTGTAAGAGAAGTAATTACCAAAGATTTAGAAATTAAAAAAGAGCTGATGCAATGATAAATCAATAATAGCACTCTCCATTGCTTAAAATCATTTTCAGGCTTCGGGAAAGGAGAAGAAGTGCCCAGTAAAATTTATATTTTGTCCAAACGTGCTTTATCAAATAATACTGACCGTTCACTTTGCTCACCCTCTGATTTATATTTTATTTAATTCACCATAGAATCATTGAAATCTATGCGAATAAAAATCTAGTATCGGAATATCTTTAGAAATTAAGTAGTTCCCTATCCCGCATTCAATGTCTTTTCTTAGCCCGTCACTTATATTTTTTAAAGGAAAGATTAATACAAAACTTTCATCCCATTCTTTGCCCAACATATTAATAATTATTCCTGAGGTATTATGATTTTCAACTTTATCGCTTTCATCTTCACCATTTGGAATATCAAAATTTATATCATTACTAGCGGCAACTACACCTAAATAACCATCCGTGGTAAATTTCATCCAAACAAGATGATTCTCATTATTTAAATCATTATCGTTTTTTATCTTTTTGTAATCTATCTTGTCTTTTGTTAAATCCACTCTTGGTTCACCAACAGGAGACACACCTATTAATCTAAGAAAGTTATTACTTTCTTTAATAATTTTACTCACAGGAACCACAGCTTTACCCGCTTGCTCTCTTGCTTTATTTATACGAGTATTGTTCTTCAAAACAGAAGATTGTTTCCCGTAAAGACCAGAATAGGACGGATTTCGCTTGCCCCTAAATTGAATATACTTATACAGTTCACGAGAAATCATCTAACAACCCTCCAACTAAAAATCTATTTTTGACAAATCCATTGTACCATACCCATTAGTGGCTTTATGTAAAAAAAGAAGCTGAAGCAAAACGCCTCAACCTCTTTCGGCTCTATAATTTTTGATGGTGGTGAGAAATTCACTACCATTTTTTGGTACTCAAAAAACATCTGGTATTCTGATAAAATTAAAGCAACCAAACAAAAATTTTATAAGGAGAATACAAGATGCCATACAACGATTCTATCAAACAATCATTAAATATTATAGACCCTAATTTGAACTTTCCACTGATGTGTTTCTTTAAGGAGAAACGA